>JAYSQR010000105.1:0-5356 GCA_043721435.1 Nitrosospira sp. | reverse complement strand
GTGTGTGTAGTCGATTCTCCGCTTCCTCCCACACCACCGATTGAGGCCCATCAATGACTTCCGCCGCCACTTCTTCACCGCGATGGGCAGGTAGACAGTGCATGAACAGCGTCTCCTTTTTGGTGCAGGACATCATTTCGGCATCCACCCGGAAGTCGGCAAAATCTTTTTTCCGCTCCTCGGTTTCGGCCTCGAAACCCATGCTGGTCCACACGTCGGTGGTGACGAGATCGGCGCCTTTTACCGCATCAAGCGGATCGGCAAATTCCTCATAGTGGCCGGTGCCGTAAAGCCCAGCCCGTTCCGGTTCGACTTCGTAGCCGGGGGGGGTGGAGACATGCACGTTAAAATCAAACACTTCTGCTGCCTGCAGCCAGGTGTTACAGACGTTGTTGGAATCACCGATCCATGCCACTGTCTTGCCAGCGATGCTCCCACGCTGCTCAATGAAAGTGAAAATATCGCCCATGATCTGACAGGGATGATACTCGTCAGTCAAGCCGTTGATCACCGGTACCCGCGAATGCGCGGCGAAGCGCTCGATGATGTCATGCTCATAAGTGCGGATCATGACGATATCCACCATGCGCGAAATCACCCGCGCTGCGTCTTCCACTGGCTCGCCGCGCCCCAGTTGGGTATCGCGGGTGGAGAGATAGATCGCCGTGCCGCCCAACTGATGCATGCCGGCTTCGAACGACAAGCGCGTACGAGTCGAATGCTTGTCGAAAATCATCGCCAGGGTACGGTCTTCCAGCGGCCAATAGCGCCGGTATTGCTTGAATTCGTGCTTGATCCAGCGTGCGCGTTCGAACAGATGCTCGAATTCCTCGCGGGTGAAGTCATTGAATTGTAAAAAGTGTTTGAGTTGCATGCTGGGCGCAATGAAATAAGCGGGGTGGGTACACTCGTTTACAAAAAACACAGCAGGGTGGTCTGCCCTGCTATCCTCGGGTCTTCATGTTCTCAGAAATTCTTTCACCAGCGCTGATACGGCATTTACTACCAGCTCCGCTTCAGTCCGCTGCATTATCAGTGGTGGCAGCAGCCGCACTACTTTATCTGAAGTTACGTTGATCAGTAGCCCCTGTTCCAATGCTTTTTTCACCAGCTCGCCGCAGGGCTTGGAAAGTTCGATACCGATCATCAATCCTTGGCCACGAATCTGTATGATACCAGCCACGTCAGCCAGCTGTGCCTTGAACGCGCTCCGCATGAAATCGCCTAATTCCATTGCGTTACGTATCAGGTCATCTTTCTCGATTACATTCAGCGTGGTGAGTGCCGCAGTACAGGCCAACGGGTTGCCGCCGAAAGTGGAAGCGTGATTGCCCGGCTTGAACACCTCTGCCGCCGCACCTTTCGCGAGGCAGGCGCCGATGGCTACACCAGAGCCCAAGCCCTTGGCCAGCGTCATTACATCGGGGAAGATGCCGCTGTGCTGGAAGGCAAACCATTTGCCGCTACGACCGATGCCGCATTGTACCTCGTCCAGCATCAGCAGCCAGCCATGCTGGTCACACAGGTGGCGCAGGCCTTGCAGATAGTGCGCCTGCGGTACATTGACGCCACCTTCGCCTTGATACGGCTCGACCAGAATGGCGACAACATTCTTGTTATGTACGGCCACTTGCGCCACTGCTTCCAGGTCATTGTATGGAACTCGTGCAAAGCCGGTGAGTAGCGGTTCAAAACCAGCCTGCACCTTGCGATTGCCGCTTGCGGTCAAGGTCGCCATGGTGCGGCCGTGGAAGGATTTCTCCATCACTACGATGGTGGGCAGGTCTATGCCTTTGTTATGGCCATACAGCCTTGCCAGTTTGATTGCGGCTTCGTTTGCTTCTGCGCCCGAATTGCAGAAGAATGCGTTATCCATGCCTGACAGAATGGCCAGCTTGCTGGCCAGTTGTTCCTGTTTGCCGATATGGTATAGGTTGGAAGTATGGATCAGCGTTCTGGCTTGCTCGCAAATTGCTTTCACCAGTTCCGGGTGACAATGCCCCAGACCACATACGGCAACACCAGCAAGCGCATCAAGATAGCGTTTGCCGTTGTCGTCCCACAGCCACACGCCGTCACCTTTGACGAAGGTGACAGGTAACTGCGAGTAGGTGTTCATCAGATTTGACATAAGTTAATACCCGGTTTTTCCAGAGCCAGAATGAAACACGGCGGCATCAGCCGCCGTGAATTGTTTATTGTGCGCCAGTCATCTTTACCTATTTGGCCAACTTTTTCAAGCCTTTTTCCTCGGGGGGGGTTAACAGTCGCAGACATGGCAGGTAGCCGTCGTAAACGATTCCGTGTGCCTCGACTCGTTTCTGTGAGCGCAGCATGCATACCAGATAATGTATGACGTCCTGGGTAATGGTTTGTCCCGGCACCAGCACGGGTATGCCAGGAGGGTAGGGGGTGATCTGATCGGCGCACACTCTGCCGCTCAGATGGGTATTCTCCTGCTCCTGCTCGTCCAGCAATGGCATCAGTTCGCCGCCGCAGTAGAAGGCGTCGCGTGGCAGGTATTTCAAGTCGGTAAAGTTTGGAATCTGCGGGCTCTGGTAGAGCCGGCGTGGAGCACGGCCCTCGCGGGCGATGCGCATCAGTGCGTCGTAAAGGCGCGAGACTTTGCTGCGGGTGGTGCCGATGGTGAGTAGCAGGGTGAGGGTGTTGAAAGTGGATTTCTCCACCTGGATGTTATATCGCTCGAACAATTCCTGAATCAATTCTTCCACGGTGTAGCCGCAGCGGGAAATGTCCACCGTGACTTTGGTGGGATCGAGTTGAATATTGTCATGCTTCACTTCATCAGGCAGCAGATCGGGTAGCTCCAATACCCGGAATACCCCGGTGGAATTGATTTGCATGCGCACTTCCTTTGCCAGTTCCAGTGTACGTGAGAGCAGTTTGTACCCTTCCAGCATCGCCTGCTTGCGCGCCACATCGAGACTCGCAATCATGCTGTACTGCGGGCTGGTGGAAGTATGCATGTTGAAATTCTCGCGGAACAAATGTTCGTTGAAATCAGGATCGTTGACATGGATCATGCTGGATTGGGAAAAAGCTGACAGCACTTTGTGTGTACTCTGGGTGGCATAATCTGCGCCTGCTTCCAGCGCGGTGGGGCGGAAGGCTGGATGAAAGCGGGCGAAGCCGTACCAGGCCTCGTCGATAATAACCTTGATGCCTTTAGCGTGTGCTGCCTGGATGATGGGCAATAAATCGTAGCGCAGACCATCATAAGTACAATTGGTCAGTATCAGCGCCTGTGCGTCTGGATGTTTTTCAATGGCGCTGAGCAAGGTCTGTTTCGGTACTGGCCCGTAAACGCTGAATTTCTTGTTGACCGACGAGTCGAGATAAATCGGGTGAGCACCGGATAGCACGACACCATGATGCACTGACTTGTGGCAGTTGCGATCCAGCAGCAATTTATCGCCGGGGGCAAGCAGAGTCTGGAATATCACCTTGTTGGCGGTGGAAGTGCCGTTGGTGGCGAAAAATGTGCGTTGCGCACCGAATGCCTTGGCTGCAATTTTTTGTGCTTCCGCAATCACGCCAGTAGGTTCCATCAGCGAGTCGAGCATCGGCACCGATACGGACAGGTCGGCACGGAAAATATGCTCGCCAAAGAACTCGTAGAAGTCGCTGGCCCAGGGGCTGTCGCGTAACGAATCGCCGGAGGAATGCCCGGGCGTGTGCCAGGCATCCTTCGCCATCAACACATAATTCTTAAGCTGATCATAGAACGGAGTGCGCGCTTTTTCCTGCAGTTGGGCGTTGAGAATACGGTACATGCCACGGTAATCCCGTTCCTCGCGGTAGAAATAGCCATCCACCGTTTCGGAAAAGAGTGCGTCCACCACTTCATCTTCTTGTTCTTGCGCGATCAGAATGTAGATATTCAGCTCGGGACGGAAGCGATTGATTCTCTGCACCAGCTCCAGCGCCGTCATTTGCAGACTGCGGGAACCCTTTTCTGCGTTTTTCAGGGTATAAAGTGTGTCGTCCACTACCACCGCCTGAATGTCGCCGTCCGCCTCAATTGCCTGTAGCGACTCGTGCGCAGTGGTGACGCCAATGAAACTGATAACCAAGGGATTTTCCAGGGACTTGGCGGCGGCGTTCAACCCCTTGGTGAGTTCCTTCAGCACCAGTTTTTCATCATTGATGACGAGTATTCGACTAACTGGCTTTTTCATGTGGCGCTACCCATTCCAAAAATGGTTTTATGCGCTAAAACATCGGCGATTGCAAGCCCTGAAACGGGACTCAAGGAATGCTACGTATGAAGCGCGTTGCATGTGGTTGGCAGCAAAACAGCGATGAATTGGAATTCAACGTTCATGAGCATGATTCCGCAGATTTTTGGAAGGGCAGTGCGATGACGCGGATGCGAGGGGATAGGGAAAACAAAAAAGCCTGGAAATGTCCGGGCTTTTTTTATGCGGCTGGCCGGCTCAGGCCATTGCCTTGATGGCGGCGGATAGGCGGCTCTTGTGGCGTGCAGCCTTGTTCTTGTGGATGATCCGCTTATCGGCGATCGAATCTACAGTGCTAATGGAAGCTTTGAATACGGCTTGTGCAGCAGTTTTGTCGCCGGCCTCAACAGCCTTTCTCACATGCTTGATTGCAGTGCGCAGTTCTGAACGCAGACTGGTGTTATGATCGCGTTGCTTGACGGTTTGTCTTGCACGTTTTCTGGCTTGGGCGCTATTGGCCATGAAGATTCCTCAATTCATTCGACGATTGCTGATAAGACGCGGATTCTACGTTTATTCGCAGCATCTTGCAAGGAGAAATAAAGGGGTGCGGATGAGTAATCGACGCGTCATCGCCCGCAGAGCGGGGGCAGGAAACTGATCAGGTTGTTGCCCAATCACGTGAACCGGTAAGAGTATTCAGGGTAACATACTCTCCCATGAATCTGCTCAGAACCCTCGCTACCGTCAGCGGCATGACTCTGGTATCCCGTATTCTCGGATTCGTGCGCGATGTGTTGATTGCCCGTATTTTTGGCGCGGGCATTGCCACCGATGCATTTTTCGTTGCCTTTCGTATTCCCAATTTGTTGCGCCGCATATTCGCCGAGGGTGCATTTTCGCAGGCATTTGTACCTATACTTGCAGAATACAAGAACAGCCGCACGCCGGCGGAAACACAAGATCTAGTCGATCATGTTGCGACGCTGCTGGGTATTACGTTGTTCGTAGTTACGCTGATTGGCGTGATTGCGGCACCGCTGCTGATCTATGTGAGCGCACCGGGGTTTTCCGCCAGCCCGCAGAAATTTGCGCTGACAGTCGAACTGCTGCGCATCACATTCCCCTACATTTTGTTCATCTCGCTAGTAGCGCTG
>JAYSQR010000104.1:0-14350 GCA_043721435.1 Nitrosospira sp. | reverse complement strand
CGTCTCCGATGCATAGAGCATGAACAATCCCACCACCTTGTCTTTCGCATGCAGCGGGAGCGCCACCATCGAACGGTAATCGCGCCGCAACGCCTCATCTCGCCATTGTGTCATCCACGGATCGGTGTAGATATCGTTGCAGACCACCGTTGCTTTTTCCCGTAACAACAGCAATACCAATTTGCTGCTGTCCGGCGAATCATCCCGTACAGAAAACTGCATGTTATCGAGATAGCCTTCGTCGAAACCCGCCTTCGCCACGGCTGTGACGTCCACCCCGTTCGGATCGAATAAACCGATCCAGGCCATTCTGAACTTGCCCTGCTCCACTGCGATACGGCAAGCATCCTCGAACAACCCTTGCTGGCTGCTGGCGCGGATAAGGGTCATGCTGATGCCGCTCAAAACAGCATACACGCGATTCAGGTGCGCCACTTTCATTTCCTGTTTCTTTCTTTCCGCAATTTCCGCAGTCAGTGCGGTAGTGCGCTGCTCCACCAGTTGCTCCAGGTTTTCTTGGAGCCGGGCCCGTTCCAGCGCTACAGCCACTTGGTTTCCGACGCCATGCAGGATCTTTAATGCGGCAGCGTCGAACAGCCGATCTTGTGGCCCAATCAGATTCATAAATCCCAGCGTGCGGTCGCCGAGCCACAGCGGGACACTGGCGTGGTGGCGTGGCCCCGGCGTACCGTCATTGGCCTTGCCGAGGCGTTCGCATTCCATGATGCTGGTCACATAGTTGACTCCTTCGGATTGGAGCTTGCGCTGGCACACGCAATCAACCTCCATCGCGCCGGGAACCGCGAGTGCCGGTGGTAAATTTTGAGCGGCAGCGAGCCGGAAACAGGATTCCCCTTCCCGCAAAATAATCCAGCCAGCCCGCATTCCCGGCAGTTCCAAAACTCGTTTCAGTGCTGACTCCGCCACCTGTTGCCGACTGATCGCCTGATTCAGTCCAACGGTAATGTGATGCAGTCCGTTGAGCATATCGTTGGAATCCAGCAGGTCTTTCACCCGCTTCTTGAGTTCGTCATTGAAGAAGGTGGCCTGCGTCAGATCCCTTTCCCGCGCCGTGAGCTTATCGTTGCTGTGGGCGACCTGTTCGTGGGTCGCAATCAGCAGATCCAGGATCTTCTGTCGGTCGGAAGTAATGAAATGTCTCTGACCACCGAAGCTGATTTCTGCACCTGTTTGCATTTTCTTGCACAGGCCGAGGTTCATAAGAGCGTAGTCGATGCGCGACAGCAGGGACAACAGGTATTCCGCGTCGTAGGATTTACGGATGGAATTGTCTGTCCCGCTCTCCAGGCCCAGCAGAATGTCCTGCGGATCGGCAAGCGCGGTGAGCAGGATGACCGGGACATCCTTTAACTGATCGTCTGACTTGATCGCCTTGCACAGCCCGTAGCCGTCCAGTTCCGGCATCACGATATCGCTGATTATCAGAGTGGGCTTGCATCGCGCGGCGGCGGCGAGTGCCTCTTTGCCATTGACCGCAACTACAACCGAGAAACCGTGTCCCTCAAGCAGGAGTCGCAACTGTTCCAGTTGAGCCGGGCCGCTCCCGGCGAGGAGGATTTTGATAATGTCGTGATTGTTATCTTTGGGTTTCATGGGTTACGCCGTACTTTTGCCTGGGTGACCCGTCTGATTCATCAGTACTGCGGTAATTCCGGTTTTCACCGACTGGAGCACGAGCTTGCAGTGTGCGACCAGATGGACGGGCAGGATGGCGGAACACTCCTCACCACACAAACCAATGCTGGCAAGACCATGTGGCTTTACGTGCTTCAGCCGGCCATTAGTCAGGGCTTTTAGTCATATTTCATTCTCGCCCCGAATATTCAAAAACTATCGGCTCCAGTGGCGGCCGTTCGCACACGTCACGCATCAGAGCGGCGGTCTCATCCAAGGCAAGTTCCTGCAGACGGCAGCGCATGTTCCATACGCCATCGGCAGATTTCGAAACACCGCAGGCATGCGAGGTTTCGCCGCCCATTCTTCGATTTTCAGACGACACGTGAGACCCCACACAGTTCATCACTGCCACCGGCAGATGCGGATAACGTCGCCTCGCTTCCCGAATCCAGCCCAGCAGATTCGCCTGCTGAGTGCAATCGCGCACATTGCCATCCACCAGCACCATGTCATAATCGTCGAGATAAATCTCCAAAGCATCATCATCAAGCTTGCGGCGGGTTAGCTGGTGTTCTGTTCTTGCCAGCAACTTGTCAAGAAGCTGTCGCATATCCGGTTCATCAGCCAGCATGAGAATATTCATACTGCCTCCCTGTGTGCGTGTTCAGGCAGAGTGCCAAACAATGCAAATTCGGTGATTTCGTCAATTTCCAGGGTGCAGGCGACGGTCAGCACCCGGCCGATTTTAATGGGAGCACCCAGGCGGGTAACACTTAATCCCATCTTCCTGAATAGCCTTTCTACCGCCACACTGGTTACTGAAACATAGCGGCGGATTCCATTTTCTTTGGCGAATCGCACGGCTAGGCGAATCATTTCGACAGGCAATTTGCTCAAGCCAAACCCGGCCTCTTCAGTTCCATCGGTGGCAGCCGCAAACCGGCTCAATTCCCACACATCGTGGCGTTGTGGCGCAGCCTCCCCATGCAATAACTGAGGAAAAACATCTTTGAGCATATAGGGGCCGGTAGTCGGCAGCAGGCGCCAACAACCCCTCACCTCCAGATCCCTTTTGGCCAGTACATAAACCGGGTCAAGCTCATCAAACTCGTCGTGTTCCATGCCGTTGTCGCTCACGACATCCCACCCCAGCCGGTCATGAAAAACATCGTGCCGCAGCCGGTACATGGCTGCGGTGGTTTGATGATTGAGCGACCCGTCCCGGTGTTGCGCCAGCATGACCTGTTCCATTTCAGCCCCCTGTTGATTGAAGATGGGGCTATGAGACGACATAATGAAACGCTGGTCTAGCTGTCAAATCTTACAGGACAGGCTCGCCAATATTGACTGAAAACCTCGCTGCATAAGCCCTGGCAGGTTTTTGTGAGGCTTGGATTACGGGGAATTTTTAGTGAATTACGGGGAGAGGATGATCTTCTTTTGTCTCATTCGCCCCCTTCGGCACCATCTCTCGCCGGAAGATGGACTGAGGAGAGCGGGAGAATGAATACGGAGGTGGCGGTAAAAAATTTCAGGGTGAGATCAAGCCCTGGGACACTGCCCGCGAGATTGCATGTTGGCGATTCTTTACCCCCATTTTGTTCGCTGCATTCTGCAGGTGAAACACTGCAGTGCGTTCGGAGGCATTGATGATAGCGCCAATCTCCCAGGCAGTTTTGCCTTCGGCTGCCCATAACAGACATTCTTTTTCGCGCGGGGTCAGGCTGACTTTCTGAATCTTTAATGGTCCCTGAGCCAGCACGATGCGCTGCACAGCCTCGTGTAAGTAACACGCCAGCAGTTGACCCTGCGCCAAGCTGACAGCAACATCGCTTCTAGCCTCGCGTGCTGCTCTGCAGGTGGCCAGACTTAACATCGCGGTCTCTCCGCGCCCGCCGTGTACGGCAAAACTGGCTCCATATCTTAAACCAGCTTCTTTCGCTTCACCCATAAATCTTGCATTGATAGGCTCTTTGAAGACACTGTCGTCCCAAGTGATGGGAACCACCCGTTTGTTCGTGATGCAATGGCGAACTGTTGGGTCAACCGCTTGGTAATTCATCTCGATGTAATGCTCCCGCCATTGCTTGGAATAGCCACTCAGAATAAATTGGTATGGTTGGACGAGTGAAGTATTCACCTGCACTCCGTAAAGAAAATGCTCAAACCCCATTTGCTTGCTGATGGCAGTGGTGGTGGCATGAAGTTCTTCAACCGTGCTGCAGCTTAGCAACGATTCAAACAGATCTAAATCAATCATGATTCTCTCCTTTCACGATTCAAGCTCTTGGTTTCTTCTTCCCACATCCCCTTACAAGCAACTGAAAAAACAAACGCGGTAAAATAAAAATGTTGCCTGATCGACACTCCGCGCATTGCTATAGCATTGTCAGATAGCTCAATCCGGCATCTTGTAGAACTCGACAAAAAACCGCACCGCACCCAGAGGCTCCACGCTGTGCAGAACCTCTGGCACAACAATTCCAAGCTTATCCTGGGATAATTCCATGTCTATTTCCAGAGCATCTACGCGATATCGAAGCTTGCCTTGTGTAACAATAATTTTTGCCCAAACACCAGCTCTTGTCGAGTGGTTTTTTTTCAAACCGGCAGGCACTGTTTCCTCGGTAAAAACAGGCGTTTGCTTGTACGAAACAAACCCATCCGGCAGTTCAAATCTATCGCACCTGACGCAATTAAGAGTTGTCCCCAGCATGCTGCTGCGACCCTCTTCGGTCGTGACCCATGGCCGATTGATAAATGGCGGATTATGCCGCACATGCTGTGGATGCCCGCAACCGAGAATCGCAATCGGATCTCCCTGGTCATCATGCCCAAATCCTGTTATCGGTCGTTCCATGGTCGATCCTGTTGTTATGGTACTCTCAAACTGAGGAAACGCTCGTTATAGAACTTACTCCATCACTGGCGGCAACTGCGTGGCAAGTGCATTCTTCTCCTTGGTCGCCGCACCCAGCAATGCATAACCAAGCAGATTGCCATCCACGTCTTGGAATAGTGCCTTGACTCCGTCTTTATCTTCCTCGGTTCGCCACTCGCCTTTCGCGCCAGCGTCAGGTGGTGACACTATGGTCGGGCAAGCTGGGGTCTTCACTAACACCGGCATAGCAGGGTAGCGTGCCAGAGTCGGGGTGCTCGCAAGGGTCGCCGCAAGTGCGCGGGCGGCGTGCATGATCGGCATGACGAACGGCAGTACCCTGCCTTCCACCTCCGCGCAGTCACCCAGCGCATAAATATTCGCGTCCTGGGTTTGCAATGACCGCTCCACCACGATGCCGCGATTGACTCCGATACCGGCCGCTTCAGCCAGAGCAGTGCGTGGGCGCAACCCCACTGCCGACAGCACAACGTCTGTCTCCATGGTTCCGCCGTTGGCAAGAATCAGATGCAAGCGCCCATCCATTCGTTCCACTCGCTGGACAGAAATGCCCAAGTGAAAAACCACACCGGCAGCCTCCAGCCTGTGCTGCAGGAAGGCGCCGCCAACCTGCGGCAGGAGTCGACCCAAAGGCCAGGTGCTGATGTCGATCAAGTGCACCCGATAACCCGCTATGGCAAGATCGTTGGCAAACTCACAGCCGATCAACCCGGCACCGAGAATGACAACTTCCTTTTTTCCTTCCAGCGCAGCACGGAAACGGCGGTAATCATCGAGATCGTTCACTGACAATATTGCCTCTGCCCCATTTCCTTCCAGCGGCAGACGAATCTGATCGGCACCCAGGGCCAGAACAAGCTGACCGTAGGATAGTTTCTCCCCATCCTGCAAGACCAGGGTATTGCTTGATCGCTCGATGGCCATTACCCGGCTATGCGGGCGTATCGTCATTTTCAGTTGTTCGGCCATCTTCGCCGCATCGGCATTCAGTATGGATTCCGGCGATTTGCCTGTGGCCAGCGCATTCGACAGCATTGGCTTGGAGTAGAATCCGCCATGATCTGCAGAAAGGATCAGGACAGGTGCCTCAGTGTCCAGTTTACGAAACTCGCGCGCCACAGTGTAGCCCGCAAGCCCACTACCGACAATAACCACAGGCTGTCGGCTCATGCTCAGACCTCTACCATTTCGAAATCTGCCTTGACCACTGCGCACTCAGGACAGACCCAGTCCTCCGGAATATCCTCCCAGCGGGTGCCGGCTGCAATGCCATGTTCCGGATCGCCGACTGCTTCGTCGTAGATGTGACCACACACACCGCATTGAAATTTTCTCATTCCGATTTCCTCGTTGACATTGATCCGGTGAATGATAAATTATTTCGATTCATTTTGGCCGAAATTGCACAACCTACGCATAACAGCGTATTACGCGGGATTTCCGGCACTTCATACATGCGAGGCCGCCTAAGGTTTTCACCCCGACGACCAGGGCTTGCCGTTAAAATGCCACAATACTGGACCGCATCAATGTGATGCAGGTGAGATGACCGGCATAATGTTTTCCCGGAGAATGCAGGCATGGCGAAAATTGGTTTCATCGGTCTTGGTATCATGGGGAAACCCATGGCCGGGAATCTTATCAGGGGCGGACATACGCTGTTCTTGCATTCCCGCAGTGGCGTACCGACAGAGTTGGTCAAGCAGGGCGGCAAGGCTTGTTCCTTGCCCAGAGAAGTGGCACAAAACGCCGACATCATCATCACCATGCTGCCCGATACTCCAGATGTGGAAAGCGTACTGTTTGGTGAGAACGGCGTAGTGCAAGGATTAAGTGCGGGCAAGACTGTGGTGGACATGAGCTCCATTTCTCCCATCGAAACCAGAAGATTCGCTGCCGGCATCAATCAGCTCGGCTGTGATTATGCGGATGCGCCGGTATCGGGGGGCGAAGTGGGTGCGAACAACGCAACGCTGACCATCATGGTAGGCGCTGCGGAAACGGTGTTCGAAAAATTGCAGCCTGTTTTCGGATTGATGGGCAAGAGCGTGACCTTGATCGGAGGCAATGGCACCGGCCAGACCTGCAAGATTGCCAATCAGATCATCGTCGCGCTAACTATCGAGGCAGTGGGTGAAGCATTGCTGTTTGCCTCCAAGGCCGGCGCCGACCCGGTCAAGGTACGCCAGGCTTTGCTGGGTGGGTTTGCTTCATCGCGCGTGCTGGAGATCCACGGCGAGCGTATGATCAAGCGCGCATTTGATCCGGGGTTCCGTATCGAACTGCATCAGAAAGATCTGAATCTTGCGCTTTCCGGCGCGCAAGCACTGGGAATAAGCCTGCCCAACACCGCCGCCACCCAGGAACTGCTTAACACTTGCATTGCTCACGGCGGCGCCAAATGGGATAGTTCAGCGATGGTGCGCGCATTGGAAAAACTGGCGAATCACGAAATTCAATAAAACCCCACCATGCACCCACTCGAACTCGTCAATAATCTGCGCACCTTTCTGCCACCTGAAGCGGTGCTGTATGAAAGCGAAGACCTGAAGCCCTATGAGTGCGATGGTTTATCGGCGTACCGACAAACGCCAATGATCGTGACTCTGCCGCAAACCGAAGATGAAGTCATCAGGATTCTGCGGATTTGCCATATGTCGGAAACCCCGGTAGTTGCGCGGGGTGCGGGTACCGGCCTGTCCGGCGGCGCATTGCCCCATGCAGCCGGTGTCTTGCTGTCACTTGCCAAATTGAAACGGATACTTGAAGTCGATCCGATAGCACGCACCGCACGGGTGCAGCCAGGTGTGCGTAACCTCGCCATCAGTGAAGCGGCAGCACCCTATGGCCTGTATTACGCGCCCGATCCTTCCTCGCAAATCGCCTGTTCGATCGGCGGCAACGTGGCGGAGAACTCGGGGGGAGTGCATTGTCTGAAATATGGACTCACCGTGCATAATATTTTCCAATTGCGGGTGGTGACCATGGCCGGCGAGAGTCTCGAAATTGGCGGCGCCAGCCTGGATGCTCCAGGCTACGATCTGCTGGCGCTCATGACCGGCAGTGAAGGCATGCTGGGCATCGTGACCGAGATCATGGTGAAACTCACCCCCAGCGCGGAAAAAGCCCAGGTGGTCATGGCCGCTTTCGATGACATCCGCAAGGCAGCTAATGCAGTGGCAAATGTAATCGGCGCCGGCATTATTCCTGCCGGCATGGAGATGATGGACAAAATCGCCACCCGTGCAGTGGAAGAGTACGTCCATGTCGGCTACAACCTCGAGGCTGCGGCAATCCTGTTGTGCGAAGCCGATGGCACGGTAGAGGAAGTGGCGGACGAAATCCGGCACATTGATGAAATCATGCGACAGAGCGGCGCCATCGAAATCAGGACCTCCCGCGATGAAGCCGAGCGGCTCAGGTTCTGGGCTGGGCGTAAAGCTGCGTTTCCGGCGGCAGGGCGCATTTCACCGGATTATTACTGTATGGATGGCACCATTCCACGCAAAAATCTCGCGCGCGTGCTGGGTGGTATTGAAAGACTCTCCACAGAATACGGCCTGCGCTGCATGAATGTATTTCACGCCGGCGACGGTAATCTGCATCCGTTGATTCTGTACGATGCCAACCTGCCTGGTGAACTGGAAAAGACCGAAGAATTTGGCGCGAAAATACTTGAAATGTGCATTGAGGCTGGCGGAACCATCACTGGCGAGCATGGCGTCGGCATCGAGAAAATAAACCAGATGTGTTCACAGTTCAGCAACGGGGAACTGAAAATATTTCATGCGGTAAAAGCGGCTTTCGATCCCGATGGTTTGCTGAATCCCGGCAAAGCCGTGCCAACACTGCGCCGTTGTGCGGAACACGGCGCGATGCACGTGCATCGGGGCGAGGAAAAATTTCCGGAGTTGCCGAGATTCTGAACGGCTGATTGAACTGCAGCCCTCGCGAGCCAATAAAATTCATGCAAAACATCATCGACCAATTTGCCAATGCCATTCGTACTGCCGCCGAACGTAAAGCACCGTTACATATATGCGGTGGGGGCAGCAAGGAGTTTTATGGCAACCGTATTGTCGGGCAAAACATCGACATGCTTGATGTCACGGCTTACAGCGGCATCGTCGCTTACGAACCAACCGAACTGGTGGTGACTGCTCGCGCCGGTACCCGCCTGGCTGATCTGGAGGGGCAATTACACAAGCATCGCCAGATGCTGGCTTTCGAGCCGCCGCATTTTGGTGCTGCTGCCACGCTCGGTGGTTGTGTTGCCACCGGGTTGTCTGGTCCGCGCCGGGCATCCGTCGGCGCAGTACGTGACTTTGTGCTGGGCGTACGCATGCTTGACGGCAGGGGAGATGATTTGCGTTTCGGCGGACAGGTAATGAAAAATGTCGCAGGTTACGATATCTCGCGTTTGATGACGGGTTCGATGGGAACTCTGGGTTTGTTGCTGGAGGTTTCACTCAAAGTGCTGCCGTTGCCACCAATGGAAATGACGCTAAGCCTGCAGATGAAAGAAGCTGAAGCGATCGATAAGATGAATCAATGGGCAGGCAAACCGCTGCCGATTTCCGCAACCTGTTTTTGCAATGACGCGCTCACCCTGCGGCTTTCCGGAGCCGAAGCCGCGGTGTGGGCGGCTCATGCGAAACTGGGCGGTGAGGAAGTAACTGAAGGTGCGGCCTTCTGGCAATCGGTGCGTGAACAGACCCACCTGTTTTTTCAGCCGGGCAAGTCACTATGGCGCTTGTCCATGAAATCGACCACGCCGCCGCTATCCTTACCGGGGCAACAATTGATTGAGTGGAGCGGAGCGTTGCGCTGGCTGATAAGCGACGCAGCGGTGGGTGCAGAAACTGTACGCGCGGCGGCAAAGGCTGCGGGTGGCCATGCCACACTGTTTCGCAGCAACGAAACATCCGCAGCCGCATTTCATCCGCTCGCACCGGAGATGATGAATATCCACCGGCACCTGAAGGAAAAGTTTGACCCTATGGGAATACTTAATCCTGGCCGGATGTACCCGGGATTATAAGAATGCAAACCAATCTCGCCGATTTCATCAAGAACTCCCCTGAAGGACAAGAAGCCGAGGCGATATTGCGTGCCTGTGTGCACTGCGGCTTCTGTCTGGCCACCTGTCCAACCTATCAGTTGCTGGGTGATGAACTGGATAGCCCGCGCGGTCGCATTTACCTGATGAAGCAGATGCTGGAAGGCCAGCCAGTTACACAAAAAACCCAATTGCATCTGGATCGCTGTCTCACTTGCCTTGCCTGTGAGACGGTTTGCCCATCCGGAGTGCGTTATGGCCGACTGGCAGATATCGGTCGCGGGATCGTCGAAAAGCAGGTGGGGCGCGACATGGGAGCCAGCGCCATGCGATACGCATTGCGCCGGATATTGCCTAATTCTGGTGTGTTCTCATCGCTGCTTAAACTGGGACAGCTTGTCCGTCCCTTGCTGTCGGGTAGACTCAAGCGCTCGGTACCACCAGCGGCGCGAACTTCAGGAACATGGCCTGCGGCGCGGCACACACGCACGATGCTGGTGCTGGATGGCTGTGTGCAACCGGCGCTGGCGCCAAATATCAACAGCGCCGCCGCACGCGTGCTGGACACGCTCGGCATCTCGCTGGTCAAGGCGGAAAATGCAGGATGCTGCGGCGCAGTTTCGTATCATCTCAATGCCCAGCAGGAAGGATTGGATCACATGCGTCGTAATGTGGATGCCTGGTGGCCGTATGTGGAAAATAAAGCGGGTAATGGTGCCAGGCATGGGGTGGAAGCCATCGTCATGACTGCCAGTGGGTGCGGCGTGACGGTGAAGGAATACGGACATCTGCTGAAACATGACCCGGTCTACGCGGAGAAAGCGGCGCGCATTTCGGAACTGACCAGAGATGTCAGTGAAATACTTGCTGCCGAGATGGGCAAGGGAACCCCTCTCTTTAGCAACTCGACGCTCGACACTAACAAATTAAAATTGTCTTTCCATTCCCCTTGTACCCTGCAACATGGCATGCAAATTCGCGACGTAGTGGAAAAAATTCTGGTCGCTGCGGGCGTTGAGTTGACTGCTGTCCCAGATGCCCATTTGTGCTGCGGATCAGCGGGCACTTATTCCATCCTGCAACCGGAACTATCACAGCAGCTGCTGAAAAATAAGCTGGCAGCGCTGGAGTCCGGCAATCCTGACCAGATCGTTACCGCCAACATCGGCTGTCTGATGCACTTGCAAAGCGGAACACCGCTGCCAGTCAAACACTGGATCGAAGTGCTGGACGAGAAACTAACCTCTCATGACACATAGTCGACCATAGCCGCATCCTGCCAGGAAATAGCATGCCATACGACAAATGAGGCGAACACGAAAAAATTGAATATGCTTACATCCACATATCCATGCCGCGAGATCCAACCAACGCCGATTTCTCGACTACCTTTTGCAAACCCCGTCCCGCGCGTCGGGGTTTTTCTTTTTGCCACCGGTTTAACCCTATATAATCAGACCTTTTCCCCTGATCCAATGTTTCCATACTATTCATGAGCTTCGTCAACAAGACGATGGCGAAAAAGCCGGACCCCAATCCCTTGCCGCCCAGGATCATCAGGCTACTACGCGAAGCCAGCGGACTCGCGTTGCTCGGTGTCGCACTTTATCTGGTGCTCATATTCTATGGCTATGACCGCGCCGATCCTGCCTGGTCGCACAGTGGCAGCGGTGGACAAGTGCATAATGCCGGCGGGCGTGTAGGCGCATGGCTGGTGGATTTATTGCTGTCTCTCTTCGGTATTTCGGCATGGTGGTGGGTACTGTTTTTCCTCTATTTGGCGTCATGGAATTATCGCCGCATTGATGCCGTCGGAATATTCGATCGGCGTCCGTTATTTGTCTCGGCTGCTGGCTTTATCGCGCTGCTAGCCGCCAGCAGTAGCTTTGAAGCGCTGCGACTCTATACGCTTAAAGCTCTGCTGCCGCAAGCGCCGGGTGGGATGTTGGGAGAGATAATCGGCAACAGCCTGTCACAGACACTTGGCTTTACCGGTGCAACCCTGGCGTTGATAATATCAATCGCGATTGGCTTCAGCCTGTTCACTGGCTTATCGTGGCTGCGCTTCATCGAGAAACTGGGTGGCGCGATTGAGGGTAGTCTTTTCTTCATCAGGCACCGCTGGCAAAGCTGGCAGGATCGTCGCGCAGGGATGGTCTCTGCAATCAGGCGTGAGGAATTGGTCGGGGTCGGGAAAAAACGCTTTGAGGAGTATCCGCCGCTGCATATCGAGCCGGCTACCACCGCAATCCCCAAATCACAACGCGTGAGCAAGGAAAAACAAACGCCATTGTTTGTTGATTTGCCTGATTCACCCTTGCCGCCACTGCATCTGCTGGATGAACCCGCAAAAGATGTTGAAATACTATCAACGGACACGCTTGAGTTCACTTCACGCCTGATCGAACGCAAACTGATCGATTTTGGTGTGGAAGTTAAAGTAGTGGCAGCTTATCCTGGCCCGGTTATTACCCGCTACGAGATTGAACCTGCAGTGGGTGTGAAGGGCAACCAGATTATTAATCTGGTGAAAGACCTGGCGCGGGCGCTATCAGTGGTGAGCATACGCGTGGTGGAAACCATTCCCGGCAAGACCACCATGGGATTGGAAATTCCCAATCCCAAGCGGCAGGTGGTGCGCCTGCTGGAAATCCTCAGTTCGCAGGCTTACGCCGACATGGCGTCGCCATTGACTATTGCACTGGGCAAAGACATCGGCGGGTATCCGGTGGTGGCCGATCTGGGAAGAATGCCGCATGTGCTGGTGGCGGGAACGACCGGTTCGGGCAAATCAGTAGCAATCAATGCCATGATCCTGAGCCTCATCTACAAAGCAACCCCTGAACAGGTACGCCTGATCCTGGTGGATCCGAAAATGCTGGAGCTGTCAGTATATGAAGGCATTCCACATCTGCTGGCACCGGTGGTGACTGACATGCGCCAGGCAGCAAGTGCGCTGCGCTGGTGTGTGGCCGAGATGGACCGGCGTTACAAACTGATGTCGGCGCTGGGCGTGCGTAATCTTGGTGGTTATAATCAGAAAATCCGTGATGCAATCAAGAATGGGGAGCCTCTCACCAATCCGTTTAGTCTGACGCCCGATGCCCCGGAGCCGCTGGAGGAGATGCCGCTGATTGTGGTGGTGATCGATGAACTGGCGGACTTGATGATGGTGGTAGGGAAGAAAGTAGAACAGCTGATCGCCAGACTTGCGCAGAAGGCCCGCGCCGCAGGAGTGCATTTATTGCTTGCCACCCAGCGGCCTTCGGTGGATGTCATTACCGGCCTCATCAAAGCCAACATTCCGACACGGGTCGCATTTCAGGTGTCGAGCAAAGTGGACTCGCGCACCATACTCGATCAGATGGGCGCCGAAGCCCTGCTGGGTCAGGGCGACATGCTTTATCTGCCGCCCGGCAGTGGTTACCCGCAACGAGTGCATGGCGCTTTTGTGGCCGATCAGGAAGTACACCGGGTAGTGCAATATCTCAAGGAACACGGTGAGCCACGTTATGTGGATGGGGTGCTCGACTCAACTGAAGAAGAAAGCGATGCAAGTGAAAACGGCAGTTCAGTCATACCGGAAGGCGGTGAAGCTGACCCGCTCTACGACGAAGCGGTTGCGCTTGTACTCAAATCGCGCCGCGCCTCAATCTCACTGGTACAACGACACTTACGTATTGGCTATAACCGTGCCGCACGACTAATCGAGGAAATGGAACGCGCCGGCCTGGTTTCCACCATGCAAAGCAACGGCAACCGCGACGTACTGGCGCCGGCACGCAACGACTAGATAAGCTGAAACATTCAACAATCGGCATAGGGGGCAGTCATTATAGACTGCGCCCCTGCCACACCACCCGGCATGCGGGTCCGCACCGGGCGGTTCGAGAAGTTGAGGTCATGAGAGACGGGGTACGCCGAGGCGATCAAAATAGGCGATGGTCATGACCGTTTTCAGCAACCCATCGCTGTTACGCCACCAGCAACGGGAGTTGCCCGCGACCTTCTGCGCCACGCCCGGCGATACGCCGAGCGCACGCAACTCCCGGTACATCGTCGTGCCACGCTTCCAGTGCTTGAGTTGCATCGCCCGAAGTCGATGCCGTAACCACTCATCCAGACTGAGCCAGATCCGAGGCGTTTGCGCCAACCCGAAGTAGGCTTTCCAGCCCCGTTGCGCTTCACTTCGTTCGTTGTGATCAACTTACGGTGGGACTCACACCCACAAGAGTGCGCCCATGCTGGGCGCACATAAAAAAGCCCCGCTCAGATGAGCGGGGCTTTTTTATTGTAAGGTGCCTGGCGGTGACCTACTTTCACATGGGTAATCCACACTATCATCGGCGCAACTTCGTTTCACGACCCTGTTCGGGATGGGAAGGGGTGGGTCCAAAGCGCTATGGCCGCCAAGCGTAACTTTTAATCATGGCTGGTGACGGGAACCAAGGACTGTTAGATCCTTGCTGTCCTGCCGCAAGCCACAATCTGGAAGAAGTAAATTAGGGTGAGATTATATCAGGGCAAACACCATATACCTTGCTCAAGGTTATGGGATCAAGCCTCACGGTCAATTAGTATCAGTTAGCTTAACGCATTACTGCGCTTCCACACCTGACCTATCAACGTCGTGGTCTTCGACGAACCTTTAGGAGGGTTTAACCCCCGGGAAGTCTCATCTTGAGGCGAGTTTCCCGCTTAGATGCTTTCAGCGGTTATCTCTTCCGCACTTAGCTACCCGGCGATACGACTGG
>JAYSQR010000103.1:0-5378 GCA_043721435.1 Nitrosospira sp. | reverse complement strand
CGCTCTGCCGCGCTCGCGCCGGTCTTCTGGTCGAGGCGACGGATGTAGAGGCTGCACTTCATGCGCATATCTTGCGTCATGATTACCCCGCTCAGCGCTTGCAAGAATCCATTGCAGAAGGCGATATGCTGATCACAGTACACGGTGAGAAAGTGGGCCAACTCAACGGTCTTTCCCAGATAGATCTGGGAGATTACCGTTTCGGCTTTCCGATACGAATCACGGCGCGCACCTTTGCCGGTGAAGATGGCTTGCTCAACATCGAACGCGAGGTGGAAATGTCCGGGCCGATCCACGACAAGGGCGTGTTCATTCTGCAGAACTATCTGTCCGCATTATTTGTCCACACCGCCCCGCTCGCGCTCAATGCCTCAATTGTGTTCGAACAGGAATATCACGGCATGGAAGGGGATTCCGCATCCTGTGCCGAGCTTTATATCCTACTCTCGTCTCTGTCGGATTTACCTCTCAAACAGAGCATTGCCGTTACCGGCGCAGTCAATCAGCACGGCGAAGTGTTGCCGGTGGGCGGGATCAACGAAAAAATAGAAGGTTACTTCCGCGTCTGCGAAATGGCCGGACTGGATGGGAGTCAGGGTGTGCTGATTCCACACCGCAACCGCCGACACCTGATGCTGGAGCGCAGAGTGGTCGAGGCGGTCGCCAAGGGTTTATTCCATATTCATACTGCAGAGCATGTGAGCGAAGGCATGGAGCTGCTTGCCGGATGCGCGTTTGGTATAGCGGATGCGGCGGGTAATTATCCGCAAGACAGCGTGCTGGGTCGCGCGCAGCAGACCTTGCTGGCCTATCGCCACGCCTGCCAGGAGGCGCAACACCCGAAGACATGATGTCAGGACGGTGCGATTACTTGATACCGAGGATGCTCATTGCCTTGCCGAGGGTTTCGACTGATTCCTTGTGCTTGCCTTCTTTATGCAGCACTTCACCTTCAGCCCGCAGTTTTTTGACTTCCGCCGCCTGAGCCTCGCTCAGTTTCGGGTTCTTTTCCAGCGCTGCGTCGATTTTTCTCATGTCAGTTGTACAGTGGTACGCAAAGGCCGCGCTGCTGAACAAGGTCAGAGCGGCAATGGCAATTAGTTGACGTAGTTTCATATGATCCTCCGGTCTGAGATTTATCGAGTGCATCAAGAAAAAGTATAGACCGGTTAACGGCTTTCGTCATACCGGATGCATCTGATGTGCCTGGAAATGCGCTCTGCGGATCAGGCGGGGCAAAGCATTAAGAGGGTATAATTCAGCAGCGAAATTGAGGTGAAGAACCTGTTCGCCTTGGGTACTTCCGAGAAACAAAATCACTATTTCTTACTGACACCAACACACTATGGCGCAATACGTTTTCACCATGAACCGCGTGGGCAAGGTCGTTCCCCCCAAGCGGCAGATACTCAAGAACATCTCGCTCAGTTTCTTCCCGGGCGCCAAGATAGGCCTGCTGGGCCTGAACGGTTCGGGCAAGTCCACCGTGCTGCGCATCATGGCGGGGGTGGACAAGGATTTCGAGGGCGAAGCCCTGCCGATGCCCAATCTCAATATCGGCTACCTGCCGCAGGAGCCGCAGCTCAACCCGGAGCAGACCGTGCGCGAGGCCGTGCAGGAAGGGCTGGGCGAGGCGGCCAGCGCGCAGCAGAAGCTGGATGCAGTCTATGCCGCATATGCCGAGCCGGACGCCGATTTCGATGCGCTTGCCGCCGAACAGACACGGCTGGAAGCCATCCTTGCCGCCGGCAGCGGGGGCAGTGACCAGCAACTGGAAATCGCCGCCGATGCATTGCGTCTGCCGCCGTGGGATGCCGTGGTCAAGAATCTTTCCGGCGGGGAGAAGCGGCGCGTGGCGCTGTGCAAGCTGCTGCTGGAAAAGCCCGACATGCTGCTGCTGGACGAGCCGACCAACCACCTCGATGCCGAGTCGGTGGAATGGCTGGAACAATTCCTGGTGCGCTTCCCTGGCACCGTGGTGGCGGTTACGCATGACCGCTACTTTCTCGACAACGCCGCCGAATGGATCCTGGAGCTGGATCGCGGCCACGGCATTCCGTGGAAAGGCAATTACTCCAGTTGGCTGGAGCAGAAGGAAGCGCGGCTGGAGACAGAGAACAAGCAGATCGACGCGCACATGAAGTCGATGAAGCAGGAACTGGAATGGGTGCGGCAGAACCCCAAGGGGCGGCAGGCGAAATCGAAAGCGCGCATCACCCGCTTTGAAGAACTCAATTCGCAGGAATACCAGAAGCGCAACGAGACCCAGGAGATTTTCATCCCCGTGGCAGAACGGCTCGGCAATGAGGTGATCGAACTCAACAATGTTTCCAAAGTCTACGGCGAGCGCCTGCTGATCGACAACCTCAGTTTCAAGGTGCCGCCCGGCGCCATCGTCGGCATCATCGGCCCGAACGGCGCGGGTAAATCCACGCTGTTCAAGCTGATCACCGGCAAGGAACAGCCGGATTCCGGCGAAGTGAAAATCGGTTCCACCGTCAGGATCGCGCACGTCGATCAGGCGCGCGACTCGCTGGAGAACGACAAGAGCGTGTTCGATGCCATCTCCGGCGGCAACGACATCCTTACCGTAGGCAAGTACGAAACTCCCGCGCGCGCCTACATCGGCCGTTTCAACTTCAAGGGCGCCGACCAGGCCAAGATCGTCGGCAATCTTTCCGGCGGCGAACGCGGCCGGCTGCATCTGGCCAAGACGCTGATCTCGGGCGGCAACGTGCTGCTGCTGGATGAGCCTTCCAATGATCTGGACGTGGAAACCCTGCGCGCGCTGGAAGATGCGCTGCTCGAATTCGCCGGCTGCGTGCTGGTGATCTCGCACGACCGCTGGTTCCTCGACCGCATTGCCACCCATATCCTCGCGGCGGAGGGCGATTCGCAATGGACCTTCTTCAACGGCAACTATCAGGAATATGAAGCGGACAAGCGCAAGCGCCTGGGTGAAGAGGGCGCGAAGCCGAAGCGGATACGCTACAAACCGATTAGCCGGTAATTTGGTTGATACGATTAATTGTGATCTGTTCCCGTTTACGCTGCACCATAGCCAGCAAGCAAGTCCTGAGCAAACTTGCCAACAACTTGAGCCGTAAATTTGAACTGGCTTTCAATGTTGTGACGCAAGGGCCTCGCATATCGGCGGATTGACGTCCAGTAAGAAAAAATGACAATAGAACAAGACAGGCGCGATATAACTATGGCTGTGGGCGAATGTCTCATGACGTGGGCTATGGTTGAACGTGATCTATCCCTTGTTTACAACGATTGTCTAAATTCCACGACTGGCCCAATTACTAATATTGGAATTCACGTTGCGGTTTTCGATGCCGTCATTTCCATTGACGCTCGGATGGGTATGATAGCTGCCGCAATAAATTGGAAAGCAAATTCAGAAGAAATAGCTGCAAATCCATTTATTGAGTTAAAAACCGAATGGGAACACATTCGCAAGCGAGTCAGAAAGGGATATAACAAGCGCAATGAAGTTGCACACTCTGACATTATCCAATGGGCCGACGACAACGGAGTACAAGTTGTAAGGTTGGCCCCATTCCCAACATTTACTAATGGTACTTTTATAATTCGCTTGAGCCACAAAGAGTTAATGGAAAGAAAGAGTTCTTTTGAGGTTATGGCTAGAGAACTAATGAAATTTAGCGATCGTATTCGAGAAGCCCAACCGAGAGCAGATTAAAGTGATCAGCGTCGCAATAGTCTTCAAGATGCCAATATGGAAATGAAAAAGATCAATTCGGGCAGGTTGCGCGCCATTGGCTATGATGCGCGCGCCCGAATACTGCAGGTTCAGCTCGACAACGGCAGCAGGCTGCAATACAGCGGTGTTGGCGAGGGAATCTGGCAACGTCTTAGCAGCTCGGGCGCGGCATGGAGCTTCTATCGCGACAACATCGAGGAAGAGTTCACTGCGAAGCACGTTTCCGGCAGCGCCCCCGTAGCCAAGAACCCGCTCGATGAGTTATTCCGCGAACCATGAGCACCGTTTGCATAACCTGCCTATAAGCCGATAAAGCGCATCTTCAGGAATTCAACATGTCTCGTGCTCTGAAGGTCTGGCCGCTGCTCACCGGCACGCTGCGCTATGAGAAGACCATTTCAACCCGCAACCGTGGCCACGGTCAGTTCATCGAGGCGCCGATTCTCGCCTACCTGATCGAGACGCCGAACGGCCGCATCCTCTACGATGCGGGCTGCGATTACCGCAAGCTGGCCGACCCCGCCTTGCGCACCCAGTATTTCGACCCGATGCGCCCGCAGATCGAAGCGCCCAACATGCAGGAACAGCAGCGCATTCCGCGCTACCTGGCACGACTGGGGCTGGCGCCCTCTGATATCGACGTGGTCTTTATCGGCCATCTGCACTTTGACCATGTCGGCGGCATCTGCGACCTGCCGGGCTGCGAGGTGCATGTCCACGCCGATGAACTGGCCGCCGCGCGTACCGGACTGGACGGCGGCGTGTTTGCCGACGAGTTGGCCACTGCGGATCAGTGGCAACTGCAGACTGGTGAATACAGCGTCGCAGCAGGCGTGCAGGCCATCGCCAGCCCGGGTCATACTGCAGGGCACATGTCGCTGTTGCTCGAGCTGCCCAAAGGCCGGCCGGTGATCCTTTGCGGAGACGCCGCTGATCTGACCGAGAATCTGTCCGAGGAGATCGCCCCCGGTTGCTGTTGGCAGGACAACACGGCACTGGCGCTTGCCAGCATCCGCAAGCTCAAGGCTCTCGCCCGTGCTGAAGATGCCGAACTGTGGCCCAATCACGATATGGCTTTCTTTCATGACTTGCCGCAATTTCCGGCGTGGAGAGACTGAGGTTTTTCTGATGTCATCCGAAATTCCTGCTGACCTCATCGACAGTTATCGCACGGCCGACTACCGGGCAGGGTCCGGCTCTGCTGCAATCAGCCTGCGTATCGATCAGTACTCCGAAGCGCTGTCGCAACTGCTGGCGGGGTCAGGCCGACAATGTGCAGTCTTCATCACTGCCTGCAATCCGGGCAGCCAACCGCAGAGTCCCGCAGCGAACCAGGCGGTGCACGCGCGCCTGCGTGAAGAATTGAACCGTCATACCGATCAGATCATCGAAGGCACGGGCTCTGATCCATCCGGCACTTGGCCGCCGGAGCCAAGTCTGCTTGCGCTGGGAGTGGATCTGACTACAGCCCAGGTTCTGGGCCGGCAGTTTGGGCAGAATGCGGTCGTGTGGGCCGGCGCGGATGCCATCCCCAGGCTGATGTTGCTGCGCTAGTATAACAACCCATTAATTACGAAACATAATGCCTAGCCATTTTTGTATCTGCATCCTGCCGAGTGAACGCCCACTCAATGCCACGTTGCTCCAT
>JAYSQR010000102.1:0-14427 GCA_043721435.1 Nitrosospira sp. | reverse complement strand
CGGTGAAAATACGACGAGGGATACGTTTCATGGATTCTCCTAACAAGTTGATAAAGTAACATCAACTTGCCCGTCCACAAAAGTGGGCCTCGCTCAGCGTTCTCATCTAGCTCAGCAATTTTCTTGATTATTGTCAGTGCATTCCCTGCGTAGTCCTCGTCTCCCCAAGAAAGGCTACGCAACAGACGCGGGTGCCCGGAAATCAAGTCAGAGAATCCTGTAAGAAGACCAATTTCTTCCCAGTCTCCGGCGTCAAAGTCAGCGACAACGCGTTCCCGCAATGCCAGGATTCTTTTCTCCAATTCGTAATCGACCATTGCAGCAACCTATGTTTGACGCATAACGATTATTAGCCAGACGTATGCGTCAGGGTATTTTTTAATAGTACTGACACGCATAATGCTACTGTATTTTGCTGGCGTGTATTGGTTTTATTGCCAGCCGCTGCATATCATCACCAATCGTGCTGACATGTGAATGGCAGCTTTTAGCACAACTAAGATCTTTAGCATGGCAGAGAGCAATGGCGAATCAAGACGATGATGGATAGTCAATGCGCCTGGGTAGATTAGTGTAATTTTATTGGCTTGTAGTTTCCATCATAAACCTTGCTTGAACCCCATACTTCATCGAGATATGACGGGTCCGCCAGAACGATGGCGACTAATTTGAATTCCTTGTCTGCTTTACCGCTTCCCTTGTTTTCGTTCAAGTATGCAACTCTCTCGGACGAAATTTTTGTAACAAATGTTACGACTTGCGCACCCGCTTCCTCCAGTTCATACGAATTAAGCATGATCAGGGCGCCCTCCTCTGAGAAACGCGCCGCGGGTCTTTGACTATATGTGTATCCATTGCTGCCAATCCTATCGGTTAAATCCCGAAGAGTAGTTTTGCCATAGGTGAATCCTTTAAGGTCGGTCGTTGTTCCGGATTTCGAACCGCCCCAATGGGTTTCCAAATAAACTATTTTGGTTTCGTCACGCGCATATGTCACGCGCAGCTCATTTCCATCTGATAATGGATAATTCTCTGTGACATATTTCCCCCTATTCTCTCTTGCAGAGGGGGGAGTACCCATTAAGGACAAGGACGAAATATCAGCGCCGATTGCAATCCCGGACAGCGAGTATTTACCCGGTTCAATAACCGGGGGTGATACTTGTCCGGTTACTATCCGGTATTCATTGTCTGAAATGGACCGGTCTTTTAGAAAGTTACTTGATGCGAAAGTGACTACCACCAGGAAAACCACTACGATCCAGTCACCTTTCTTGAAAAAGGCTATTATGGATTTCGAGTAATCCTGCGCCGGGTTTTCAGACTGAGCAGATTCCGAATCAACTGGCGATTCCGGGTTTGCTTCTGCTGACTTGCTATCCTGCGATGATTTGTCTGCTGGTGATGCGGGCGCCTGCGTATCCAGCCATGTATCGTATTGTTTCCTTTTGTCCACGTCTGACAAAACATCAAAAGCAGCATCAGCCTGACGCATCATTTCACCAGCAAATTCTGCGCCTGCAGAATGCCCGTCTGGAGATGATTGTTTCGCAATTGTTTTGTATGCCGCCCGGATGGCGCCATCCTCAGCATCTCTACTGATTCCCAGAATCTTGTAAAAAGTCTTGCCGTTGATCATTTCAGACTTGTCTCATGCACTCAGCAGAGTCAGAGGGGGAACGGCCACTGTAAATCATGCCGCAGCCGTTGCACCCAGTGCCTTGAGCAGTTTCTCGTGGATGCCGCCGAAACCGCCGTTGCTCATGATGAGCACGTGGTCGCCGGAGCGGGTGGCGGCAGCAATGGCGGCAATCAATTGTTCCAGGCTGTCATGGCTGGCGGTTTTGGCGCCCAGGGATTGCAATGCTTCTGCTGCATTCCATCCCAGATTGGCGGTGTAGCAGAACACCTGGTCGGCGGCAGCGAGGCTGCCTGCCAGACTGTCTTTCCAGGTACCCATTTTCATGGTGTTGGAGCGGGGTTCCAGCACGGCGATGATGCGCGCCCCATCCACTTTATCGCGCAAACCTTGCAGTGTCGTGCGGATCGCCGTGGGGTGATGCGCGAAATCGTCGTACACGGTGATGCCGTTGACCACGCCGCGCACTTCCATGCGCCGCTTGACGTTCTTGAATTGCGCCAGCGCCGCCATGCCGCTGCTGACTGGCACACCGGCATGGCGGGCGGCGGCCAGCGCCGCCAGCGCGTTCATGCGGTTGTGCTCCCCCAGCAATTCCCAATGCAGGATGCCCTGCGATTCACCCCTGCAGGAAATGGCAATACCGCCATCTCCCAGGATTTCCGCCTGCCAGCCAGCGGCTGTCCCCACTTTTTCCACCGGCGTCCAGCAACCTTTGGCCAGAACCTGCTGCAAACTCTCATCCTGGCCATTGGCAACGATCAGTCCATTACTTGGTATGATACGTACAAATTGGTGAAATTGATGCTCGATAGCAGCAAGATCGGCGAAGATGTCAGCATGATCGAACTCCAGATTGTTGAGAATCGCGGTCCGGGGACGGTAATGCACAAACTTGGAACGTTTGTCGAAAAAAGCGGTGTCGTACTCATCCGCTTCGATGACAAAGAAAGATGAGCCGCTGCCAAGCCGGGCCGAGATGCCAAAATTCTGCGGTATGCCACCGATCAGAAAACCCGGCTTCATTCCCGCATCCTCCAGTATCCATGCCAGCATCGAACTGGTGCTGGTCTTGCCGTGGGTGCCTGCAACCGCCAGCACCCATTTGTCGCGCAGCACGTTTTCTGCAAGCCACTGCGGGCCGGAAATATAAGGCAGGTTGCGGTTGAGAATTTCCTCCATCAGCGGGTTGCCGCGCGATACCACGTTGCCGACCACGAACACGTCGGGATTCAACCCGATCTGTTCCGGCGAGTATCCTTCGATCAGATCGATCCCCTGGGATTCCAGTTGGATGCTCATCGGCGGATAAACGCCGGCATCGCAGCCCGTGACCCTATGCCCGGCCTCGCGTGCAATCGCCGCGATGCCACCCATGAAAGTGCCGCAAATGCCGAGAATATGGATATGCAAGATTCAACTCCAAAATATGAAATAAACTGCGCCCGGCAGGCATGGCCCGGCGTAAAAATAATCAGCCTTGAGCGGCGGCACTATGGATCACCCGGCAAAGGATCCTGCAAGTGAGTCACATCACCCCACAGCGGCAGCGACCAACGCCCACCAACCCCGTAGACCAGACAATTGAAACCAGCGTTCGGCAGTGGGGCCGTGCGCGCACCATGCAACGGAAGCCCGCTGGCATGACGGTACATTACATCCAGCACCCCGCCATGAGTCACCACCACCACAGTTCCCCCAGGAAATCGATCAGCAATAGCGGAAAAAGTCGCCATCACCCTGGCTATGAATTGTTGCGCATTCTCGCCGCCGGGAATTACACAATCAGGATCAAATGTCCGGTAACGGGTATAGATTTCCGGGTGCAGAGCCTGCGCTTCAGTACGGATAAGCGCTTGCAGTATGCCGAGATTGCGTTCCCTGAGACCTGGATCAAGAATAACTTGATGATGAGTATGGGCGGCAATGCGTTGTGCGGTTTCATGCGCGCGACCCAGATCACTGCAGTAAAGCGCGGCAAAGGTTTCACCCATCAGCCGTTGCGCCAGGGCGTCAGCCTGGGCGATACCGGTAGCGCTGAGAGGACTATCGAGATGCCCCTGGATACGGCTCTCCCGGTTCCACACGGTTTCGCCATGGCGAAGCAAAATGATGCGGCATGCAGTCATTGAGATTATCTGGGATTATTTCAAGGTAGAGAGCAAGATTATACTGCGTTAGCTACACCTTTCTGATCATCGAAATTCAATGCGGAAATGACCGCATGCCTCTTTTTCATAATTTCAGCAGTGACACTCAACCCCATCGGCTTTCTTCTCGCTTGCAAGCAATATGCTTAGAAGTTTTCATCAATACCCGCATCAACGAGGCTTGCATATGGTTTGTGCTCTATTTTTGTTACACTTACGACCTTGTTCGCCTATGCAGCATCGTCTAGCAGGCTGAGTGGCAGGCTCGATGCATGCCCCACTTTTCTGGAAGCCGACCGCGAAAGGATACATGCCGTCGTACTTCGATACCGGTAATGCGATATTTACAAACCTGAGAACGGTAATTCATCCGTGGCTGGATAGCCTTTTCAGGGCGAACATTCAAAAAATGAGTTTGCATCTTTCCCGCTCCATTCATTGGTTCATTTGTTTACTTTGCATTTCGCTCAATGCGCTTGCTGAGCCACCATCACCGACCCTGAATGTGCTTGTCGACGCGCCGCCATTGGTACGGAAAACATTGAAAAGCAGCAGCATGCCGGCATTCATTGAGGCCGGGCGCATACAGGGCCACTATGAACGCAGCATCGAAGCCGTCAGCGAGATTCAGCTGCGCGGTGTCCCTCCGCTTGCAGTGGCTGATGGCGCATCACCGGTACCAGCCACCCGCAGCAAACCAGCGGTATCTGTAGCCAAGAAGATCGTCAACCCTAACAAGTTTGTATTCATGGAGACTGGACGAGCACAGAGCCACTACGAGCGGGGAATCGGTGCTTTATACGAAGATGAGTTGCGTGGTGGCGGCTCGGAAAGCAAGCTGGTATACATCGATGCCGACCGCATGGAAGGCACCGTTGACAAAATGATCGAGGCCATCGGCGATGTTGAAGTGCGCAGCGACGACAAGCTCATCATGGCCAAGCAAATAAAATATTTCCCGGATACCGAAGAAATCGTGGCTGAAGGCGGCGTACGGATCGAGCACCAGGGTCGTGGCGACATAATAGAGGGCTCACAACTCAGGCTGAATCTGGAAAACACCACCGGACAACTGAGCCAGGTCAACTATCGTCTGCAGAAGGGCCTGCAGAAGGACGGCGGCAGCGGCCGCGGCAATGCCAACTTACTGCTATTCGAGGGTGAGAACAACTACCGGGTCCGGCAGGGAAGCTACACCACCTGCCCGGCGGGAGATGATGACTGGATGCTGCTGGCGGATGACCTGGAAGTAGATAACAAGCAAAAAGTGGGCATCGGTCGCCACGTTAAGATCGCGTTCAAGGGAGTGCCGATAGCCTATACGCCCTGGGTGAATTTCTCCCTCGACACCAAGACGCGCAAGAGCGGCTTGCTCGCCCCTGAAATCGGTTACAACGTCAGAACCGGTGCCGAGCTCACCGTGCCATTTTATTGGAATATCGCGCCCAACATCGATGCGACCTTCTCGGCACGAATGATGTCCAACCGCGGCATCATGATGCAAAACGAATTGCGTTATCTGGAAAAGAATGCAAGCGGCAATCTGCTGCTGGAGATCTTGCCGAGCGCAATGTCTGGCGTAATCCCGGGCGCTACCGCTTCTGACCTGAATCGCCACTATCTGTCGTTCCAGCATGAACAAAGGTTTGGCTACGGCTGGAGCGGCAAGTTTGATTACAACAAGGTTTCCGACAACCAATACTTTATTGACCTGGCCTACGATGTCACCAAAACCGCTCAGGCCAATCTGAAGCAGGAGGCATCTTTGTCGTATCAGCGCAATCTGTGGGGGGATGGATCGGTGAATTTCAAGGCGACAGCACAAAGCTTCCAGAACATCCGTGGTAGCGGGGTTTACCAGCGCTTGCCGGAATTCACTCTAAATCTAACAAAACCCAATGTGTTGGGCACGGAGCTTGATCTCAAGAGCAGTTGGGCGAGCTTTTCTCATCGTGACCCCACCAAGACAACTGGCAATCGCCTGGTGCTCAATCCCAGCATCAGCGTCCCGCTACGCAAGGAATTTGGCCATATCATCCCCAAGATCGGCATCCACCACACCAGCTATGACCTGAATCCGAATTCCCAAGGCACACAGCAGCCGGATCGCACTTTACCGATATTCAGTCTAGACAGCGGCGTCGTGCTGGATCGCGGTGTCGCATTACGTGGAGAACGATTCACCCAGACTCTCGAACCGCGCGCCATGTATGTTTATGTACCCTACCGCGACCAGAGCCGGTTGCCCAACTTTGATTCCACCTTTACAGATTTCAGTTTCGCGCAAATTTTTAGCGAGAACCGCTTCAGCGGCAGTGATCGCATCATTGATGCAAACCGGCTCTCCCTGGGACTTACCTCACGTTTTCTTGAAGAAAACACCGGCAAAGAGCGCCTGAGCCTCAGCGTAGGCCAAGTGCTTCATTTCGTGCCTGCCCGGGTAACCGCATTAGGTACACCCCAAGCCAACAGCAAGATAGATCTTTTTACAGGAATCACGGGGCATCTCACGCCGCAAATCAAGACCGATACAACTTTGCAGTTCGATCAGAGCAAGATGGAAGTCGACGTGGTGCGTTCAGCCTTGAGCTACAGCCCGCAACTTGGCAAGGTGATCAATTTCGGCTACCGTTACTCCCGTTTTGGGCCGGGCCTTAATTTGAGTCTGAACCCACCACTCTACCCTCTGAACCCGCTTGGACTGCACCAGGCCGACATCTCAACGCAATGGCGGTTTACCGAAAAATGGCAGGCTGTAGGGAAAATAAACTATTCGCTACTGGATTCCAGAATCCTAGAATCGCTCGCGGGGATTGAGTATAATGCCTGCTGCTGGTCGCTGCGCTTCATGTTCTCGCAAATAGCCATTACCCCTGCGCATACGACCACCGCAGCTTTCCTGCAACTTGAGCTGAACGGCCTGATGGGGATAGGCATAAGCCCGCTGAAAGCGCTGCAGCAGAGGATTCCCGGTTACACCGATACCAGCCCGACGGCCAGAAACCTGGGAAGCGCCACAAGACCGTGAGCATAAACTCGCGTACGTGGCGCAAACCACACCCGATTCTCATTGCTCTGTAACCCCTGAACACCTTCATACGCATGGGTACAAGTTCTTCTTCCCGCCTCCTTATTTTACTGCTCATGTTGATGGCCGAAATTGCTGTTGCGCAGCAGGTCGCCCACATCGGCAGAATTGCACCGATAGATCGCATCATTGCAGTGGTGAACGAAGAAGTCATCACGCAGAAAGAGCTCGACGAGATGCTCAGCCATACCATCAGGCAATTGCAGACCCGCGGAGTGCAGGCACCTGCGCATGATGTGCTGGAGAAGCAGTTGCTGGAACGTTTTATCGTCAATCGGCTGCAACTGCAGATGGCTAAGGAAACCGGCTTGGTAGTAAGTGATAACGACCTCGACGACACCCTGCGCCGCATCGCCAAGGAGAACAAGATGTCCCTGCCGGAGCTTTACGCCGCACTCGAGCGCGACGGGGTCAATTTTAATAAATTCCGCGATGAAATCCGCAATGAGCTTATCTTGATGCGGTTGAAGGAGCGTGAAGTGGACAATCGGGTCACTGTGACCGAAGGCGAAGTGGATAATTTCCTGCATAGCCAGGAAACCTCAGGCGGTGGCGTCAATGAATATCGGCTTGCCCACATCCTGGTGCAGGTGCAGGAACGGGCAGAGCCAGCACAGATTGAAGTCAGGTACCGGCGCGCAGAAGCCGCTCTGGCTAAATTGAAAAGTGGAGCAGAGTTTGCCCAAGTAGCCGCCGAGTTCTCTGACGCTGCCGATGCCATGAAAGGCGGTGTGCTCGACTGGCGTCCAAGCACTCAATTACCAACAAAATTTGCCGAAGTATTGGCGTCGATGCAACCAGGTGGGTTGACACCGGTAATCCAGAGTCCAAATGGCTTTTATATTTTCAAGCTACTCGAGCGGCGCGGGCAGCAAGCAGCCACCGTGATAATAACCCAGACCCAAGCCCGCCACATTCTTGTCAAAACCAACGAACTCACCTCTATGGCTGATGCCCGGCGCCGCATTCTTGATCTAAAGGAACGCCTGGATCACGGCGCCAGTTTTCAGGAACTGGCAAAGCTTCATTCCGAAGATGCCAGCGCTTCATCGGGCGGCAGCCTGGGCTGGATTTCACCCGGTGACACCGTACCGGAATTCGAACACGCCATGAACGCACTTCAACCCGGACAAGTCAGCGAACCGGTGCAATCGCCATTCGGCTGGCACCTGATTCAGGTAATCGAACGACGCACCCAGGATATAAGCAGCGATCGACAGCGGAAAACGGCGCGCCAGACCATTCATGCACGTAAAGCTGACACGGCTTTCGAGGAATGGCTGCAACGATTGCGTGATCGGGCCTACGTCGAATACCGGCTAGAAGAACGTTAGGATTCGCTTCGCGCAGGCCGTGACCCTATCCAATCTTACCCTCACCCCAACAACTCTTGCTCTCACCGCTGGTGAGCCTGCCGGAATCGGCCCCGACTTGTGCGTGCAAATCGCGCAACGGCACCTGCCATGCAAACTGGTGGTCATCGCCGACCGTGGATTGCTGCGGGAACGCGCCCAGTTGTTGCGGCTTCCGCTGGAACTGACGGACTATCTCCCGAATGTCGCGGTTGAACACAAGGCTGGCAGGCTGCAAGTGCTGCATGTGCCATTGAATGAGCCGGCCGTTCCCGGCAAGCTCGATCCGGTCAATGCCCGCTATGTACTAAAAACTCTGGATCGAGCTGTCGCGGGCTGCAGCAGTGGCGAATTTGCTGCGATGGTAACCGCACCGGTGCATAAGGGTGTCATCAACGACGCCGGTATTGCTTTCACCGGGCATACCGAATATCTGTCCCAACTCACCCACAGCCAGGTGGTAATGATGCTGGTCGGCGGCGGCATGCGGGTGACGCTCGCCACCACTCATTTGCCGCTCAAGGATGTTGCGGCAGCCATTACGCGCACCAGCCTGGAACAGCAACTACGCATCATTCAGCACGATCTGAGCACGCGCTTCGACATTGCCAGACCGCGCATTGCGGTGGCAGGACTAAACCCCCATGCGGGCGAGTCCGGCCATCTTGGCCGCGAAGAGATAGACATCATCATTCCGGTACTGGACCAGTTGCGCGTCGAAGGGATGCAGCTGATCGGCCCGCTACCGGCCGATACCCTGTTTAATCCATCGCAGCTGAAAAACTATGATTGCATATTTACCATGTACCATGACCAAGGGCTGCCAGTGTTGAAGCATGCCAGCTTTGGCACCGGCATCAACGTTACGCTGGGATTGCCCTTCATCCGCACGTCAGTGGATCACGGCACCGCATTGGATCTGGCCACAACTGGGCGCGCCAATCCAGGCAGTTTGCTGGCGGCAATTGAACTGGCCGTGATGCTGGTCGGAAACAGAAAATCCTAAGCCATGCGCCATATTCCCCGCAAGCGCTTCGGCCAGAATTTTCTGGTTGATACCCGAGTCGTGGCGGATATTATTTTCGCCATACACCCGGCCAAAGCCGATCTGTTGGTGGAGATCGGTCCGGGACTGGGTGCATTGACGCGGCCATTGCTGCAATCGCTCAACCATCTGCACGTAGTGGAAATCGACCGCGATATTGTCGAACGCCTGCGGCGGGAATTTCCTGCAGAGCAACTGACGGTATACTCGGCTGATGCACTGGCATTTGATTTCTCCGTGCTCGGAAATAATCTGCGGGTGGTCGGCAACCTGCCCTACAACATTTCCACGCCAATTCTGTTTTACTTGAGCAGCTTCGCAGCAAATATCCGTGATATGCATTTCATGCTGCAGAAAGAAGTAGTGGCGCGCATGGTAGCCGCGCCTTCCACTCCGGATTACGGACGGCTTTCCGTGATGCTGCAATGCCGCTTTGAAATGGAGCAACTTTTCGGCGTTCCGCCGGAATCCTTCTATCCTGTGCCGAAAGTCGAGTCCGCCATTGTGCGCATGTCTCCGCTGAGGCAAGCACCCGTCGAGCCGGGCAAGGAGAAATTATTTGCCGGGATCGTCTCTGCCGCATTCTCGCAGCGGCGCAAAACCCTGCGCAACACACTGCACGGTCATCTAAAACCGGAAGATTACGTGGTACTGGGAATTGACCCCGGACTGCGTGCAGAAAATTTATCGGTGGCGCAGTTTGTGGCGATCACAAACCACCTGAGCAAGCTTTAGCCCCTGATGATGCGACGAATAAATTGGACTTGCAGATCAAAGCAAAGCCACTTCAATCTTTCTTCTCATCGTCTTTTTTGCGCGGCCTGGTCCACCATACAATGATAAACATCAGCACAAGAACCACGCCTATTTCCAGTAGTAATACCCACATATTTTTACCGTTGTTGTATATTTACCAAGTGCGACTTTAACCAATAGCCAATGAAAAACCAATTAAGTTTGCTGAGTGTCGCGTTGTTGTTGCTGCTCAATGCTTGCACTACTGTGCCGGTTGCCCCCCCCACACCGCTGACGGCGATTCCGCCACCCGCCATCGCCACGCTCAAGGCAACTGACTGGAGCACACTGACGGGCTGGGCGGATGACGATATTCTGCCAGCATGGGATGCATTCCTGCGAAGCTGCACGGTGTTAATAAGCCGACCGCTATGGCAGGAAACCTGTGCCCAGGCCGTCTCAATGCAACAGCCGGATGACGTCACGTTGCGGCAATTCTTTGAGAGCCGTTTCGTCCCGCATCAGGTATTGAATTCCGATGGTGGCAGCGATGGCTTGATCACCGGCTATTATGAACCGTTGCTGAAAGGTAGTCGCAAGCCTTCCGGGCGTTATCGCTATCCGCTCTATGCCACGCCCGATGAGCTTCTCGTGGTCGATCTGGGCGAACTCTATCCCGAACTCAGAAACATGCGCTTGCGTGGACGTTTGCAGGGGCGCAAAGTGGTGCCTTATTACAGCCGTGCCGAGATCGAAAACGGTATGGGCAAGGGTACAGCATCATTACAGGGACGCGAGCTTGTGTGGGTGGAGGATGCAGTCGAATTATTCTTCCTGCAAATCCAGGGATCGGGCCGGGTAGAACTGGAAAACGGCGAAATCATGCGCGCCGGTTACGCGGAACAAAACGGCCACCCGTATAAATCCATCGGCAGACTGCTAGTGGAGCGTGGCGAATTGGCGCTGGAAAAAGCCTCCATGCAAGGAATCAAGGCATGGGGGCAGAAAAATCCGGACAAGCTGAACGAATTGCTACAACAGAATCCGAGCTATGTTTTTTTCCGTGAGTTGCCTGCCGACCTGCCGGGGCCGCTGGGCGCACTCGGTGTGCCTCTGACTGCAGGCAGAAGTCTTGCGGTTGATCCCCGCGCCATACCTCAAGGCGCACCGGTATTCCTTGCCACTACCTGGCCCAACAGCGGCAGGCAACTGCAGCGGCTGATGGTAGCGCAGGATACCGGGGGTGCCATCAAAGGGGGCGTGCGCGCCGATTTCTTCTGGGGTTTTGGCCCGGAAGCGGGGAATCAGGCGGGGAAAATGAAACAGAGCGGCAGGATGTGGGTGTTAATGCCGAACGGCTATACGCCATAACGCAATCAGCACTGATTACTTCATTTTGCTGGCATGGCACTCAGTTTCTTCTCAATCATTTCAGCGGGTATCATTCCCGGCGCAACCGATCCATCGGCAAAAATTAACGTCGGGGTGCCGCTCACACCATGTTTCTGGCCCGCCTGAATAAGTGTAGCGATCGGCGTTTCACAGCTCTTTGCGGTCGGAGCGATACCTTTCAGCATAAAATCGTCCCATGCTTTGAGCCGGTCAGCGGAACACCATATCGCCGTAGCCGTCGCGACCGAGCCGCTACCCAGCACCGGATAAAGCAGCGTATAGACAGTGACATCGGTGATCTTGGTCAGTTCGGTTTCCAGACGCTTGCAATAAGGGCAATTCGGATCAGAGAAAACAGCCACCCGGCGTTTGCCGTTGCCCTTGACTGCTTTGATTGCCAACTCCAGCGGCAGGGAATCAATGTTTATCCGCCGCGATTCCTTGACCTGTTGCAGGCGCCCGTCGGTCAGACTTTGCCCGGTTTTTGGATCAATCACATGGCCGGAGAAAAAGTAGCTCGCTTTCTCGTCGGTATAAAATAATCCGCCTCCAACCACTACTTCATATAATCCCAGATAAGGAGTTTTTTTTAGGCTTTCAATCTTGTCACCAGGAAAATGTGCCTGGAGAGCCTTTCTCAATGACGCCTCATTGGCAACAGCCGCATTGGGGAAAAGGCATAACAGCAAAAAGGGAAGCAGGAAACCTAAGCGCATAACCATAACTGCTCCAGTTCAAGAAAAAATATTTGACGGCATACTCGTGCTGCCAGACTGCGAAATTTGCCGGTTCGAAAATTCAACTCAGCGAATGCTGCATCAGACGGTTTTTTATCAGCGGCAGGTGGTTAGTGATTCCAAACCCCAAATTACGCAAGCGGGCAAGCGTTGGATTGGCGTTGTTAAATAATTTTTGCAGACTGTCAGTAACAAGCTCCATCGCCAGGATGTCTTCCTTGCGCGCCCGTTCGTAACGGCGCAGCAACCGGTAGTCGCCGCAATCCGGCTGCGATTCTCGCGCCATAAGGGTTGCAGCCAATGTGCGTGCATCGCGCAAACCCAGATTCACACCCTGTCCAGCCAGAGGATGAATGCCGTGAGCGGCGTCGCCTATGAGCGCAAGACGCGGCTGCACCAGTTTCTTCACGTGTACGAAATTCAGCGGAAATGCTGCTGGTGGCGTGACGAGCTGCAATTTGCCCAGCGCACGACAGGAAGCTTCAGCGACCTGGCGGCACAATTCTGCTTCCGGCAAATCGAGCAGTACGCGCGCTTGCTCTTCATTTGCAGACCACACCATTGATACCAGCTTGTCCGGCAGCGGCAGCAGCGCCAGTACTCCGTCCCGGCGGAACCACTGGTGAGCAATATTGCGATGGGATAGCTCTGTACTGAAATTTGCCACCACACCGATTTGATGATAGGAATGTTGCGTAACCTCGATTCCTGCCTGTTTCCGCACCCAGGAATTCAGGCCATCCGCGCCGACAATTAATGCAGCTTGCAACACACTACCATCTGCCAATTGCAAATCAGCCTGAGATTCGTTCCATACTATCGAGGCACATTGCGCGGGACAGAAAATTGTCAGACCCTTCTTCCGGCGCTTGAGCGCATTCCACACGGCAGCCTGAAGCTGGCGGTTTTCCGCGATGAAAGCCAGTTCCGTCAAGCCGGTATCGTAGGCGCTAAAATCAAGCCGCGCGGAGCTATCATCCCCAAACACCACCATTTCGTAAACCGGTGTTATGCGCGCAGCATCGAGCGTCTGCCACACCCCGAGGGTTTGCAGAAACGCAGCGCTGCCGGGGCTGATGGCGTAAATCCGGTTGTCCCAACTAGTGTCAGCAGGCAACGGGACGGGGGGGCGCGACTCCACCAAGGCTATTTTCAAGCCGCTGTCTTTGAGGGCGAGCGCCAGGCTCGCTCCCACCAGTCCGCCGCCAATAATGACGATATCGAATTTCATTGACCTAAATCCGGCAGTTGGACGGGGTAGAGTGTGCGGTTTTTGGGGTGCAGGGCAAGGCGCAACGACGCGGAATGGTCATTCCATTCCAAGAAGTTGCAACGCAACCATGTGCCGCAAAAATCGTGCAATCTGCACCGTAGCGAATTCACCCAGAAGGTGAAGGCCAAATACTGCAAAAATTATTATGTGTCATGGCGTAAAATTAAAAACGAGCGGTCAACTGCCGGATTTAGGTTAAAACGTAACCGATGCAAGCTGGGCTGGAACGCTCACATTCCATTGCAATTGCTGCTGAATCGCCTCAGTCAAAGTTGCGGCGCTGATCGGCTCGCCATGCACCACAAAGGTTTTCTCAGGGGCGGCGTGGAAATGCCTTAGCCAGCCCATCAAGCCCGCCTGATCGGCATGGGCCGAGAGGCCGCCAATGGTATAAATATCTGCCAGCACCGGTATCTCCTGACCGAAAATTTTCACGTATTTGGCTCTGTCTACCATTCGTCTTCCCAATGTCCCCGCAGCTTGGAAACCTGTGATGAGGATGCTGCATTCCGGTCTGCCTAAATTGTATTTGAGATGATGCTTGATGCGTCCGGCATCGCACATACCGCTGGCTGAAATAATAATTGCACCGTGCTTCACGTTATTGAGCTGTATCGATTCCTCGACATCCTGCACAAAACGGATACGCGGCTTTCCACCATTCTGGATTAGCCACTGCATTGTGCTGACGGTCTCCTTGTCGAGCAGTTCCACGTGCTTCAGGGTGATGTCTGTTGCGGCCAAAGCCATGGGTGAATCCACATAAATATCCATCTCCCCGAGCCTGCCTTGGCGATAGAGATCAACCAGCAGAAACAGTAGATCCTGGGTGCGGCCCACGGTGAAAGCGGGCACGATTACATTACCGCCTTTGCGCTCCAGTGTATCGTTAACAGCGTGAACCAGTTCGTCCAGCGTGTCCGCCATACTTCGGTGCAGACGGTTGCCATAGGTTGACTCTATCATCAGCACATCGGCCTGTTGAATGGGTGTGGGGTCGCACACAATGGGATGGC
>JAYSQR010000101.1:0-14440 GCA_043721435.1 Nitrosospira sp. | reverse complement strand
TGGACGATTTCTTGTGGGGTCATTTGGGACATGGTGGGGGTGTGGATGGTGGCGCGTTACTCCAGAACCTCGATGATGTGATTCTGGTTGGTATAGATGCACAAGTCGCCCGCAATGGTGAGCGCATTCTTGACGATTTCCAGCGGTGTCTGGCTGGTATTTTCCAGCAGTGCACGCGCGGCGGAGTGGGCATAAGGACCGCCGCTGCCGATGGCGGCAAGCCCCAATTCGGGCTCAATCACGTCGCCTGAACCGGTGATGATGAGCGTGGTTTCGCGGTCGGCCACGATCAGCATCGCTTCCAGCCGCCGCAAGATACGGTCGGTACGCCAGTCCTTGGCCAATTCCACTGCCGAACGCATCAGATGTCCCTGATGCTTTTCCAGCTTGCCTTCAAAGCGTTCGAACAAAGTGAAGGCATCGGCAGTACCTCCGGCAAATCCGGCAAGAATTTTTTCATGGTACAGCCGACGCACCTTGCGCGCGCTGGCCTTGGCGATGATCGCACCCAGAGTCACCTGGCCATCGCCGCCCAGCGCGACTTGCGTGCCGCGTCGCGCGGAAAGTATGGTGGTACCGCGATGTTGTTGCATAGGATTAGTTCGAGATCGTTGGGGAGCAGGAATTATAACGCCGATTCGTGGGAAAAGCGTGTTTCAGCTCTTCTTCTTCGCGCGCGGATGCGCCGCATCGTATACCTTCGCCAAATGCTGAAAATCAAGATGGGTATAAACCTGGGTGGTGCTGATGCTGGCATGTCCCAGCATTTCCTGCACCGCACGCAAATCACCGCTGGATTGCAACAAATGTGAAGCGAATGAGTGCCGCAGCACGTGCGGGTGGACATTGGCGCTGATGCCTTGCTGCAATGCACGGATTTTCAGCCGCTGGCTGATCGAGCGCGGACTGATGCGGTTGCCGTGCCGGGACAGAAACAGTGCGGTTTCTCCGGGTTTGAGCAGGGTCGCGCGCGGTTTCATCCATGCAGTCAAGGCGAGTGTTGCCTGGCTACCCACCGGTACTACCCGGGTTCTGCCGCCCTTGCCGGTGACACGTACGGTGCCATCGGAGAAACTCAGATTCTCGGGTTGCAGGCTGGCAAGTTCAGCCAACCGCAGCCCTGAAGAATAGAATAGCTCGAACATCGCCTTGTCGCGCAACGCCATCAGGTCATCGACGGGAAATTCCAGCAGCCTCGCCGCCTCGTCGGGTGAAAGCGCATGCGGCAGGGTTTTGGGCGTTTTCGGCGCCCGCAGTCCGGCGCAGGGATTGCTGCTGTAGCCGTGATTGCGCGCCAGATAATTATACAAACCGCGCCATGCCGAAAGCATACGCGCCAGACTTCTGCCAGAGAGCCCTTTAGCGTGCAGTCGGGCGACAAAACGGCGGATGTGATGAATTTGCAGCTGGTCGAGCGGTGTTGCTTCTGCCAACTGCAGCAGGGCGGCAATGTCACGCGCGTAGCTCGCACAGGTCAGCGGCGACAAGCGCCGTTCATTGGCAAGATGAGCCAGATAGACGGCAGCGGCCGGGTTATCGTGCGCTGCCAAGTTCACCCTCTACTTTTGCTAGCCGCTGCCATCAATCCATGCGGGCGATGGCGGTACCCACAAGATCGCCCAGCCGTTTCAGGTGGAGCGTACCCATTTCCGGATAGAAGCGTTGCGGATCTTCGCTTGCCAGCACCAACAGGCCGATGGTTTGCTCCGCACGCAGCGGCACCATCGCGAACGAGCGTAGGTGGACGACATCTTCGCCGAACCATTGCTTGATTTCATCGACGACGTGGGGACCGCAATAAGGATGCAACAGGCTTTCGGCAATGATGTGGATATCGTCGCTGACCGGGGTGAATTCGGGCAATTCTGTGCCTGCACTCGGCACATTCCACAGCCGCAGCACCGCATGCGGCACGGCGAAATCCTCACGCACATTGAAATACAGACCATGCAGCAAATTTCCCAGATGAGAGAAAGTGAGCAGAACGATGGCCAGACGGTGCATTTTTTCACCGATGATGTCGTTTTCCTCGCCGAACTTGATCAATTCGCGCAATTTGTCCTGCAGGATCTGATTCTTGTCCCGCAGCGTGACGATTTGCCGCTCACTGATGGAAATGGCTCTGCCGCCGTGGGGATGAGAGACAAAAATATCCGCCAGCATATCGGCATACTCGTCGAAAAATTGCGGGTTTTCCCGCAAGTATTGGGCCACCTCTTCTGAGCCGAATTTCATGCTTCCCCCTGGTTGGATTTCATAATTCAATTTCACCATCAAACACGGCGACGGCAGGCCCGGTCATCCACACCGGCTGGTCTTCACCTTCCCAGCGTATGCTCAAATTGCCGCCGCGCGTACTGACTTCAACTGTTGACTGCAACAATCCGCGGCTGATGCCAATCACCACCGCAGCACAGGCGCCGGTGCCGCAAGCGAGCGTTTCACCTGCACCGCGTTCATACACCCGCAGCCGGATATGGCCGCGGTCCAGCACCTGCATATAGCCGGCGTTGACGCGTTGCGGAAAGCGCGGATGATGCTCGATCAGTGCGCCTTCGGTCAGCACCGGCGCACCATCTACATCTGCCACTACCTGCACCGCATGCGGGTTACCCAAAGAAACGGCGCTGATTTCCACCTGCCGGCCATCGATATCGAGCGCATAAGTCATCGCTCGTTTCTCGGCGATGAACGGAATTTGTTGCGGCTCGAATTTCGGCGTACCCATGTTGACGGTCACTTCACCATTCGCTTCCAGCCTGGGAATAATCAATCCACCGGGAGTCTCCACGCGAATTTCATTTTTTTGCGTCATGCCCCGGTCATGCACATAGCGCACGAAACAGCGTGCGCCATTGCCGCATTGCTCCACTTCGCCGCCATCGGCGTTATAAATCCGGTAGCGGAAATCGGCATCGTCTTCCGCTTTCTCCACCAGCAAAATCTGGTCGCAGCCGATGCCGAAATGGCGGTCAGCCAGCAAGCGTAGTTGCGCTGAGGTGAGGGACACGGACTGATTCACGGCGTCAATCACGACGAAATCATTACCCAGGCCATGCATTTTAGTGAACTTAAGTTTCATGAGTGAAATTTCACCGTTTATTCCAGCTTGCACTGCGCAATGACCGCTGGTTCTCGTGAAACTTCAATGTTATCAACAAATACTGTTGCACATATAAAATCATTCGATTATAGTAAACGCAACTTTGTTGCAATAAGCCCATTTATGATTAGTAATTTCCAGGAACAAGCCAAAGCGATAATCCGGCGCACCGGCGACCGGGTGACGCTAGGCAGAGTGCAGGCGCTCGCCGTGCTGCTGGCCGAACAGCGCGCTATCACGCACCACGAAATTGAGGAGCGTTTGCTGGGCAAGCTGCAATTGGACCGGGTTACGCTCTACCGCGTGCTTGAATGGCTGAGTGAAAAAGGCCTGGCACACAAGGTGGCAAGCGACGACCGGGTATGGCGTTTCCGTGCCAACGTCGATGTCCACGCACACCAGCATGCCCATTTTAAATGCACTGGCTGCACCAAAGTGATCTGCCTGGATGGTCTTGACGCTGCACACGACTGGCCATTGCCGGCCGGTTACCGCTTTCAGGAAGCCGAGTTGACGGTAAAAGGATTGTGCGCTGAATGCGCATGACGAATTTTCTCGTCTATAAAATAAGAATCGCCGAACAAACCCCTCGCGGCGGCAAGGAAATTCCCTTCGATGATACTGCGTAAAGGTTTATTTCTGATTCTGGCACTGGCGTTGTTGTCCGTGCCTGTTCTGCAAACGGCGCATGCGCTCACGCACTTTGCGCACGTGGATGCGCTCGACACAACCACAGATAGTATTCAAGCCGAAAGCGATGCTGATGCTGACCGGGCCTGCCTTGACTGCTTGGCCTTGACGGCGTTCGGTGTCGCTCTTCCCTTCCTGGCATTTTTCTTTGTTGCCAGGACGCTGCGGCAGCCGCTACCGTCTTTGAAACACCGCCCCATTCTGCGCAACTTTTCTTCCCCATATCTCACGCGCGCTCCCCCGCTGGTGTAACTCCTCCGTAGCTGTCCCTTTTCGGTCAAGCCCGTTACCGGGGTTTTTGTTGTTTGGCTCGGATCAGCATCTGTCCGCCATGCAACGGACTACGCACAACCGTTTCAGATAACGCAACTCAGTTGCGGATAACTCGCCTGTTCCAGCCTTTTACAGAATCGGCATGAAATTTAGCCTCACATCACGCGCGCAATTCCACCAAGCCGTTGCTGGCAGCGGCTGGCAAGCTATCGTCATTGCTTTGCTACTTGCCGTACCCGGCATGTCGTCCGCTCAAGTTAAAGACACCGGCAAGGTAACCGAATTACCGCCGGTCGTCGTGACCGCCACCCCGTTCAAGGATCGCAGCGAACTTGACATGGCCCAGCCCGTCACGGTGCTAAAGGGCGATGATTTGCGCCGTAAGCGCGAAGCAAGCATCGGCGACACCCTCTCGCGTGAACTCGGCGTGGCATCGAGTTCCTTCGGGCCAAGTGCCGGCCGCCCGATCATTCGCGGCCTGGACGGCCCGCGTATCCAGGTGTTGGAAAACGGCATTGGTACGCTCGATCTCTCGACCACCAGTCCGGATCATGCAGTAACGGTTGAATCGTTCAATGCCTCGCAAATCGAAATCCTGCGTGGTCCGGCAATACTGCTCTACGGCGGCGGCGCAACCGGCGGCGTGGTCAATGTCGTAACAGGCCGCATTCCGAACCGGCTGTTCAAGTCACCGAGCGGCGATATCGAAGTGCGCGGCAACACGGCGACGGAGGAACGCAGTGGTGCTTTCAACGCAAAGGGTAATGCCGGTCGTCATGTATCCTGGAGTGTCGGGGGTTTTAAACGCAAAACGGGCGATTACGATACCCCGGTGGGCCACGTCAGAAACAGCGCGGTCAATTCGGAAGGTGTGTCCGTGGGTGGATCCTTTATCGGCGAGAGAGGTTTTCTAGGCGGATCGGTCTCGCGCCTGGAAAATGAATATGGCGTACCCAGCCCCGAAGGCTCGAAAATCGATCTCAAGCAAACCCGTTACGATCTGTCAGGTGAACTGGACAAACCCCTCGTTGGTTTTGAGAGGCTCAAAGTACGCATGGGCTATAACGACTACAAGCACCATGAAATCGAGGGCAGCGGCGCGATTGCGACGCGCTTCAATAATCAGGCGCTCGAAAGCCGCGCCGAACTCGTGCATGCGCCAATAGCAGACTGGAAAGGAGTGCTCGGCGTGCAATTCCAGGATCGCAATTTCTCGGCCCTCGGCACGGAAACCATCGTGCCAGTCACGAAATCGCGTTCCACTGGTGTGTTCCTGGTCGAGGAACGCAACTGGGATCGCTGGCGGCTGGAATTTGGCGGACGAGTTGAGCGCGCCACGCAAGACCCGCAGAACCACATCGACCCATCGCGCGCATTCAGTCTCTTCAGCGGCTCCGTGGGCACTCTGTGGAAATTCATCGACGGCTACGGGCTGGGTCTGACGGCCACGCGCGGGCAACGCGCGCCGACGACGGAAGAGTTGTATATACATGGCGCGCACCGCGGCACCGCCACATTCCAGACTGGCAACAATGATTTGAGCAAAGAAACTTCCAGCAACATTGATCTCGCCCTGCGCAAAACTACTGGCGCGGCGAAATGGAAAGTCAATGTATTCCATAACCAGTTCAACAACTACATTTTCGTGCGCAGCGCCGACACCAACGCGGATGCTGTGGCGGATCGCGTCGATGCTGATGGAACGCTTAATCCAAATGGTGATTTTCTGGTGCAGAATTTTGCCCAGACCGGCGCAAGATTTTACGGTGTGGAAGCGGAGACGGTCTTCACGCTGAAGCCTGACGCTCTCGATCTGCGCCTGTTTACCGATTACGTACGCGGCAAACTGGATGGCGGCGGCAATGTGCCACGCACTACGCCACCACGCTTCGGGTTGGAACTGAATCACAGGATGGGACCCTGGACGGCCAACCTGAGTGCAATACGCGTGATGCACCAAAACCGCGTGGCAGAACTCGAGACAACCACACCCGGTTACACGCTGCTGAACGTCGATATGAGTTACCGGATCACCAAGACCAAAGCGAACGGCATCAGAATCTTTCTGCAAGGCAAGAATCTGCTGAACGAGGAAATGCGCGTGCATAACTCTTTCTTGAAAAGTTTTGCGCCGCTGCCAGGACGCGCGTTGGTGGTAGGGATCAGAGGAGAATTTTAAGAAATCTCTGAACTTCAAGACAACAGATCGGAGAGTGATAATGCCCTGTCAGTCCGGTCGTCTGTCAACAGCCTGTTAAGCCCTGCCGGAATGTGGCAAACTTCGGCATTCCCTCTATATCCGGGTGTCTTAATCTGTGTCTGCCTACGAACTCTTCATCGGTCTGCGCTACACCCGTGCCAAGCGCCGCAACCATTTCATCTCGTTTATCTCGCTGATTTCCCTGCTGGGTATTACGCTCGGCATGACCGCCCTGATCACCGTAATGTCGGTGATGAATGGTTTCCAGAAAGAGGTGCGCACCCGCATCCTCGGCGTGGCCTCGCATATCCAGGTAAGCAGCGTAGAAGGCACGCTGCCCAATTGGCCCCAGGTCGCGCATGAGGCGAGCAAACATCCTCAAGTGGAGGCTGCCGCGCCTTATGTCGGCGCTCAGGGCATGGTGTCGGTCGGTCAGGTTGTGCGTGGCGTGATGGTACGCGGCATCTTGCCGGCTCTGGAAGACAAGGTGGCCGATCTCGACCGGATGATGATAAACGGCAAACTTGATGAGTTGGTACCGGGAGAATTTGGCATCGTGGTGGGTACGGAGCTGGCGCGGGCTTTAGGCGTATCCAGGGGCGACAAAATCGTGCTGATCTCGCCGCAAGGGCAAGTGACACCGGCAGGGATACTGCCGCGTCTCAAACAATTCACTGTCACCGGTATCTTCGAAGCCGGGCATTTTGAATACGACTCGGCGCTGGTGCTAATTCATATCGCAGATGCGCAAAAACTCTATCGCATGGAAGATGATCAGGTCTCCGGTGTGCGGCTGAAGCTGCACGACCTGTTCCAGGCGCCACAAGTGGTGCGGGAACTGGTACCGCTAATTTCCCAGGACATTCACATCAGCGACTGGACCCGCCAGCATGCCAACTATTTCCGTGCGATCCAGATCGAAAAGCGCATGCTGTCGCTGATTCTCGCCCTGATCATCGCCGTTGCGGCATTCAACATCGTCTCCACGCTGGTGATGGCGGTCACCGACAAGCAATCCGACATCGCCATTCTGCGGACGCTCGGAGCAAGCCCGCGCAGCATCATGAAAATCTTCATCGTGCAGGGCACGCTGATCGGTGTCATCGGCACGGCACTGGGGGTAGTCGGCGGCGTGCTGCTGGCATACAACGTAAGCGATGTGATCGCGCTGGTCGAACGCGTGTTCAGCGTGCAATTCCTGTCGCGCGAGGTTTATTACATCAGCGAGATTCCGTCCGACCCGCAGATGGCCGACATAGTGACAGTGGCGGCGGTATCGTTTGCATTGACCCTGCTGGCAACGATTTATCCCAGCTACCGGGCGTCCAAGGTCAACCCGGCGGAGGCGTTGCGGTATGAGTAAGCCGATCATTTTCTGCCGCAACCTGCGCAAGAGCTACTATCAGGGCGAACTCGAAGTGCCTGTGCTGCTGGGCATCGACCTGGAGGTGACAGCAGGTGAAACGCTCGCCATTGTCGGTGCGTCGGGCTCGGGCAAAAGTACGCTGCTGCACCTGCTGGGTGGACTGGATGCACCCAGCGCCGGCGACATCCGTATCATGGGGCAGAATATCGCTACCATCAACGAAGAAGAAAGATGCCAGCTGCGTAACCGTTCGCTAGGTTTTATTTATCAGTTCCACCATCTGTTACCGGAATTCAGCGCGCTGGAGAATGTCGCCATGCCGCTGCTGATCCGGCGTATGAGCAGCAGCGAAGCCTATGACCGGGCGGCAACAGTGTTGAAACAGGTCGGCCTGGGGCATCGCCTCTCCCACACCCCTGGGGAGCTCTCCGGCGGCGAGCGTCAACGTGCGGCAGTGGCGCGGGCGCTAGTCACTCAGCCTGCCTGTGTCCTTGCCGACGAACCTACGGGCAATCTCGACCGGCACACCGCCGGCGGGGTATTTGAATTGATGCTGGAACTTAACCGCAACGTGGGCGCGAGTTTCATCATCGTCACCCATGATGCGCAACTGGCTGCCCGGGCTGGGCGGATTTTGCGGCTGGTGGATGGGGTGTTAACCGAATGAGCGTACCAGCCGAGCACGCGCAGATTGGGAATTTCCTTAGAATACTTCTAAAAATTCAGAGTTCTAAACAAGACGAGACGGGAACCAAAAATGTAGACGCAGCATATAGCTGATATGTAAGGAAGCATTTTTTGTGAGCAACGAAGTATTGTGACGAAATCTGGATTCTAGGGAACCGCTAAACAAGTCCCACGTGGGCGCGACGGCGGTTTTGCGGGATGGGATGCACGAAAGGCGAGGACGCGAATGGTTATTCCCTTCGCTACGAGCCTGACACCGCAGACCTCCTGCAAAGCCCCGTCCCGTAGGGTTGCGGCAAAATCCGGCGCTTGCTGCGTTGCGCTCCTTGGCCTCGTAGGCCGAGCTACGACCTGCGTCGCGCGCCTTACAATCATCCCGATTTTGACAGCAACGCGCTCCACGGAGGACTTGTTTAGCGGTTCCTCAATACTCTACTGGCTGGGGATCAAGGCTGCGCCACAAATACCATGTCGCCACAGAACACCACGGTTGCCACGGCTTCGCGATGGCACGCATCTTGAGCCGGCTCACTGGCTGACTGGCGTTGTAGTGCAGGCTGATCGCGCGCTGCAGGCCGAGATCGTCCAGCGGCAGCACATTCGGGCGCAGCATGTGAAAAATCAGAAACATTTCCGCAGTCCAGCGCCCAATGCCCTTTACCTGCATCAATTCGGCGATGAGGGCTTCGTCATCAACTCTCTTCCATGCCGTTTCATTCAACGTCCCGCTGATAAAGTGCCGCGACAAATCTTGTAGATAAGTCACTTTCCGCAAGGAGAGACCGCAAGCCCGCAAGACGCTGTTGTCCGTACCCAGCACAGCATCAGGTGTAATCGCGGAAACCACTATAGCCAGTTTCTGCCAGACACTCTCGGCCGCCTTGATAGAAATCTGCTGGCCGATGATGGAACGCGCCAAGGTGATGAAAGCATCACCATGCGAGCGTAGCGTAGCCCCTGCGAAGCGCTGAATGAGCTTATGCATCACTTCATCACACTCAGCCAGTTCCCGTGTCGCCTGCTTCCAGTATGCTGGAATCATAGATTCATCCAATCAGTGGTGGCGCCGTTTTGCCCGTTTGCGCCACTCATAAATAACATATAGCCGCCACGCACCGCGCACGGCCAGATAGCTGGTTAGCGCAAGCAATAGCGCCAGCAGAAACATCCCTGCCAGCAGTGGCTTGCCGAGGGAGATTGCCCAGTCTACCAGCGCAGGAATCCATTCACTAATATTCTTGTCCAGCAGATGCAAATCGGTCATAGGCACAGCGCCGCTGCCGTTGCCTAAAACAAACTCACCGATGGCATAAGCAGCGATATAAAGCGGCACGATGGTGAAAGGATTGGAATAAAGCGTGGTGAATGCCGCTACCGGGAGGTTCACCTTGAAGATGACGGCAAACAGCGCGGCGAAAAAGAACTGTACCGGGTTGCTGCCGGGAATCATGCCAGCGAAAAAACCGACTGCTACTCCGCCCGCCACCGAACGGCGATGCAGATACCACAGATTGTGGTGATGCAGCAATCCACCGAACAGCCCGACAAACCGGTTCTGCCGGATGCTCTCGTGGGAAGGCAGGTATTTCTTGAGATATTTTCGGAGCACGAGCTACCAACGTGGCAAATAACCCGGCCACTATACTACCCTACGAATCTATTTGACCTAGAATCAATTAGGAGCAGATAGCATTGAGCTGCTTCGGCGTATCACCCACAGAATTCTCGGGTGAACCATTCACACACAGAGTGGGAACTGCTGATGCAAGCAAATATTCTTGCGTTTGCTCTGGGAACGGCTCTGCTCCAGCAGCAGGCCGTATTGCCCGAAATCTCGTGGGCATGGGTGCTGCTGCCCGGTGCAGTATCCGCATTCCTGCTCTGGCGCTGCCGGACCCCCATTTTGACCGCTGCGGGAAAAATTCTGCTGGTTGTGGTTTTTCTCGCTGCAGGATTTTTCTGGGCAGCCGCTTTTGCTCACTGGCGGCTGGCTGATGCACTGCCGCATGAATGGGAAAGACGCGATATTCAGCTCGTCGGAGTAGTGGCGGAACTGCCGCAAACCAACGAACTCTTTACCCGCTTTACATTCGACGTGGAGCAGGTATTAACCGAAGGTGCCGTCGTGCCCGCGCGTATTTCACTGGCCTGGTACAAGGAGCGCGGCAAGCATGCCAGCAACGCCGAGGCCCTGCCGCCCCAGATCAACGCAGGTGAACGCTGGCAGCTCACAGCGCGGCTCAAGCGCCCGCATGGCAGCAGCAACCCTCACGGTTTCGATTTCGAGGAATCGACGCTGGAGCGTAACATCCGTGCCACCGGTTACGTACGCAAAGCCGACGATAATTTGCGCCTGGACAAACTGGTCAACCGGCCTGCTTACCGGATTGAGCGCTTGCGGCAGGAGATTCGTGAACGATTCATTCAGGCACTGCCCGATCGCGCATATGCCGGTGTTCTGGTCGCGCTGGCGATAGGCGAACAACGCGCCATTCCGCGCGAGCAGTGGCAGGTGTTCACGCGCACCGGCGTCAACCATCTCATGAGCATCTCCGGGCTGCACGTGACCATGGTATCGAGCCTGGTATTCGCGCTGGTATATTGGTTGTGGCGCTGCAGCCATCACCTGACGCTGTGGCTGCCGGCACGCAAAGCTGCGGCCGTTGCCGGACTGGCGGCGGCATTGGGCTACGCATTACTTGCCGGTTTCGCGGTGCCGGCACAGCGCACCGTTTATATGCTCGCGGTAGTAGCCATTGCCCTGTGGCTGGGACGCCTTACTTCTGCGACAGCGGTGCTGACTTGGGCTCTGCTGGCGGTGGTGGTGCTCGATCCCTGGGCAGTGCTCTCCCCCGGTTTCTGGCTGTCTTTCGGTGCGATTGCGATCATCATGCTGGTGACGGTCGGGCGTATCGGCAAAATGCACTGGTTGACCGGTTGGGCGCGGGTGCAGTGGGCGATCACTCTTGGCCTGATCCCGCCGTTACTGGCAATGTTCCAGCAGGTATCACTGGTCTCACCGATTGCCAACGCCATCGCCATCCCGCTGGTGAGCCTGGTGGTGGTTCCGCTAACGCTGCTGGCGGCATTGCCGCCGCTTGATTTCATGTTGCTGCCCGCACACATGGTGTTGAGCGGCTGCATGGAGCTGTTGCGCTGGTTGAGCGAGGTACCGCAAGCAGTCTGGAGTCAGCATGCGCCGCCACCCTGGACCATAGCGGCAGGCATGGCTGGCATCGTCTGGATGCTGCTGCCGGGTGGAGGGGGATTGGGATTTTCCGCAGGCTTTCCTGCCCGCTGGCTGGGAGCGGTGGCGCTGTTGCCAATGTTTCTGTTGCTGCCGCCCAGACCGGCTGCCGGGGAGTTGTGGCTCACCGTACTGGATGTAGGCCAGGGGTTGGCAGTCGTGGCGCGCACCGAAAATAACGCACTGCTCTACGATACCGGTCCCGGTTTCAATTCCGATGCTGATAGTGGCAACCGCATCATTGTCCCTTTTTTGCGTGGCGAGGGCGTCAGACAGCTGGATGCCATGATCGTATCGCATGCCGACACGGATCACAGTGGCGGCGCGCTGTCAGTGCTGGATGCGGTACCGGTGCAATGGCTGGTGTCATCCCTGAACGCCGATCATCCGGTTCAGCAAACCGCTATCAATAAACGTAACTGCCGTGCGGGAGAGTCGTGGGATTGGGACGGGGTGCGCTTCGACATGTTGCATCCTCTGGAACAAAGCTATGCTAACCCCAAGCTTAAGACCAACGCTTTAAGCTGCGTATTGAAAATCACCACAGTCCACGGCAGTGTGCTGCTGCCTGCCGATATCGAAAAGAAATCCGAACGCGAACTGCTTGCCCGGGCCGGTGATGCGCTCTCTGCAACCGTGCTGATAGCGCCGCATCATGGCAGCAAGACTTCTTCCGTCGAGGAATTCGTGCAGCAGGTGGATCCCGCGCTGACAATATTCACCGTCGGCTATCGCAATCGCTTTGGCCACCCGCGAGAAGAAGTGATGGAACGCTACCGCGCCCAAGGCAGCAGGCTGCTGCGCAGTGATACTGATGGCGCGGTACTGCTGCGTTTTGCCGACAACAATGTCACGGTCGAAACCTGGCGCGCGAAATATCGGCGCTACTGGCAGGATGCCCCGTAGGATGCATGATTGGTGCATGGAATACCTGACCATCCGTGGTGCACAGAGTGCACCCTACGCTGGTGAGGATTCCATGTAGGGTGCATTCTATGCACCATTCATGCACCCTACAGCCGATAGGGAATGGGTGGCGTAACCGACGTAGGGTGCATTTCATGCACCATGCACCATTCCATGCACTATGCAAATATTATTGCCTAGACCATTCCACCCGCTCACGAGAACCTGATCGTGCCATCGTCTTGCGACAGACCAAAACCTTGCAGCGTAGCCAATCCCTGTGCGGCACTCGCAGCCTGTGCTTGCATTTGCGCTTGTACCACACTGAGTTTTTCTAGCACACTCAACTGATTCATCGAAATTAACTGTGCGTACGCCAGCGCCAGCGCCCCCTTATCACGCAATCCATGCAGCGTGGCGGCATCCAGCGCATTGAGCGCTGTCTCGTCAACACGGTAGAGTCCTTCTACCGCAACGGCCTTATTCCCATCTTGCACATTGAGCGGCCACGGCTGGATGAGTCCTGCCGCTTGCAAAGCATCCACTGCCGTTTGGGTCACTACCCGATTGCGATCTGTCTGCGCCAGAAAGTCCAGAATATCCTTCACCGCCTGACTGGGCGTGCCAGCCTCGTCGAAGAAAGCTACGCCCTGCCCGGCCTCCACCAACAGGCCACTGCTTTGATCGAAGCAGAGAATGCTGTCCTCTTGATCTTGTGGCTTTACTAACCGGAACGGGTAACCACGCAGGGCTGCGGGCACATAGCCACCCAGCCAGCGGCCATCGGGCGCAATAAACAGATTCGTTCCCGGCTGCAGCGCAGTGACGGCTACCAGTTGGAATTTATCCTCTGTCTGCACAAAACCCAGCGGCACTGCTGGCACCAGCTTCGCCAGTTCCGCCATTACGATCAACAAGATATTGGCTTGAGCAGCATGAGCGTAGCCGGACTGACGCTTCCAGGCTTTGTTGGCGAAGTGTTGGAGGGTAATGGCAGCGAGTTGAGGCATAGTAAATCCTTTCAAGTTGTATCTCGGCGGCTGTAGGGTGCACTTCGTGCACACGTGTAATCACCAGGCTTTTTATCGGGTGTAGGGTGCACTCTGTGCACCACGTATCCCCCAAGGGGACTTCCTGCGGGGCGTATTCACCGGGCATGATGCATGGAATGTTGGCGCATCATAAAATGTTGGTGCATGAAATGCACCCTACGTCGGTTACGCCATTCCCATCGGGTGTAGGGTGCACTCTGTGCACCACGAGTATCGCCGGGTGGTTGGTGCATAAAATACGCCTTACCTTGGTGCATGCAATGCACCCTACATGGAATCTCCATCAGGGGTAGGGTGCACACTCTGTGCACCACGTGTATCGCCGGGTGGTTGGTGCATAAAATACGCCTTACCTTGGTGCATGCAATGCACCCTACATGGAATCCCCATCAGGGGTAGGGTGCACTCTGTGCACCACGTGTATTCATTGGGCACGGTGCATGGAATGCACCCTACGTTTGCTGGCCACCTGATTCCTGGCTTCATCAGACAGGGTATTAAGGTCGTATTCTTTTCGTCTATTCTGATCATGGCCATTTCTGTTCCACTTGGTGTAAACCCGCCTTATTGTGAGGGTCTGGGTTTGAGTTTGTCATTTAAACGATTTGCAGCCGGAACGTATCCGGTCGGTGCCGTTGGGGGTGGAACCAATGTTTCGTCCCCGCTCCGCGGAAGAAACACAATCGCTATTAACTCGCCATGATTTGATGCATGGCCAGTATCTGCTCACAGTGGGCACTCTTGAACCCAGAAAGAATCTGCAAACGGCACTGCATGCCTACATGCTGCTGCCGCAGCAAATCCGCAAGCGCTTCCCGCTAGTATCTAAACACATAAATAACGAATCATATATTATACTGTCGCATACCCACCCCATGATGAGGAGCCTGCCATGCGACAGACGGAACTGTATCTT
>JAYSQR010000100.1:0-43713 GCA_043721435.1 Nitrosospira sp. | reverse complement strand
CTTCGAGTCGTACCACAGCGACATGTCGTAACTACCGCCACCTGACCCTGCATGGCTTGATGTTCCTAATGTTGTTGCCATTGTCGTTACCTCCTATTCCGTTAATCGAAAAACTACTGCCCCTTCCACTTCTACGTAGTGACCCCGCCATACTTATACTTATGGATATGCTACGAATATACCCATATCCATTACATCGGTAAGCCTATCCGACAAAACCACTCCTAGTCAAGCATTTTGTCAGATAATTCCTATACGGATATCCATATTGTTCTTACAAACGTATTCATCTTCAAGACGATGTATTCAAGATGTCCTTCAATATCAAGCCGAAACCATTTTCTGTTAGACCGACAAAATGTAATCTCCCGAAATCAATACCTTTGGGAGACCTGGCTTGGCTTGGCTTGGCTTGGCTTGGATTTGTATGGCTATGACACAGAAAACCCGCTTACTTGGCTTAAAACTTGGTCATGATCCTAAAACTTGGCTAATATTCCATCTAATTGCTCCAGGCTGGCATAGTGGATCACCACGTTGCCCGCACCTTTTTTTCCGGGCTTAATGATTACTTGTGCGCCCAGCTTCGCTGAAACACTCTCCTGGAGGCGCAGCAAATCGCGGTCGCGCTTAGGGGGTTGTTTCAATTCGGAATTCTCGATCCGATACACCAGCTTTTCAGTCTCGCGTACCGAAAGTTGTTTGTGTACCACCTGATGGGCGATTTCAATTTGCTTGGCTGCAGACAGTGTAAGTAAGGCGCGGCCGTGTCCCATGTCGATCTTGCCCTGCATCATCAATTCTTGCACCGGCGCGGATAGATTGAGCAGCCGCAGCAGATTGGAAACCGCGCTACGAGAACTACCCAGCGCCTGACTGGCCGCCTGGTGGGTCATACCGAATTCATTGATGAGCCGCTGAATGCCCTGCGCCGCTTCCAGCGGGTTTAGGTTCTCACGCTGAATGTTTTCAATCAGCGACATGGCCAGCGCCGCTTCATCCGGCACATCACGGATCAGTGCCGGAATCTCCGCGAGTCCCGCCATTTGCGCAGCTCGCCAGCGCCGCTCTCCGGCTATGATTTCATAGCGCCCGGCGGAAACCAGTCGCACCAGCACTGGCTGCATCACCCCCTGTGCCTTGATAGAATCGGCAAGCTCCGCCAAGGATTCCTTGTCCATGTGGGTACGTGGCTGATATTTGCCTGGTTGCAACAGTGCGGTTTTCAGATTCTGCAATGACTCCCCTGCTGCATTACTTTCGTTGTTGCCCGACAGCAGTGCGTCCAGCCCTCTTCCCAGCCCCTTTAATTTCACCATTTTTCTGTCCTCTGTCTCCATGTCCCGTCAAATCTGTACCGCGCTGACAGGATATTTTTCAAGCATTTCTCCCGCCAACGCCAAATAGGCCTGCGTACCCTTTGATAACTTGTCGTGATACAGCACCGGCATACCGAAGCTGGGAGCTTCGGCCAGTCGCACGTTGCGCGGAATCACGGTGCGGTAGACTTTTTCGCCAAAATGTTGCTGCAATTGTTGCGATACTTGTTGCGCTAGTATGCTGCGCGGGTCAAACATGGTCCGCAACAAGCCCTCGATTTCCAGTATCGGGTTAAAGTTGGCACGTACTTTCTTGATGGTATTGACCAGATCGCTCAGCCCCTCCAACGCGTAATATTCGCACTGCATCGGGATCATCACCGCATGCGCCGCGCAGAGGCCGTTGAGCGTGAGCAGGTTGAGTGCCGGCGGGCAATCAATGAGGATGAAATCGTATTCGCTTTCCACTTCTTGCAATGCCGCTTTCAGGCGTGCTTCGCGCTGCGGCAAATCCACCATCTCCACTTCGGCGCCGGCCAGATCGCGATTGGCGGGAATCAGATCATACTTACCGCTGGGGGAGATCGCGCGTACGTTCATAATACCTTGATTACCCAGCAATATATGATAAATCGTGTGTTGCAGAGCATGCTTGTCCACACCACTGCCCATAGTCGCGTTTCCCTGCGGATCCAGGTCAACCAACAGCACACGCCTCTTGGCAGCCACCAGACTTGCGGCCAGATTAACGCTGGTAGTGGTTTTTCCCACCCCCCCCTTTTGATTGGTTATTGCCAGAATTTTCGCCACTATGCTTGCCCCCGAACCGGCACAGCCGGATACCAAACAATCAAAACACAAAAGGACGCCGCATCAACTACGCCCGCCTAAGCATAACCAGATGTCGCTCCGCTTCAAGACCGGGAACCGCAACAGACAATGTTTTTTCAACCACGAATTGTGGCGGTATTTGCGCCAACTCCTCGTGGGGATAAACCCCTTTCATCGCTACCAGCCTGCTGCTGTTGTCTTCCTCTGCACATAGATGTCCTGCCAGTTGAACCAAGTCCGTCAGGTCAGAAAAAGCACGTGAAATCACCGTATTAAACTTAGTCTCTGAATGGAAATTTTCTGCCCGTTCAGCCGCCACCTCGACGTTTTCCAGCTGCAATTCGATGCGCGCCTGCTGCAAAAACACAGCCTTCTTGTGATTGCTCTCAAGCAACACTACCTGCCAATCCGGTCGCACCAAAGCCAGAGGAATTCCCGGCAAACCCGCACCACTGCCCACGTCAACGATGCGCGGCCCGACAATATGCGGCAGAACAGCCAAGCTATCAAGCAGATGCCGGGTCAGCATTATTTCCGGTTCACGCACCGCTGTCAGATTATGCACCTGGTTCCATTTTCTGATTAGCGCCAGATATTGCAGCAAGCGGGCCTGGGTTGCCTGCGGAAACGTAAATCCTAGGGCCGCAATCCCGGCAGCCAGTGATTCCGCCAGATTCATGCGCTTTTCTTTTTGTCTAGGCCGAAAAAACCGCGTTTGATATGCACCAGCAACAACGAAACTGCTGCGGGCGTCATGCCGGATATGCGCGCTGCCTGCCCCACTGTTTCAGGCTTGTGCTGGTTCAGTTTTTGCTGTACCTCGCTGGAAAGCCCGCGTACAGACCGGTAATCCAGATCTTGCGGCAAGCAGGTCTCTTCGTGGTGCATGTGGCGCGCCACTTCAGCTTTCTGGCGTTCAATGTAACCCTGATACTTCGCCTGAATTTCGACTTGTTCCGCAACCAGGGTATTAGCGACGAAATCGTCGCCCTGCGGCAACGTCATCAGGCCCGCATAGGTCACCTCTGGACGGCGCAGCAGCTCATGCAAAGAGTATTCGCGCTCAAGGGGTTTGCCCAGCACCCGCAGGATATCCGCTTCGAATAAAGTATTCGCATTCATTTTCGGGTTGAGCCAGACAGCTTTCAGTCTTTCCTGCTCCCGGGCAATGGCTGTGCGCTTGGCGTCGAATATGGCCCAGCGCGCATCATCCACCACCCCCAGTCTACGTCCGACTTCTGTTAAACGCAGATCGGCGTTGTCTTCGCGCAACTGCAGGCGATATTCGGCACGACTGGTGAACATGCGATAGGGTTCCGTGACGCCGCGGGTGATGAGATCATCCACCAGCACACCCAGATAAGCTTCATCACGTCGCGGACACCATGCGTTGAGCCCCTGCGTTTTGAGGCTCGCATTAATACCGGCCAACAACCCTTGTGCGGCAGCTTCTTCGTAACCGGTAGTGCCGTTGATCTGCCCGGCAAAGAACAATCCCTCTATCGCCTTGGTTTCAAGAGAACTCTTGAGTCCGCGCGGATCAAAGTAATCGTATTCGATGGCGTAGCCGGGACGTGTGATATGCGCATTTTCCAGCCCCCTGATCGAGCGCACCAGATCAACCTGCATGTCGAACGGCAGACTAGTTGAGATTCCGTTAGGATATACCTCATGCGTGTTGAGCCCTTCCGGTTCAAGAAAAATCTGGTGAGATTCCTTGGTGGAAAACCGTACCACCTTGTCCTCGATGGAAGGGCAATAACGCGGTCCCGTGCCCTCAATTGTGCCGGCGAATAAAGGCGAGCGATCCAAACCGGCGCGAATGATATCGTGGGTCCTGGTGTTAGTATGTGTAATCCAGCAAGATAGCTGGCGCGGATGTTGGGTGACGCTGCCCAAGAACGAAAACACTGGCGCAGGGTTGTCGCCAGCCTGTTCCACCATTACCGAATAATCTATGCTGCGCCCGTCTATACGCGGTGGCGTGCCGGTTTTCAACCGCCCTACTGGCAGTTTCATCTCCCGCAAACGAAGTGCAAGGCTGATAGACGGCGGGTCACCGGCCCGCCCCGCTTGAAAATTACTCGCACCAATGTGTGCCAGACCACCAAGAAATGTACCAGCAGTAAGTATCACGGCACGCGCAGAAAACTTTACTCCCAACTGAGTGACGACTCCTGTGACCCGGTCACCTTCAAGCGTAAGATCGTCCACTGCTTGCTGGAACAGGCAAAGATTAGGCTGGTTTTCCAAGCGCTGCCGGATCGCTTGGCGATAGAGTACCCGGTCAGCTTGTGCGCGCGTCGCGCGCACCGCTGGCCCCTTGCTGGAATTGAGTATCCGAAACTGAATACCGGCCTCATCGGCGGCAGCGGCCATGGCGCCGCCCAGCGCATCCACTTCCTTGACCAGGTGTCCCTTGCCTATACCGCCGATGGAGGGGTTGCACGACATTTGTCCCAGTGTTTCGATATTGTGCGAAAGCAACAGCGTTTTTTGCCCCATACGTGCGGCGGCAAGCGCCGCTTCGGTACCGGCATGACCGCCGCCCACCACAATCACATCGAAATTTTCAGGGAAAACCATCGGCATTAACAATTATTGAAAGTCTTGAAGGAAAACATTCTACGGCAAAATAAAGAATAGCGTAAGCACGCCGCCGCCGTTAAGGGAAAATCAACATACTTTCCTCGGGATTGGGCAAGTGTTTCACGTGAAACATCCCTTGTCTCCCTTGTCGAACCCTGCCCAATAACTCGGTGGGGTTAATCTAGGAAGCCAGCGCAACGAGCCTGAAATTACTTGCCGATGCAAAAACGGGAAAATATCTCGCCCAGCAAAGCATCGGCACTGAATTCACCAGTAATGGCTGACAACGCTAGCTGGGCAAGCCGCAACTCTTCCGCCAGCAACTCCCATTGACTCTCATCGCTGGTTGCCTCGGCCGCTTTCTCCAAGCGTCCCTTGGCTTCTGCCAGTGCCTGCAGATGGCGGTGACGCGCCATGAACAGGCCCTCGCCCACAGGCTGCGGCTGCCAGCCAATAATTTCCCGCAACTTTTGTCGAAGCAATTCTATCCCCACGCCGGTTTTGGCGGAAAGATAAATCGCTGACCCACCTTCTGCGGTTCTGATTCGCGGGACTTCATTCAGCAGATCTATTTTGTTAAATACCTGGATTACTGGCAATCCCGCAGGAAAACTATTAAGTATCGCCCAATCTTCGGGCGCGGCACCTACGCAACTGTCTATCAACAACAGCGCCAAGTCGGCTTTCTCGATGGCGGCGCGGGTGCGCGCAATGCCGATTTTTTCCACGGTGTCGTTTGTTTCCCGCAAACCGGCGGTATCTATCAGATGCAGTGGCACACCCTCTAGATTGATCGCTTGACGGACCGCATCTCGGGTGGTGCCTGGGATCTCGGTGACGATGGCCACCTCCTCTCCGGCCAGCCGATTCATCAGGCTGGATTTACCTACGTTGGGCTGTCCCACCAACACTACGCACAACCCCTCTCGCAGCAAGCGGCCCTGTCGCGCCGATGTAAGCACACACTCCAACTGTGTTCGAATGGTATTAAGCTTGCTGTGCACGTCACCATGTCGCAGGAAATTCGTTTCTTCTTCGGGAAAGTCCAGGGTTGCTTCGACCAACATGCGCAAGTCGGTAACTGCCTGCACCAGGGTATGAATAGCGGTAGAAAACTCCCCCTGCAATGAGCGCATGGCGCAGCGCGCGGCTTCGCTGGTACTGGCATCGATGACATCAGCCACACTTTCCGCCTGGGCCAGATCCAGCTTGTTGTTAAGAAACGCGCGCAGGGTAAATTCCCCCGGCTGCGCCAGCCGCGCGCCGGCAGTAAGACAGCGGGAGAGCAGCAGGTTCATTATCGCCTGGCCGCCATGGCCCTGCAGCTCCAGCACATCTTCGCCGGTATACGAATGTGGCGCAGGAAAATAAAGGGCGATGCCCTGATCTATGATCAACCCATTTTCAGCGCGAAACTTGCTTAAGCTAGCGTAACGTTGTTTAGGAATATAACCCAGAATCGCTTGGGCTAAAGATTGCAGGTTTGGGCCAGAAATTCGCACCACACCGATGCCGCCCCGTCCGGGTGGGGTAGCAATGGCGGCAATGATATCGGTGTTTGACATTAGGATTAAATTGAAGCCGAAACCGGCGGCTCAGTCACGGATTAACGCACGTGACCCGAAAACCGGGTTTAGCGGAGCGCACAGACCGTGTTCCCCGCTTACTTCTTCTTGTTTGTGGTGACAGCAGCGGTAGCGGCAGCACGTTCAATCATGCGTGTAATTTGCCATTGCTGTGCAATCGAAAGTATATTGTTCGTCAAGGAGTACAACACCAAGCCTGCGGGGAAAAAGAAAAAGAAGATACTGAAAGCAAAGGGCATTATTTGCATCACCTTAGCCTGGATCGGGTCGGTGGGAGCCGGGCTGAGCTTGGATTGGATATACATGGAAACCCCCATGATGATCGGCATCACGTAGTAAGGGTCCGGTGATGACATATCCTCTATCCACAAGACAAACGGTGCGTATCGCAACTCCACGCTGGCAAGCAATACCCAAAAAAGCGAGATAAACACCGGGATCTGGACCAAGATGGGCAAGCAACCACCCAAGGGGTTGATTTTTTCCGCCTTGTAAAACTCCATCATCGCCTGGTGCATGCGCTGCCGGTCGTTCCCGTGCTGTTCGCGCAACTTCTGGAGCTTGGGCGTGACAACCCGCATTTTTGCCATGGAACGATAGCCCGCTGCGGACAATGGGAAGAACACCAGCTTGACTGACAGTGTCAGAAGGATAATTGCCACCCCCCAGTTTCCAGTCAAAGAATGATATACGGAGAGCAACCAGAACAGTGGCGCACCAATTACGGTCAGCCAGCCATAATCTACAGTAAGATCAAGTCCTGGAGCCAGCGCCGCGAGTTTGCTCTGTTCCTGCGGACCGACATAAAGCGGGACATCAACAATAGCGGTCTGACCCGGCTCGATCAAGCCCGCCGGCACAATCACGCCAGCGGAATACCTGTTCTCACTTTGCCGCTTTGCATAATATTCACGGGGGGTCTTGTCTTTCGGCAGCCAAGCGGTGACGAAATAATGCTCCAGCATCGCAATCCAGCCATTGTCGGCATTCTTGGGATAGCTTGCATTGTTTTTGTCCAGAGCCGAGAACTCTATTTTCTTAAACTTTTCCTGCTCGGTATACATCGCCGCACCCGTATAGGTGGGCACCATGAAGAGTGAACTGTCCGGCGGCGGGCTGTCATGTAAAATCTGGAAATAGGAGAATGGCTGGATTGCTGCAGCGCCTTGATTGACGACCTCAAAACCGATGTCAATGATGTAACTGTCGCGATGGAAAGTATAAATCTTGGTTACCTGCACCCCATTGGACTCCGGCGCAAAAAGCCGCACTTTAATCTCGTCCTGATCGGCAGCCAGCTCATAAGTGTTCGAAGCTGTCGTATAACGGGTTTTGTGACTTGGCAGTCCCTCTCCGATCATCCCCGATTGCGCCACATTGATGCGTTCTGGTTGATTTTGTAACAATGCGTATGGTTTATTCTTATCTTCTCTTTCGGGGTGAAACAGCAATTCTACGCGGCGCAGATCGCCGCCCGCCGTGTCGATTTCTGCTGTGATCATGTTGGTCTTGACCAGGATCTTCTCTCCTGATTCAAGCTTGCCGCCCGTCTCCGCCTCGGGGGCCGTACCATTTGCCAAACTGGTGCCCTTGCCGGGCTGCGTTGAAACAAGCCCCTCTCCCGGAACCGGCGTCTCGTCTTGGGCGCGGGCAGATGGCCCGTTTGTGGACGGCCTCTTGGCCGCAGGCGTGCCTGGAGAAGGAGGAAGCTGCTCTCTTTGCCACGCATCCCATAGGAATAGCAGCGACGTAGAGAAGATCATGAAAAGTATAAGTTTTTTTGTGTCCATCTTGCTTCGCAATTTTGGTTTTAACGATTACGACTACAAACCGCACCGTAAAGATTTCAAGCCCGGGTGATCCCTAGGGAACGGGGTCGTGTCCACCTTGACACCAGGGATTACACCGCAGTATCCGCCACATGCTCAGCATCGTTCCCCGCAACAAGCCATGCTTGGTCAGCGCCTCACAAGCATAGTGCGAGCAAGTAGGGCTGAACCGACACGAGGGCCCAAGAAATGGGCTCAGACAATATTGATAGAGCTTGATAAAGCCGATGATTATTCGCGACATCGCTGCAATTGAATCATAAGCATTTCCGCCTCTACCCTCGCCAAGGAAGAGCCTTCGCGGGGAAAGTGGCGACGCAAACGCACCACCAAGTCCAGACCGGCCAACTGTTGCTGTTGGGTGCGAAACAGTTCGCGCAACAAGCGCTTAACCCGATTGCGATTGACCGCAAGATGCTCAACTTTCCCTGCGACTATCAACCCCAATCGTGGATATGCAAGATTGTTGGGCTTGGCAAAAACCTGGAAAAATTCGCCGCTGGTGGAACATCTGAGCCGGAGGACAGAAGAAAACTCTTCCGCGTTGTGCAGCCGGCAACTTTTCGACAGAAAACGAATAATACAGATCCACAAGAATATTAAAATTGGGGAGCCGGTTAAGCCTAAACTCCCAAGCGGGTACGGCCCTTGGCGCGGCGGGCCCGAATAACGGCAGCGCCTCCGCGGGTTTTCATCCGAACCAAAAAGCCGTGGGTGCGCTTCCTCCGGGTGACGGATGGTTGATAAGTGCGCTTCATTTTTCCTCTAAGGGCTGGTAAATAAACGTCGCATTACAACGCTGGACACGGGCGATGTCAACTTTTATTTTTGGGGCCTGTGGATAAGAATGTTGAAAGGGTCTAGAATGTGTACCGCTTAGCGCTGTTGAGTCTCTCGTTTTTTCTGACACGCATTTAATAAAATAACCATGCCGGCCACAGATATCTTTTGGAGTTCCTGTCTTGAGCATTTTGCAAAAGAACTGAGCATCCAACAATTCAACACCTGGATCAAGCCGCTGCGGCTGGATTTTTCAGATAGTGCCCCAGACAAGCTAATACTTGTTGCCCCCAATCGTTTTGTTCTGCAGTGGGTCAAGGAAAACTTTCTCTCCCGAATCGAACAAATGGCGGAAAGCCACTTTTCCAGAATTATACAATTCCAATTAACTCTTGCCGATCCGACAGGCGCAAAGACGGCTGACCTAACAGCAGAAAACAATGCAACCCATTTTGCGAGTTCCAGCGCAAAAACCCCCTTGGTCCAATCCGCTCCCAAGGAAAAAAGCCTGAGCCGACTGAATGCAAGCCGATTAAACCCTTCTTTCACTTTTGATAATTTTGTCACCGGAAAAGCCAACCAACTGGCGCGCGCGGCGGCAATCCAGGTCGCAGAGTGTCCCGGGGTCGCTTATAACCCGCTTTTCATATACGGCGGGGTTGGTTTGGGCAAGACCCATCTGATTCAAGCCATCGGCAATCTGGTACTAAAGCACAACAATCAAGCCAAGATCCGCTACATTCATGCAGAACAATATGTTTCCGACGTAGTACGTGCTTACCAACATAAAGCTTTTGATGAGTTCAAGCGCTACTATCATTCGCTTGATCTGCTCCTAGTTGACGATATCCAGTTTTTTGGCGGCAAGAATCGCACACAGGAAGAGTTTTTTTATGCCTTTAACGCGCTAATCGAAGCACACAAACAGGTGATTATTACTTGTGACTCATACCCCAAGGAAATTTCCGGCATGGAGGAGCGGTTAATTTCCCGCTTTGGCTGGGGCTTGACCGTTGCAGTTGAACCACCCGAACTGGAAATGCGTGTTGCCATTCTACTGAAAAAGGCGCTGTTGGAAAAAATAATGCTGGATGAAAATATCGCCTTTTTTATCGCCAAACATATTCGTTCTAACGTGCGCGAATTGGAGGGCGCATTGAAACGCGTGCTGGCTTATTCCCGCTTTACGAGTCATTCGCTGTCGCTGGATCTGGCAAGGGAGGCGCTGAAAGACTTGTTGGCAGTACAGAACCGGCAGATTTCAGTAGAAAATATTCAAAAAACCGTGGCAGATTACTATAAGATCAAGGTTGCTGAAATGTATTCCAAAAATCGTGCGCGCATCGTTGCCAGACCAAGACAAATGGCCATGGCCATAGCCAAGGAATTAACGCCCCTTAGTCTGCCAAATATTGGTGAAGCTTTTGGTGGAAGAGACCATACAACCGTACTGCACGGTTACCGAAAAATTGCCGAACTACGTGCTTCTGACCCAACAACTAACCGAGACTTTAATGCTTTATTACATATTTTGCGGGGTTGATAACAATTGAATGGTTTTGGGATAACTCGCAATTTGACCAGAATCAGAGTTTTATCCACATCTTGTCCACGAAAAATACGGCATCAATACATATAAGAAAACACCAGCAATCCGCTGATACTAATTGATTGTCTTGATTTATACCGGACTACGCCTTCATCTATTAACGATTATCAAGGTTTAAATAAATGAAACTAATACAAACCGATAAGGATACTTTGCTCAAACCGCTGCAAGCAGTGACAGGGATAGTCGAACGTCGTCACACCTTGCCGATACTTTCAAACGTATTGATAGAAAGGAAAGATGAGTCGTTATCTTTTATGGCAACGGATCTGGAAATTCAAATAACCACTCTTACGCAAGACGGCGAGGTTATCAAGCAAGGGTCTTCGGTTACGGTTGCGGCCAAAAAGTTGCAAGACATTCTGCGTGCGCTTCCCGATAAAGCGCAGGTTACACTGGAGGCAGAAGAAAACCGCTTGCAGGTGAAAGCCGGAAAAAGCCGGTTTAATCTACAGACGCTGCCAGTAGAAGATTTTCCCAAGCTGCCGGAAAGCGCCGAACCCCAAGCAAAAATAATCCTGCAACAAAAGGAACTGAAAAATCTTCTATTCTTGGTGCAATATGCCATGGCACAACAAGATATCCGTTATTATCTGAACGGACTTCTGTTGCTGCTGGAAGAAAGTTGTCTGAAGGTGGTCGCTACCGATGGTCACCGCCTGGGTTTTGCGTTGATTGCGTTGCAAGCGCCGCAAGAGAAAAGAGAGGTCATTCTTCCACGCAAGGCTGTATTGGAATTGGCCAAGCAATTAAACGACAGCGAAGAGCCGGTAACAGTGGAAATTCTACAAAACCAAATCCGTTTTACATTTTCAAATATTGTGCTGGTTTCCAAGGTTGTGGACGGAAAATTTCCCGATTACAACCGCGTTATCCCAATCGGGTACCAAAAACAATTTGAAGTGAACCGTTTGTTATTTCTGCAGACACTACAGCGCGCTGCGATCCTGTCAAACGAAAAGTTTCGCGGGGTGCGCCTGATTTTAACAACGGGCAATCTGCGCATAGTCTGTAACAACAGTGAGCAGGAAGAAGCACAGGAAGAGATGGAGGTTCAATATGACGGCGAAGCGCTAGATATCGGTTTCAATATCACCTACCTGCTGGACGTATTGACCAATTTGACCTGTGAAACAGTGCAGTGTTCGTTCGGCGATGCCAGCAGCAGCGCGCTGATCACCATTCCTGGAAACGATAATTTCAAATATGTCGTAATGCCGATGCGCATATAAGCTTCAGCTATAAAAACACCAGACTTTCCCGACAAACAAGCGAAACTAAAGCAGCTAGGCAATGAGCGAAAAATCCCCTCCCAAAACAACAGATAATCCAGAAGCGTACGGGTCAGACAGCATCAAGATTCTTAAGGGATTGGACGCGGTCCGTAAACGCCCCGGGATGTACATCGGTGACACCAGCGATGGAACCGGGTTGCACCATATGGTGTTCGAGGTTGTGGATAATGCGATCGATGAAGCGTTGGCTGGTCATTGTGACGAGATTACCGTCATCATCCACCCGGATAACTCTGTATCGGTTCAGGACAATGGCCGCGGAATTCCCACCGGCATCAAGCACGATGACGAATTGAAGCGCTCTGCTGCCGAAATCGTCATGACGGAATTGCATGCGGGCGGCAAGTTCGACGACAACTCTTACAAGGTGTCGGGCGGCCTGCATGGTGTGGGTGTGTCGGTCGTCAACGCTTTGTCCGAGTGGCTGCGCCTTACCATCCGCCGCGATGGGCAAACCCATCAAATGGAATTTCGCAAGGGGGTTCCAGTCGTGCCGCTGGCAATTACCGGTAAGACCGAGCGGCGCGGGACTGAAGTACACTTTCTTGCCAGCAAGGAAATATTTGGCGGCATTGAGTATCACTATGACATATTCGCAAAGCGCTTGCGCGAGCTTTCATTTCTCAATAACGGCGTAAAGATTCACTTGGTGGATCAACGCAACGGCAAAGAAGAAACGTTCGCTTTTGTTGGCGGGGTAAAAAGTTTTGTCGAATACATCAACCGTGCCAAATCAGTTCTGCACCCCGATATTTTTTACGCTGCCGGAGAAAAAGATAACATCGCGGTAGAGGTATCGATGCAATGGAACGACAGCTATGTTGAACAGGTTCTATGTTTTACCAACAACATTCCACAGAAAGACGGTGGAACGCACCTCACCGGCTTGCGCGCCGCGATGACGCGCACGCTGAATAGCTATATCGAAAAAAACGAGTTGGCAAAAAAAGCCAAGATTGAAACCGCCGGCGATGATATGCGCGAAGGGCTGTCCTGTGTTTTGTCGGTAAAGCTGTTCGAGCCGAAGTTTTCTTCGCAGACCAAGGAAAAGCTCGTGTCTTCCGAAGTGCGTCCGGCGGTGGAGGAGGTTGTAGCGCAAAAACTGTCAGAGTTTTTACTGGAGCACCCGCTTGATGCCAAAACCATATGCGGAAAAATCATAGATGCGGCCAGAGCGCGCGAAGCCGCGCGCAAAGCACGCGAACTGACGCGGCGCAAGGGTGTGCTGGACGGCATGGGGTTGCCCGGAAAGCTTGCCGACTGCCAGGAAAAGGACCCCGCGCAATGTGAACTGTATCTGGTTGAGGGTGATTCGGCGGGCGGTTCTGCCAAACAGGGCCGCGACCGCAAGTTCCAGGCAATCATGCCGCTGAAAGGCAAAATCCTTAATGTTGAAAAAGCCCGTTTCGACAAGCTGATTTCCTCACAGGAAATCATCTCCCTCATCACCGCGCTCGGTACCGGTATAGGCAAAGACGAATACAACCCCGACAAATTGCGCTATCACCGCATCATCATCATGACCGATGCGGATGTGGATGGCTCGCATATCCGCACCTTGCTGCTCACCTTCTTCTACCGGCAAATGCCGGAACTGATAGAACGGGGCCACATCTACATTGCCCAGCCACCGCTCTACAAGGTCAAACACGGCAAGCAAGAGCGCTATGTCAAGGACGATCACGAACTGAAGCAATATCTGCTGGGATTGGCATTGACCGACGCCGAATTGCATACGCATGCGGGCAAGCCGCCGCTTACCGGCGAAACTTTGGCGAAAATCGCCAACGAATATTTGCTGGCCGAAGCGGTGATCGAGCGCATGAGCCGCTTGATTGACAGCGAAGCGATGCACGCCCTGTTTCGTCATCCCAACATAAGCTTGAATAGCGAAATCGATGCCGCCAAAAGCGCTGCCAAGCTGGCAGCGTACGTTGCCGGGGTTGAAATCACGCCGGAATATGATGTCGCTACAGAAGAGTTTCGGTTGAAAATAACCCGCATGCACCATGGCAACATCCGTACCAGCTACCTGGATCAGGATTTTCTGCGCAGCGGCGATTATGTCCAGATCAAACAAACTGCCCAAGTGCTCGACGGATTGCTGGGGCCGGGCGCGTATGTCAAACGCGGCGAACAAAAGCAGTCTGTCAGCGAATTTAAACAGGCGCTCGATTGGTTGCTGCAAGAAGTGAAAAAAAGCATCGGTATGCAGCGCTACAAGGGGTTGGGAGAAATGAATCCAACCCAACTATGGGAAACCACCATGGACCCTAAAAGCCGCCGCCTGCTGCGTGCCCAGATCGAAGATAGTATCGCCGCTGACGAAATCTTCACCACCTTGATGGGCGACGCAGTCGAGCCGCGCCGGGCGTTCATCGAGAATAATGCGCTGGGAGTGCGTAATCTGGATGTATAGGCCAATTGTGCCAATTGGATCGTTCTGCGTACCCCTGCCGATGGTGGTAAAATTTCTCCACCCATTTCTAACACTCCCGAAGGATTGATACCGCCATGTTGTCCGCAAAGCAAACCATAGAAAGCACTGATCCGGATTTGTGGCAGGCGATCAAAGGAGAAATGCAGCGTCAGGAAGATCACATCGAGCTGATTGCTTCGGAAAATTACGCCAGTCCCGCGGTAATGCAGGCGCAAGGATCGGTGTTAACCAACAAGTATGCGGAAGGCTATCCCGGCAAGCGCTATTACGGCGGCTGTGAGTATGTGGATATCGTGGAGCAACTGGCAATAGACCGGGTGAGGATGCTGTTTAATGCCGAGTATGTCAATGTCCAACCACATTCCGGTTCGCAGGCCAATGCTGCGGTTTACCTGTCCGCGCTGAAGCCCGGCGATACGCTGCTTGGCATGTCGCTTGCGCACGGCGGACATCTGACGCATGGCGCTTCAGTCAACTTCAGCGGCAAAATTTTCAACTCGGTTGCTTACGGCCTCAATTCGGAAGAGGAACTGGATTACGATGCAGTGGAGCGACTGGCGCACGAACACAAACCGAAAATGATCGTTGCCGGGGCTTCTGCCTATGCGCTGGTGATAGACTGGAAACGGTTTCGCAAGATTGCTGACAGCGTGGGCGCTTATCTGTTTGTGGACATGGCGCATTATGCGGGACTGGTGGCGGCAGGGTTTTATCCTAATCCTGTCGGTATCGCCGATTTTGTCACCAGCACCACGCACAAAACGCTGCGCGGCCCGCGCGGCGGCATCATCATGGCCAAGCCAGAACATGAGAAAACACTCAACTCGGCTATTTTTCCGCAAACCCAGGGCGGACCACTGATGCACGTAATTGCTGCCAAGGCGGTGGCTTTCAAGGAGGCTGCCACCAAGGAATTCAAGGATTACCAGGAGCAGGTGATCGACAATGCGCGCGTGATGGCAAAGGTGCTGCAGGAACGCGGTCTGCGCATCGTCTCCGGGCGTACCGACTGTCACATGTTTCTGCTGGATCTTCGCGCCAAGAATCTTACCGGCAAGCAGGCCGAGGAATCACTGGGACTGGCACACATCACGGTCAACAAGAATGCGATACCCAACGATCCACAGAAACCATTTGTCACCAGCGGTATTCGCATCGGTTCGCCAGCGATGACAACGCGGGGCTTCAGAGAAATTGAAGCAGAACAACTGGCAAATCTGATCGCCGATGTGTTGGATGCACCTACCGATGTTAACGTATTGTCACGCGTAGCACAGGAAGCAAAAGCGCTGTGTGCGAAATTTCCTGTTTACGGCAACTGATCACATTACCGAACCAAAATTGGTTCTGCCGGTCACGATCATGCGCGATGACAGATGCATCTCGCTTCATCCCTTGAATGCTGAATCATGAAATGTCCCTTCTGCAATGCTGATGATACCAGCGTAGTCGATTCTCGCGTCAGCGAGGAAGGCAGCAGAGTGCGCCGCCGCCGCCGCTGTCTCACTTGCGACAAGCGTTTTACTACCTATGAAACCGTGGAATTGCGTTTGCCGCAGGTGGTGAAGCAGGACGGCAATCGCTCCGAGTTCAATCGCAATAAGTTGCTTACCGGTTTCATGCGCGCGCTGCATAAACGCCCGGTGCCCACTGAATATGTGGATGCGGCGATCGACCGCATCGTGCAAAAAATTCTGAGCCTGGGTGAGCGCGAGATTCCATCGCGCAAAATTGGTGAAATGGTAATGCGGGAGCTCTATAAGCTCGACAAGGTGGCGTACATCCGGTTTTCTTCGGTGTACAAAAGCTTCCAGGACGCGGATGATTTTCAGGACGCAATCATGGAAGTGCAAGGACCGCAGCGCAAAAAGCCGGAAAAAAAATCCTGAGCAACGGAAGCGAACCCCTTTTCGATCTTCCTGTCTCTGGAAGAAACATGTTTCCTTAGAAGCATCCTTATGTTTTCTTCATCTGATCACACCCACATGTCGCAAGCGCTGCAGCTTGCAGAGAAGGGGCTGTATGGCACCAGCCCCAACCCGCGCGTGGGTTGTGTAATTGTGCGTGACGGCAATGTGGTCGGCAGCGGCTGGCATGAACGCGCAGGCCGGGCGCATGCCGAGATCAATGCCCTCAATGTAGCCGGAGCAGCGGCACGCGGCGCGACCGCTTATCTGACATTGGAACCCTGCAGCCACCATGGACGCACCCCGCCGTGTGCCGAAGCGTTAATCAAAGCCGGTGTCGTCAAGGTGGTAATGGCCATGCAGGACCCCAACCCCCTGGTGGCGGGCGGCGGTTGTGCCTTGCTGCAACAGGCCCGGATCGAAGTGCAAACGGGGTTGCTGGAAACGGAAGCGAGCGCACTCAACATCGGCTTTATCACGCGCATGACGCACAAGCGCCCATGGGTGCGGATGAAAATAGCCGCGAGCCTCGACGGCAAGACCGCGCTCAACAATGGTACCAGTCACTGGATTACCGCTGAGCCGGCACGGCGTGACGGGCACCGGTGGCGTGCACGCTCCTGCGCGGTTCTAACCGGTATTGGCACGGTGCTGGCAGATGATCCGCAGCTCACCGTGCGCCAAGTGGAGACATCCAGACAGCCGCTGCGGGTGGTAGTGGATAGTCACCTGGAGATCCCGCTGGATGCCAGGATACTGCGCGGCGAAGGTGAATTGATTTTCACCGCGACCGCCAGCGAGGGGAAAATTATGGCGCTAAGCGACGTCGGTGCGCATACCATTGTGCTGCCAGATGAAAATGGTAAGGTAGATCTTGGCAGAATGATGCGGGCACTCGCCGATCATGAGATCAACGAGGTGCTGGTAGAAGCCGGCGCCAGACTGAACGGTGCGCTCATCAGTGCGGGCCTGGTGGATGAACTGGTGATTTATCTCGCGCCGAGTTTGCTTGGTGACGCCGCCCAAAGCATGTTGAATTTGCCGGAATTGACCGATCTTGCAGGGAAGCGCGCGCTCAAGATTGAGGATTTGCGCATGGTGGGAGCGGATATCCGCATCGTTGCCCGGCTTGGGTAGCGGCTTGCGGAGGGGCTTGTGCAGCGCTTCCTCAGCGTGGGTTTTTGGTGAGTTTGCGTTGCAGCGTGCGGCGGTGCATGTTAAGTATGCGCGCGGTTACGGAAATATTCCCCTTGTTCTCATTTAACACCCGCTGGATATATTCCCATTCAAGACGGTCTACCGACAGCGGGTGTGTGCTGATCGGCACCTCGGCATCGCCGACAGTGCGCTCGAATGCGGCCATGATCTCATCGGCATCGACTGGTTTTGCCAGATAATGCGTCGCACCCAGTTTGATTGCTTCCACTGCTGTGGTAATGCTGGCGTAACCGGTCAGCATGACAATGCGCGTGCCGGAATCGAGCGCCTTCAGTTTCTCGACCAGAATCAACCCGGAAGCGCCCGGGAGTCGCAGATCGATGGTTGCATACTCGGGCATGCAGGTCTCGGCAAGCGCCAGCGCCTGTTCGACCGTATGCGCACAATGTACGTCAAACCCGCGCTTGGTCATGGCTTTTGCGAGCACTTCGCAAAAAGTCACATCATCGTCAACAATCAGTAGGCTCGGCCGATCATCATCTGCTTCTATCGTTGGTAGCATTGTCATCTCGTTGGTCTTATCAAAGGTAATCTAACCTGGGTGCGGGCACCGCCACCCTCGCGATTGGTCAGGCTGACACTTCCGCCAAATCGTTCTATGTTTGCATTGGCAAGAAACAAGCCGATGCCAAACCCCTGCCCCGGTTTGCTGGTAAAGAAAGCTTGCCCCGCCCTTTGCACCGCTTCTTCGCTGAGCCCTTTGCCGTAATCGAGGATTTCGAGCAGCAATTCCTGCTGATCCCAACGGCTTTCGATCTCGATACGGTCGAGCGACGCATCAGCCGCATTATTCAGCAGATTTAACAGAGACTGGCTCAGCAAGTGGGCGCCGAGAATTTGCGGGGCAGGCTGCACCCCGTTGCTACGATAAGAAAATTTGACCATGGGCCGCATCAGTTGCCATTTATCCAATACCTGCTGTAAAAAATGATCAACAGCCTGGCCGCTGCCATCTTCGGCCCGCGCCTGCCCAACATCGGCCAGCAATTGTGTCAGGGTGCGCTTGCAGTGCGCGATCTGATCGCGCAGGATTCTGACATCATTCTGGAATTCACTGTTGTCGGGATATTCTTTTTGTAATTCTCCAGTTACGACTGCCATCGTTGCCAGCGGTGTGCCAAGTTCATGCGCCGCGCCTGCCGCCAAGGTTCCAAGCGCAATGATTTGTTCGTTACGCAAAGCCTGTTCACGTGCCTGCGCCAGATCTTTATCGCGTTCGCGGATCGATATGCCCATCTTGACAACGAACCAGGCAATCAACACCGTGCTTAACACGAACGCCAACCACATTCCCGACACATGCAAGTTAAACTCGCTGGTATGTTCGCTGTGGTCATGCGGCAACGGCACATAATAAAACAGCAGCAGCGTATAACAGCTTATCGTGATCGCTGCCATTGCCCAAGTATAAATCCACGGCAACGCTGCCGCAGCAATCGTCAGCGGCAGCAGGTAGAGCGAGATAAATGGATTGGTTGATCCGCCACTGAAATACAGCAGCGCACTCAAGGCAAAGACATCAACCAATAGCTGCGCAAAAAATTCGATGCTGGACACGGGCCAGTTACGGCGCAGGCGCACCCATGTCGCCAGATTAAGCGCGGCGAGCAAAGCCGCCACCGCAACCATTTCCGTCCAGGGCAACTGCATCTCGAGCACCCAATGTACCAAGGCAAACGTCAGACATTGGGCGACCAGCGCGATATTCCTGAGCAGGAACAAGCGCTGCAAATTCTTGCTTAGCGGTGACTGACTGAGATCGCTGAACATTTCAATTGCTCATCCACAATACGGTTTCCATTCCTGCATTTAACCCGAACATTAACCTATATTGCAATTTACAACCATGCGGCAAATTGCCGCACACACTCTGGTCGGAATTGTCATTGCCGGTACCGAATTCTACCCAGGATGCAAAACTCCTCATGGTGACATCGTGAAGTCGCTACAATGACGGCAAATGCTGCTGTCCTTCGAATTTGGGTTGATTTGCAATTTTACGGCGGGAAAAACCGCAATTTCCAGTTCTGATCAGACATTGTGGCAATGGGGTTTCCCCACAACCCATCGGCGAATACAATAAGCGGTCGCGCATGCTGGAAACAGGAAAAGTTTGATGTTTACCGGAATTATTGAAGCAGTCGGCGAGATAAAACAGGTTACGCCGCTGGGTGCCTCTTCGAGTGGGGCTGCGGCAGATGGCATACGCCTGGACATTGCACCCGGCGTGCTGGATTTATCCGATGTCAAAGTGGGTGATAGCATCGCGGTGAATGGTGTATGCCTTACCGTAACCACATTGCGGGACGGCCGCTTTACTGTAGAGGCATCGCGCAAAACGCTGGGCTGCACCCAAGGTTTGGATCGGCAGGGCGGGCGGGTCAATCTGGAAAAAGCCCTGCGCTTGTCTGACAGGCTCGGCGGGCATCTGGTAAGCGGTCATGTGGACGATATCGGGGAAGTGGTAAAGCTTGAGCCGGCGGGGGAAAGTTATCTGCTGGTGATCAGGGCGCCAGGTGCATTATTGAAGTACATAGCCAAAAAGGGTTCGATCACGGTGAATGGCGTGAGTTTGACCGTGAATTGGGTAACGGCGGATGAATTCGGGGTCAACCTCATTCCCCATACACTGGCAATGACGACATTGCACGATCTGGAGTGCGGCGCGAAAGTGAATCTGGAAGTCGATATGCTGGCGCGGTATGTAGAGCAGGCGCTGAGTTGCGCCGCCAATTATGAAAAAGGTTTGACATGATTATCAGCCCCATCCTGGATATTGTTGCAGACATCAAAGCCGGCAAAATGGTAATTCTTGTCGACGAGGAAAACCGCGAGAATGAGGGTGATCTGGTCATGGCGGCGGAGTTTATCACGCCGGAAGCAATCAATTTCATGGCCACACACGGCCGCGGGTTGATCTGCCTGACGCTGACCGAAGAGCGCTGTCGTCAGCTTAATCTGCCGCTGATGGTGTCCACCAACCGCTCGCCGCACGGCACCAATTTCACGCTTTCGATAGAGGCCGCCAGCGGGGTCACGACCGGTATTTCTGCCGGCGACCGCGCCCGCACGGTGCAGGCAGCGACGAAAGCGGACGCCAAGCCGGAGGACATCATCCAGCCCGGCCATATTTTTCCGCTGATGGCGCAAAATGGCGGGGTCCTGGTGCGTGCCGGGCATACCGAGGCAGGATGCGATTTGGCGCATCTGGCGGGGCTTGCTGCCGCCTCCGTGATTTGCGAGATTCTGAAGGAAGACGGCAGCATGGCGCGCCTGCCCGATTTGATCGAATTCGCCACGAAGCACCAGCTCAAAATTGGCGCCATCGCTGATCTGATTCACTATCGCAGCCGCACCGAAAGCCTGGTGCAGCGCATGGCTGAACGCCCCATTCAAACAGCCCATGGCGAGTTTCGTCTGGTCGCTTACCTCGACAAGACCATTAACGCGACTCATCTTGCCCTGGTGAAAGGCAAAATCGACTCCAATGCAGAAATTCTGGTGCGAGTACATGAGCCGCTGTCCGTGATCGATCTGCTGGACGTAAATGACGATACGCATTCCTGGAGTGTAAACGATGCGCTGCGGGTAATTGCCGCTGCAGGGTGTGGCGTAATTGTACTGCTGCATCGCCGGGAAAATCCTGCAGAGTTGCTGGAGCGGGTCACGCGAGCAGAATCCGCGCCGCCGGTTCTGGCCAGAACAGACTTGCGTGACTATGGAATCGGCGCACAGATACTGAAAGATCTCAATGTAGGTAAAATGCGGTTGCTGGCTATCCCGCGCAAAATGCCAAGCATGACGGGTTTCGGCTTGGAAGTGGCAGGGTATCTGGAGCCGGAGAATAAAAAACGGAAATAGCAGACCGTTTCTTTTCCGGGCCGCCGCGACAGTTTTCACGGTTAATTTTATTAGGAGTACACATGGCGCGTTACGACAACATTCTTGAACTTGAAGCCGAACTCAACGGTACCGGATTACGGGTTGGCATCGTCATGAGCCGGTTTAACATTGACGTGAGTGAAGGGCTGCTGGGTGCCTGTACTGCGGAACTGACCAAGTGTGGGGTGCAGGAGTCGGCCATGTTGCTGGTAACAGTTCCGGGCGCACTGGAAATCCCCCTGGTGCTGCAAAAAATGGCTTTGACCGATCAGTTTGATGCGCTGATAGCGCTGGGTGCGGTCATACGCGGCGACACCTATCACTTTGAAGTGGTAGCGAATGAATCGGCCAACGGCGTGGCCGCGGTACAGCTTGATACCGGTATTCCGGTCGCCAACGGCATACTCACCACTCAAACTGACGACGAAGCGCTGGCGCGCATGGGCCGCAAAGGTGCCGAAGCCGCACAAGTAGCGATAGAAATGGCCAATCTCCTGAGGCAGCTCGACGAAGTAAGTCAATGACACAGACCAACCCGGCAACCAAGCCGACAATCAAGCCAGGCCGCGCAACCCGCCGCTGTTCGCGCAAGCTGGCCATGCAGGGACTTTACCAATGGCGGGTGGCGGGTGGAACTGTTGAGGCCATCGAAGCGCAACTGCGCGACGGCAAGGAATTTGCCAAGACTGACCAGGACTTTTTTTCAGATCTGTTGCGCGGCGCTCTGGCTAAAGCTGCAGAACTGGAACAGCAGATCCAGCCTTACCTCGACCGCCCTCTCAAAGAACTCAGTCCGGTGGAGTTTGCCATTCTGCTGCTGGGCACCTATGAGCTTGCCGAGCACCCGGAGATACCTTATCGGGCAGTAATCAACGAAGCGGTGGAGTTGGCCAAGACCTATGGCGGCACTGACGGACACAAGTACGTGAACGGCGTGCTGGACAAACTGGCGGCAAAGCTGCGGGCATCCGAGGTAACTACAGCAACCTGACAGCAGGGGCTGCAAAGAATGCTCTCCGAATTCGACATCATTCAGCGTTACTTTACCCGCCCCACTCCCAGCGTGGTGCTGGGTGTGGGAGACGATGCGGCATTGATCAAGCCCACGGCCGGGACGGAGCTGGCGATTTCCACTGATATGCTGGTAGTCGGCCGCCATTTTTTTGCCGATACCGATCCGCGCATGCTGGGCCATAAATCTCTGGCAGTAAACCTTTCCGACATGGCGGCGATGGGAGCAACACCACGCTGGGCCACACTTGCGCTGGCATTGCCGAGGCTGTTGGTGCAGTCTGATGAGACATGGCTGGCGGCGTTCGCCGCCGGGTTTTTCGGGCTCGCGCGCACGCATCAGGTGGAACTCATCGGCGGAGACACCACCTGCGGCCCCCTTAATATCTGCGTGACAATAATTGGTGAAGTGGCAGCAGGAAAAGCCCTGCGACGCAGCGGCGCCCGGCCGGGTGACGATATCTGGGTGTCCGGCCAATTGGGCGACGCGGCTTTGGCGCTTGCTCACGCCCAGCAGCGCATCGCGCTCGAGCCCGGTGAAGTCCTGGCGTGCCTGCCTGCGCTGCATCTGCCTGTGGCACGGGTCGAACTGGGGCAACGCTTGATAGGTCTTGCCCATAGCGCCATTGATATTTCCGATGGACTGCTGGCAGACCTGGGGCATATTCTGGAATGTTCCAAAGTTGCGGCTGTCATCGAAATGAACGCGATAAAGCACTCGGCGGTGATGGAAAAATATCTTCCCCAGATACTGGCGATCAACTGCCTGCTGGCAGGCGGGGATGATTACGAGCTCTGTTTTACCGCACCCAAGGCAAAATGCGGAAAAATCGAGGACCTCTCCCGAGAACTGGGGGTTCCGCTGACCCGTATCGGCAGAATCAATCAAGGGGAGGGCTTGGCGGTGCTGGATGCAGCAGGCGAACCGATAGCGTTGGAGGCAAGGGGCTATGACCACTTCCGCACCTGATGACCAATTGACACCCGAACCGGGACTGGCACCGCACCCCGCATCCGATCACGCGCATCCCGATTGGGAGTTTGTGATGCGGCACCCCGCGCATTTCATCGCCTTCGGCGGCGGCGCGGGTTTGAGTCCGGTGGCACCCGGCACCATGGGGACACTGGCTGCATTTCTTTTATTTGGACTGGCCAATCTATACCTAGGCCCGGCTAACTTCCTGTTATTCATCGGTGCGCTGTTCATTATCGGCATCTGGGCGTGCAGCGTCACCGGCAAGGCACTCGGCAATCACGATCATGGCGGCATGGTGTGGGATGAGATCGTTGCTTTTCTGCTGGTGCTGGTGTTCACGCCGAATACCCTGATGTGGCAGGCATTCGCGTTTTTGCTGTTCCGCCTGTTTGATATCTTCAAGCCGCCGCCCATTGGATACTATGACAAGAAGCTGCGCGGTGGCTTCGGCGTGATGTTCGATGATTTGCTGGCGGCGTTTTTCACGCTGCTGTGTCTGGCGGCGTGGAAAGCACTTACAATGCCATAATGCCGCGATGTCGCAAAAACTTCTTAAGGGCTAAGGGATCATGACTATTCTGGATGACCGCGCGCTGCTGCTGCTTGCCGGACACGTCGGCATAGACCTGATCCAGCAGGGATTGATGCTTGCCAGCGCCGAATCCTGCACTGGTGGCTGGCTGGGGCAGGCGATTACCTCAAAGAGGGGCAGCTCCGCCTGGTATGAGCGTGGTTTTATCACCTACAGCCTTGTTTCAAAGCAGGAAATGCTGGGTGTGAGCGCTGCAACCCTGAAACAACACGGCACGGTATCCGAGCAGACCGCACAGGAAATGGCGGCAGGCGCTATTTCTCACAGCCGTGCGCAGGTGGCGGTGGCAATTACCGGCATCGCCGGCCCTGATGGTGGCACGGCAGAAAAACCCGTGGGCATGGTCTGCTTTGCCTGGGTAAAGAAAGACGGTTTGGCGCTTAGCGCAACCCGGCATTTCAGCGGTGATCGCGAAGCAGTAAGACGGCAAGCAGTAGCGGCGGCGCTGCAAGGGGTGATAGACCTGTTGCGCGAATCCGCTCCCATCCTCGCGTGAAACATCCGCTGACTCAGTCGTCCCGGTAAACGCCAGCGTGCCGCGGGAGTCACTTCGTGTGGACGAAGCGGGTATCTCGCGCTATACCAATTCTATGCGCTGCAAAATACCGCAAGTGCCCAGCGACAACAAGATATTTTCAGGCAGACCAACCCTTCCGCCGCCTTCCCGCGCCAAGTCGCATGTGCGATAATCCGGCGGATACTTAAAAGGATAAACCCATGGACGAAAACAGAAGCAAAGCGCTGGCAGCAGCCCTTTCCCAGATCGAGAAGCAATTTGGCAAAGGCTCGATCATGCGTCTCGGTGCCAGCGATGTGGCCAAGGATATCGAGGTGGTTTCCACCGGGTCACTGGGACTCGACATTGCGCTGGGCGTAGGTGGGCTGCCGCGCGGACGGGTGATAGAAATCTACGGCCCGGAGTCGTCCGGCAAGACTACGCTCACTCTGCAAGTGATTGCGGAGGTGCAAAAGATCGGCGGCACGGCGGCGTTCATCGACGCGGAACATGCGCTGGATCCGCAGTACGCGCAAAAGATCGGCGTCAATGTGCAGGAGTTGTTGATTTCCCAGCCCGATAACGGTGAGCAGGCGCTGGAAATCGCCGACATGCTGGTGCGTTCCGGTTCGGTGGATGTGGTGGTAATAGACTCGGTTGCGGCCTTGACGCCGCGCGCGGAAATCGAAGGCGAAATGGGCGAACCGCAAATGGGTCTGCAGGCGCGATTGATGTCGCAGGCGTTGCGCAAACTCACTGCCAACATCAAGCGCAGCAACACCATGGTAATTTTCATCAATCAGATACGCATGAAAATCGGCGTTATGTTCGGCAATCCGGAAACCACCACCGGCGGCAACGCACTCAAATTCTACGCATCGGTGCGCCTCGACATCCGCCGTACCGGAGCCATCAAGAAAGGTGACGAGGTGATCGGCAGCGAAACCCGGGTCAAGGTGGTCAAGAACAAGGTGGCGCCGCCATTCAAGCAGGCCGAATTCGATATCCTCTACGGTGAAGGCATTTCGCGCGAAGGCGAGATTGTCGAACTGGGGGTGCTGCATAAGCTGGTCGATAAATCGGGTGCATGGTATGCCTACAACGGCGAAAAAATCGGTCAGGGCAAGGATAACGCGCGCGAATATCTGAAAGAGCATCCCGAGATAGCGAAAGAAATCGAGGCGAAAATTCGCGCCGCCGTAGGAGTTGTCGGCCAGGCGGAAGCCATCGCTGCGGAATAGCTATCATGGCGGGCGAACCCAGCCTGAAAGCCCGCGCGCTAGGTTATCTGGCTCGGCGGGAACACTCCCGGCTGGAGCTGGAAAAAAAGCTAGCACCGCACGCCGAGGATTCCGCAGAACTTTCTGCCATGCTGGATGCGTTGGAGCAACGCGGTTTTCTGTCAGCCCGGCGCATGCTTGAGCAGGTGGTGCAAGTGCGCAGGAAAAAGTTTGGCAGCCAGCGCATCGTGCATGAATTGCGGGAAAAAGGCATAGCCGAGGATTTGATCGCCGCCACGCTGCCCGAGCTCAAGGGAACCGAACTGGATGCGGCACGTGAGATGTGGCGGAAAAGATTTGCCGCAGCACCCGTCGATGCGAAAGAGCACGGCAAGCAGATGCGTTTCCTGCTGAGCCGGGGATTTGCGCCGGAGGTAATACGGCGGGTGTTGCTGTCCCGGGACGAGTAGCTGAATCAAATGAAGCCGACATGAACAGCAGCGAAATCAGACAGAAATTTCTCGAATTTTTCGAGTCACATGGCCACACCATCGTGGCGTCGAGTCTGCTCGTTCCCGGCAATGATCCCACGCTGCTGTTCACCAATGCAGGCATGGTGCAGTTCAAGGACGTGTTTCTCGGCCAGGACAAGCGCCCCTATGTGCGGGCAGTGAGTTCGCAGCGCTGCGTGCGTGCGGGCGGCAAGCATAACGATCTGGAAAATGTCGGTTATACCGCACGGCATCACACGTTTTTCGAGATGCTGGGCAATTTCAGTTTCGGCGATTATTTCAAGCGCAACGCGATCCAGTTCGCCTGGGAATTCCTCACTGTCACGCTGCAGATCCCGCAGGAAAAACTGTGGGTGACGGTGTACGCCGAGGACGACGAAGCCGCCGACATCTGGCTCAACGAAATCGGCATTGCGCCGGAGCGGTTGGCACGTATCGCCACCATGGACAATTTCTGGCAGATGGGCGATACCGGTCCCTGCGGTCCCTGCTCGGAAATTTTCTACGACCACGGTCCGGCAGTTGCGGGCGGTCCGCCGGGCACGGCGGAGGCCGACGGCGACCGCTACATCGAAATCTGGAATCTGGTGTTCATGCAATACAACCGCGACAGTGCCGGCACACTGCATCCGCTGCCCAAGCCGTCGGTGGATACCGGCATGGGACTGGAGCGCATTGCTGCGGTGATGCAGCAGGTGCACAGCAATTACGAAATTGACCTGTTCCAGGCTTTGATCAAGGCGGCGGCACGGGCCACGAACACCACGGATTTGACCAGCAATTCGCTCAAGGTGATTGCCGATCACATTCGCGCCTGTTCCTTCCTTATCGCCGATGGCGTGATTCCCGGCAATGAAGGTCGCGGCTATGTGCTGCGGCGCATCATCCGCCGCGCCATCCGCCACGGCAACAAACTGGGTGCGCGCGCGGCGTTCTTCCACAAGATGGTGCCGGATCTGGTTGGCGAAATGGGTGTGGCTTATCCCGAACTGGTGAGTGGACAAACACGAATTGCTGACATCCTGAAACATGAAGAAGAGAGGTTCTTTACAACAATTGAGCAAGGAATGGCTCGGCTTGATTCTGAATTGTGGATTTATCCTCTACGAACATGGCTTGCGGAAAAAACTGGTCGATTATGGACTACTTCATCTCATGAAGGTTCGGTACGTTTTGACGGTCATTCCGGATCTGAGGGAAAAGATAGGAAAGATAGGGATGAGCAAGTATGTTTGTACTTGAATGGATCAGGTCAATTGGAATCGGTCAAAAATAGGCTTTTGGAAGGGCTGAGTTATTTAATAAGGCGTAAAGAAACTGAGCATTCTTTTAATATCAGAAAACTAGTCGTAGTTCTAGTTACTGTTGATGAAACCAGTTCAATTGTGGAAGAACTGCGGAAAATAGTATCAGCAAATACGATTAACTTTCCTGTTGAGCTATTTGAAGTCGCAAGATCATCAATTCCTGCCTTGTCATTCCTAAATGGCAAAGCGGCATTTGAGCTCCACGCTACTTATGGCTTCCCGCTTGACCTGACGCAGGATGTATGTCGCGAGCGTGGAGTTACAGTCGATATAGCAGGTTTCAATGCCGAGCTGAAAAAGGATCAGGAACAGGCGCGGGCGGCGAGCAAGTTCACCATGCAGGAAGGGATGGAGCACAGCGGCAGCTCGACGCAATTCCACGGCTACGACAGTTTGCAGCACGAAGGCCAAGTGCTTGCCATCTACCGGCAAGGCAGCCGGGTGGATTTTATCGAGGCCGGCGATGAGGCGGTGGTGGTGCTCGATCAAACACCGTTTTATGCCGAATCCGGCGGGCAGGTGGGAGACCGCGGCGAGCTGCTGGCCGGCAACGGCACGTTCGCCGTGGCGGATACGCAAAAAATCCAGGCGAATGTATTCGGTCACAAGGGATTGCTGCGCAGCGGGCGGCTGGTCACCGGCGACAAGGTGCTGGCGGAAGTCAATCCGGCAGCGCGCGCGCGCACCGAGCGCAACCACTCGGTCACGCATTTGATGCACAAGGCGCTACGCGAAGTGCTGGGCAGCCACGTGCAGCAAAAAGGCTCGCTGGTCGATGCCGACAAGACGCGCTTTGACTTCGTGCATAACCAGCCGCTGACGGATGCGGAAATCCGCAAAGTGGAAGTCCTGGTGAATGCGGAAATTCTTGCCAATGCAGCAACGGCGGCGCGCGTGATGACGATTGCGGATGCGCAAAAAACCGGTGCGGTGATGCTGTTCGGCGAGAAATACGGCGACGAAGTACGGGTGCTGGACATCGGCTCCTCACGCGAGTTGTGCGGCGGTACCCACGTCAGGCGCACCGGCGACATCGGCCTGTTCAAGATCGTGGCCGAGAGCGGCGTGGCGGCGGGGGTGCGGCGGGTGGAAGCGGTGACGGGCGAGGGCGCACTGGCCTACATCCAGCAGCAGGAAACACAATTGCAACAGGTAGCAGACGCGGTGAAGGCGCAGCCGCAGGAAGCCGCCGCGCGCATTGCACAAATCCTGGACAACGTAAAACACCTGGAAAAAGAACTGGCGCAGATGAAGTCGAAATTTGCCGGTTCGCAGAGCGGCGATCTCGTCGCCCAGGCGCAGGCAGTGAAAGGCGCGCAGGTACTGGCAGCCAGCCTGGAAGGTGCGGATGCCAAGACCCTGCGCGAAACCCTGGACAAGCTCAAGGATAAACTCAAATCTGCCGCCATCGTGCTGGCCGCAGTGGCCGACGGCAAGGTCACGCTGATTGCCGGCGTAACGCCGGACCTCACTGCGAAAATCAAGGCGGGCGAGCTGGTGAATATGGTCGCGCAACAGGTTGGCGGCAAGGGCGGCGGTCGCGCCGACATGGCGCAGGCAGGCGGCACCGAGCCGGATAATCTGCCCGCAGCACTGGAAAGCGTGGCGGCCTGGGTCGAACAGCGCTTGGCTTAGCGTAGAAGCAAATTATTGGCCGCAGAGGACGCGGAGGACACAGAGGAAACCAAACGTCAAAAACGTTAGCAAAGAAACGTGCTGCCTTTTTCTTTGCTTGGATGTTTTTTTGTTTGCCTTTCCTCCGCGCCCTCTGCGGTGAAAAAGACTTTTAATTCTGGACATCTATGACAACCATACACTCCCGCCTTCTCATTCTTGGTTCCGGCCCGGCCGGGTATACCGCCGCAGTTTATGCCGCGCGCGCCAACCTGAAACCCGTGATCATCACCGGGATGGCCCAGGGTGGCCAACTCATGACTACCACCGATGTCGACAACTGGCCCGCGGACGCGATGGGCGTGCAGGGTCCGGAACTGATGGAGCGCTTCCAGAAACATGCGGAGCGCTTCAACACCGAGATCATTTTTGATCACATTCACACCGCCAGGCTCACGGACAAACCCATCACGCTCACCGGCGATCAGGCAACCTATACCTGCGATGCACTGATCATCGCCACCGGCGCTTCCGCGCAGTATCTGGGGTTGCCCTCCGAGGAAGCGTTCATGGGCAGGGGTGTATCCGGCTGCGCCACGTGCGACGGGTTTTTTTACAAAGGACAGGATGTGGCGGTGATAGGCGGTGGTAACACGGCGGTGGAAGAGGCGCTGTATCTTGCCAATATCGCGCGCCGGGTTACTGTGGTGCATCGGCGCGACAAATTCCGCTCGGAAAAAATCCTGATAGACAAGTTGATGGACAAAGCGAAAAACGGCAATGTCACGCTGGAGTTCAACCAGGTGCTGGATGAAGTGCTGGGCGACAAATCCGGCGTCACCGGCATGCGCATCAAAAGCACCGCGGACGGTTCCACCAAGACCCTGGACTTGCAAGGCGTGTTCATTGCCATCGGTCACAAGCCCAACACGGATATTTTTCAGGGGCAGCTGGAAATGCAGAATGGTTATATCGTTACGCATAGTGGCAATCAGGGCAACGCCACCGCCACCAGCATACCCGGCGTGTTCGCAGCGGGCGATGTGCAGGATCATATCTACCGCCAGGCAGTGACCAGTGCGGGCAGCGGCTGCATGGCGGCGCTGGATGCGGAAAAGTATCTCGATCATCTGGGGTGAGCGGCGACCAGGCTATTTCGCATGAAACGGCGTGATGACAAACCTGCAGCCGGGTCCGCACCCACAGGCAGCGATGAAGATACGTCGCTGTTCCGCGCCGCAGTGCGGGGCGTAGCGCCGCTGGCCGCCCCCGACAAGATCACCCACTCGCGCAAGCGCCCCCAACCCATTCCCCAGCAGACGCCGCGCGACGCGCAGTCTGCGCCGGCTGATTTGCTCTCCGATCACATTCCGCTGGAAATAGAGACAGGCGATGCATGGTCATTCATGCGTCCCGGTGTGTCGCACCAGACATTGCGGCGACTGCGCCGTGGCTACTGGGGGATACAGGCGCGGCTTGATCTGCACGGGTTGACCCGCGAGCAGGCACGGCTGGAGCTGGTGGTGTTTCTCAACAGCAGCGGCCAGCGCGGTTTGCGTTGTGTGCAAGTGATACACGGCAAGGGGCTCAGCTCGAAAGATCGCGAACCGGTGCTGAAGACCAGGGTGGGGAGTTGGCTGGCGCAGCGCGATGATGTGCTGGCTTTCTGTCAGGCCAGACCGGAGGAAGGCGGCAGCGGCGCGGTGCTGGTGTTGCTCAAGGCTGTTGGCGCTCGAGCTTAGAGCTGACCAGTCGTGCTTAATGAAGGTTGACCCGGACCAATCAACAGTACACCGGCACCTTCATCAACACAGCCATTACGGCGGCGTGTTGCTATCTCCGAGCGAAAGCCGAATAGGCCGATGGGCAGGCGATGCTGTGTTTCTCGCCGACGGTGTGGTTCAGTCAGTGCGCCAAGGACGATCGAAGGTGCTCCCGCATTTCGTCACACGAGACTCAGGCGTAACGCCAGCGCGGCCAGTGTAACAAGCAGTACCGGCACCGTCAGTACGACGCCCACCCTGAAGTAGTAGCCCCAGGTTATCGTCATACCCTTGCGTGCCAGAACATGGAGCCATAGCAGCGTCGCCAATGAACCGATGGGCGTGATCTTGGGGCCCAGGTCGCAGCCGATCACGTTGGCATAGATCATTGCATCCTTGACCACGCCGGTTGCATTTGTAGCATCGATGGAAAGCGCTCCCACCAGCACCGTCGGCATGTTGTTCATGACCGAAGACAGCAGTGCGGTGAGAATGCCCGTTCCAAACGCAGCCCCCCATATGCCGCCTTGCGCAAAGTAATTGAGCAGTCCGGCAATGTGCTCGGTGAGTCCCGCGTTACGCAACCCGTAGACCACGAGATACATTCCCAGTGAAAAAATCACGATTTGCCAGGGCGCTTCGCGCAGCACCTTGCGGGTACTGATGACTTTTCCGCTCGCGGCCACGGCGAGCAGCAGCAGCGCGCCGGCGGCGGCCACGGCGCTGACTGGCACGCCCAGGGGCTCGAGGCCAAAAAATCCGACCAGCAACAGTACCAGTACCACCCAGCCGACGCGGAAAGTGGCCGCATCCCGGATGGCCTTGCTCGGCTCTCTTAGCTGGTTCACGTCATAGTGCGCCGGAATGCTCCGATGAAAATAGAGCAACAGCACGGCCAGGGCAGCGACGATCGCGGCGATATTTACCGGGATCATGATCGCGGCATACTCGTTGAAGCCGATCTTGAAAAAATCGGCCGACACGATATTGACCAAGTTGGAAACGATCAACGGAAGGCTGGCCGCATCGGCGATGAAGCCTGCTGCCATGACGAACGCGAGCGTTGCCGCCGGGCTGAAACCCAATGCCACCAGCATCGCCATCACGATTGGCGTAAGAATCAGCGCTGCGCCGTCATTGGCAAACAAGGCAGAAACCGACGCACCGAGCAGGACAATCAGCGCAAACAGCAACCGGCCTTGCCCGCCGCCCCATCGCGCGACGCGCAATGCCGCCCATTCAAAAAACCCAGCTTCATCCAGCAGCAGGCTGATGATGATGATGGCAATAAAAGTGGCCGTGGCGTTCCAGACGATCTGCCAGACAGCCGGAATATCACCGAGATGAACCGCTCCGGATAGCAGCGCCAGCAGGGCACCGAGCATCGCGCTCCAGCCGATGCCGAGTCCGCGCGGCTGCCAGATCACCAGCACAATGGTGGCAAGAAAAATCAGTAGGGCAACGAGCACGTCAATCCTCTGTTTGCAGCGGGGTTTTGAGAGACTGGTACAGGCAGCTTACGGCTCGGTTCCTGGCTGGCAGGCATCGCTGCCAACTCCTCGGTTGTCAAACGGGCGTAGATCTCAATGCCGTACCCCGTTGGATCGCGCAGCCATAGCTCGTGCAGCGGCGTACCTCGCCAAGTCGTTCGCGGTGGCTTGACGATTTGTGCGCCATTCGCCTTTGCTCGGAAATAGCTTTCGACGACTGCGGCTTTGTCGCTAACGCCCAATCCGATGTGGTGCAGACTGTATGTATCCAGCGGCTTGTCACTGTCATTGATCAACAGAACCAGATTCAACCGCAGATGCGGCACGATAAAGGTCGAAAAGCGAGAAGTCCGATCCTTGGGTTCCACGTCCAGGAAATTGGTGTAGAACGCCGTGCTCTCCTCAAGATCCGAAACGCGAAAACTGAGGTGGAATTCTGCAGGTGAAACAATCATGGACATACGGTTGCCCTTTTGTTTAAATCAGCCTGCCAGTGCGACCAGCAGCACCTTGGCCTGCTTCGGGTCTTGCAACTGCATCATCGGGGTGGCGTAGCGCATCCCGGTATACAGAGAAAGAGAACGTTCATGGTTCAGGACTTTGTTGAGTTAGTAGAAATCGGTTGTAACACGCTTGCGGAACAGTTTAATGCTGCTTGCAAATCAACACACTGCTGAAGATTGTCGGAGCAGCACTCTTCGGTCAGGTAGGCAATCAGGTCCAGCATCAATGCGATATTGGCGCGATAGCGCTGGTAGCGACCTTCCTGCTCAACGGTTAGCAGGCGCGCCTGCGTCAGTACTTTCAGGTGGAAAGAAAGATTGGTGGGCGGCACACCCAGTGCAGCAGCGATTTCCCCTGCCACCATGCCGTCCAGCCCTTTCTTGACAAGCAGCCGAAACACATCCAGCCGCACGCCGGAAGAAAGGGATTCAAAAACTGAAGTGGCTGCGAGTTTGTCCATGTGACAATAATACAATAATTGTTGAAATATCGCATTATTGGGTCGAATGAATTGGCGATATGATTGCGACAAGCTTTCATCAGCGGGGCGAGAACGACTCATAGGCCCAACCGGCACCGGAATACGGATTCAATCAGCGCATCGTCCGTCAGGTGTCAAAGCAAGGCGAGCCGCCGTCGCTCGCATGGGGTAGCTTGTGCCTGTGTGGCCACAGGCAGTGCCTTTCGTCGCGATTCCAGCCGTTTTTCAGCGGCTCTCGGCACGAAATTCCCGATTGACTGTCGCTGCCAAGGCCAGAGATAATCTGTGAGTTACCATCGAATTTCCTATCCGTCATTGTGGAGTTGCGCCGCAAGGGGTATAAGTTTTGATTTTGCGGACATCAGAAGCGAGCCCTGCACCATGAAATTCAAGGACTACTACGAGATTCTCGGCGTTCCGCGCAGCGCAACGCAGGACGACGTCAAACGCGCCTACCGCAAGCTGGCGCGCAAGTACCATCCGGATGTGAGCAAGGATCCTGATGCCGAAGCACGCTTCAAGGAGCTGGGTGAAGCCTACGCGGTGCTGAAGGACCCGGAGAAACGCGCGCCCTACGACCAGATGGGCAGCCAGTGGAAGACCGGGCAGGATTTCCAGCCGCCGCCGGGCTGGGATGCCGGGTTCGAATTCAATGGCCGAGACTTTGGAGCCGGTCCGGGAGCTGATCACAGCGACTTTTTCGAAGCGCTGTTCGGCCGTCAGGCCCGGTCCGGGCAGCGTACGCATATGCATGCGCAGGGTCAGGACCACCACGCCAAAGTGCTGATCGATCTAGCCGACGCCTATCATGGCGCCCGGCGCAGCATCTCGCTGCGCATGCCAGTGCAGGATGCGCAGGGCCGCGGCACGTTGCAGGAGCGCAAGCTGGACATGAGTATTCCCAAAGGCGTCCGTGCCGGTCAGCACCTCCGTCTGGCCGGCCAGGGTGGTCCGGGGCTGGGTGGGGGGCAGGCGGGCGACCTGTATCTGGAAATTGCCTTCAATCCCCATCCGCAGTTTCGCGCTGACGGCCGCGATGTCTATCTGGACCTGCCACTGGCTCCTTGGGAGGCCGCGCTTGGAGCCTCGGTTACCGCACCGACGCCCGAGGGTCCGGTGCAGCTCACGATTCCCGTCGGCTCGGTGGCGGGCCGTCAGTTGCGCATGAAAGGCCGGGGTATTCCGGGTACGCCGCCGGGCGATCTGTACGTAACGCTAACGATTGCCCTGCCGCCGGCCGAGAGCGAGAGCGCACAGGAGGCCTACCGGGCGATGGCGAAGGCCTTTGATTTCAACCCCCGAACACACCTGAAGGGATGATCCGACATGAACCAGACCAATATACCATTCATTCAGGGGACGGTAGTCGAAGAGGAAGTCCATTTGACGCTGGTGGAATTGTGTCAGGCCTGCAGCGCCGACGAGGAGCATGTGATGACCTGGGTTTTTGAAGGGGTGCTGGAACCAGCCGGCGAGTCACCCCAAGACTGGCGTTTCAGCGGTGAGTCCCTGCGCCGTGCGCGGCTGGCATTGCGGCTGTCGAACGATCTGGAACTTAACCCGCCCGGTGTGGCACTGGCACTCGATCTGCTTGATGAAATAGCCGCGCTGCGGGCGCGCCTGCCGCGCGTCGGCGGCAGTTGATGCAGCGCACAGTCTCTTGTTCGCTGAATACAGTGGCTGCGGTCCTTGCTACGGTCGAGGCGGCGCGCCGTTTGGCAGAGTTCGGACCGGACCATGCCGAGGAAGTGGGCCGTGAGCAATTCTCGCTGGCCAGGATCTTGGCGAATCTTTCCTGAGAAACAAGAATTACGTCCTCTTTCTGCTTGGTCACTCAATGTTGCGCACGCCTGGTCAAGATTCACTGCGCGCCAGAGAGCGCCAAAGCATGATTGCTACAAGCTCGGATTCGACTCGTGGTGATGAGTTTTCTCGTGCCGGCTCTGGCACGCGGTACAGCGTTGCGCAGTAGGGTAAGCCAGCAGCCGGGCAAAGCCAATTTCACCGGCACAATCGGCACAATCACCAAAGTTCAACGCCGCCAGGCGTTTTAGGGATGTTTCTATCTCGCGCATTTCCTGTACCTGGCGATCAACGATGGCAGTGTCGATATCCACCAGCATGTCGGCCACCGAATCGTCACCGACATCACCTACCTTGCCGGCCAGATCAATATAGCGCTGGTCGCCTGAGCGCTCCAATTCGCCACGCACGTCTTCCTGCAATTCCAGGTAACGCTGTTGCAGCGCCTGTTTCAGCTGTGCCAGCTGGTCTTCGCTCAGATTTGCCATTATCAGTATTCTCCATTGTTATTGTTGCGGTCATTCTACAGAAGCTGCGGCACCAAATCTTTAATTAAAATCAGTAGATCGTAAAACTGCACTGCCGAGTTTTATAAAGGGCCCTTTAAAAATTCAAAGTTCTAAACAAAACGCGGCGGGAACAAAAAATATAGACGCAGCATATGACCGATATGTAAGGAAACATTTTTTGTGAGCAACAAAGTATTGTGACGAAATCTGGATTTTTAACGGTGCCCTCATAAAGCTGTCAGCTTCTTCAAATCCTCCACCACTTCCAGCGCATTGCGCGAGGCGCTGGCCGACAGGTAGACCTTGACGATGATGCCTTGCGGATCAATCAGGAAAGTATTGCGCTTGGCAAATTTGATGATGCCCAGATTGAGCAGCGAACCGTAGCGCGCGGCAGTCTCGGCTTTGCTGTCGGAAAGAAGCGGGAACTGCAGATTGTATTTTTTGGCGAAGGCGGCATGGCTGGAGGTATTGTCCACGCTGATGCCGATCACTTGTGCGCCCAATGCCGTAATCTGGTGCAGGTCGTCGCGGAACTTGCATGCCTGCTCGGTGCAGCCGGGCGTGTCGTCCTTGGGGTAGAAATACAGTGCCAGCCATTTGCCGCGAAAATCGGCCAGTGTGTGGATCTGGCCGTTCTGGTCGGGCAGCTTGAAATCCGGTGCGGGCTGGCCCACCTTGGGCGATTCAGCACGCACGGCATGGCTCCCGAAAAACAGAACCGCCGCCAGCAGCGTGGTGATGACAGTTAGCGATTTCATGATGCATCTCCTGTGTGAAGCTTGAAGTGCTGTCCCATCTCATGTCTCATTCCATTTTTAAATCAAAAGTGAAATATCGTAGGGTGCATTCCATGCACCACGTTGATTTGCCGTGTGTCTGGTGCATGGAATGCACCCTACATGGTTATTGTTTTGAAAGATAAATGGAATTATTCCTTATTTTATCTGACTGGCCACGCCCACCACCGCAACAACAGAGCCGAAAAAGCCGCCAGCCCACCGGCGAAAAAGAATGCCATCGCTGCACTCTGGAAGTGCCAGATGCTACCAAACAACAGTCCCGCGGGAATCGCCGCGATGCCTACCATCAGATGATACCAGCCAAATGCCGTGCCGCGCTCGCCGGGGTCGGCATAATCGCTGATGATGGCGCGCTCCGCACCTTCGCTCATGCCCATGCACAGGCCATAGAAAATGCTCACTGCCCACAGTCCGGCGCTATCCGTGACCAGCCCGAGCAGCAGGAACGACAGCGCGAATGCCGTCCAGCCGATCAGCATCAAGGCCCCGCGCCCGACGCGATCGGCCAGTTGCCCGCCCCAGGTGGAAGTGGTCGCCTTGGCAAGACTCAATGCCGACCACAGCAACAACAATTCGACCACTCCCACGCCCAATTGGTGCCCCAGCAGCAGAATGAATGTTTCCGAGGCGCGCGCGAAAGTGAACAGTACCAGCACCAGCAGGTAGCGCCGCATCGGCAACGACAACACCGACCAGCGCAAAGGCGGCAGTACCACAGGGGTTGGCGCCACGGCGGGCTTTTCTTCCTTGACGCCCACGCCCAGCAGCAGCACCGCGACAAAGCCCGGAACCGCCGACCACAGAATCACCTCGGTGAGACTCAAGCCAGACCACGCCAGCGCTGCCGCCGCAGCCAGACTTCCCGCCACCGCCCCGCCATTGTCCAGCGCGCGGTGAAAGCCATAGGCGTAGCCGCGCATGTGCGGCGGCGTTGCATCTGCCACCAGCGCATCGCGCGGTGCACTGCGCAGACCCTTGCCAGCCCGGTCGATGCTGCGCAACAACAGCAACATCGGCCAGGAGCCGGCCAGCCCGAGTAATGGGCGGGAGAGATTGGACAGCGTGTAGCCCATCACCGTCAGCCCCTTGCGCCGCCCGCTCATGGCATCAGAATGGCGTCCCGACCACAGCTTGAGCAGGCTCGCCACCGCATCGGCGACGCCCTCGATCAGGCCCAGCGCCACCGGTCCGGCGGCCAGCACAGTCGCGAGCAGAATCGGAATGAGCGGGATGACGATATCGGAAGCGAAATCGTTGAAGAAACTGACCAGGCCGAGGACAACCACGGTGCGCGGCAGTTTATTACGCTGTGCAGGAGCCGCATCAGGAGCCTGCTCGGGTTTATTCATACTGGAATAATAGCGTAAAATGCCGCTTCCGCCCTGGTAGCTCAGTGGATAGAGCAACCCCCTCCTAAGGGGTAGGCCACACGTTCGATTCGTGTTCAGGGCGCCATAAAATCAATGAGTTGAGCACAAAAGCAAGTTGCTTGTTATTACCAGGGTTACGCTGGGGTTACATAAAAGGCCGCTTTAACAGTGATCGGAAATGAAAAAACCCGACACTTGGTCGGGTCGGTCGGTGGTGCGGACATACTGACCACAGTTCCGTCGCCATTCCTCCAGTACGTTGTTACGCGTTGCGTAGCTGGATGGCTGCGGCCATATAGATTTGCAGCGCCAATTCACAGTCCGCTAGCGCACGGTGGTTTTGTGTCGCCAATCCTGCCGACTTGGCGAGTTCCGACAGCTTGTAGCTTTTTCGTCCAGGCCATGCGCGCCTTGCCATTATAAGCGCGCAAGAATGCTTGTTTTTAATCTTGAAACCTTGAGCCTTCGCAGCGGCGTGCAGGAATCCCATGTCAAATTTTGCATTGAATGCAACGAGGGGAAGGTCACCGAAGAACGTTAGGAATTGGGGTAACACTGTTTCAATTGGCTCGCCTTCCCGGTCAAGCATTTCCTTGGTAATTCCGGTTATCTCGGTTATTATGGTCGGTACATCGCCGTCAATTTTTATCAGAGCACTAAGGGTATCGGCCTTTGTTGATCCAGCATTTATGCGAATCGCGCCAATTTCAATAATCTGATGAATATCTGAATTTAGGCCGGTAGTTTCCAGGTCAAAGACAACGTAGCTATTTGAAATAAGAACAGGAGCGCGACGTGCCGTCGGTTGCTCCGCAGAGTCACTGCTTGCGCTGGGAAGGTCATATCCGAGTTGCTTTCGGAGGGATTGGGCTTCCGAGTCACCGCTTGCACCGAAAATCAGTCTTTTGAACTTGTCAATGATGCTCATAACATTGGCCTCTGCTAATTTTCTAGCATGGGCTATGTTACTCTCTTCTACAAACCACTTGCAATTACAGTCAGACTGCGTGGGCTATTCCGTGGTGTGCTTTCCCGAAAACTGTGTGACGGTGGCTAACGTGGGCGACTTGCCCGGAGCAAACTTCCCAGAGCATGCCTTCTGCGCTGCGTCAGCCGCCGCTGCTTTTTTTCCTGGCTCGCCCTTCTTCCTGTGCAGGTATGGCAGCAGCGCCTTAGCCGCATCGACACGTAGCCGTGCATCAGCCGTTGGATCGCGCATAACTGACAGCATAAATTGCATCGGATCACTGGTATCCGCCACGGTCAACAGCGCCGGTGGTTTCGCCGGTCTTCCTGCTCCCGTCCGCTGCCCGCCACTTCTGCCCTTTGTGCCTGCCATTTGATTTTCCTTCAAGGTGAATTTAATCTGTCTGTGAGAACCATAGCGGTCTAGGTTTCGAAAAAGCGTCAGGGAACGGAAGTACCCCACCGGGGGGCTGTGCTCGTCACCCAAGGATGAGCGGATTTTATTTTCCCGAATTGTTATGGTTTCGCAAAGGAAATGACCACATCCGGTGTTCAATGTATAGGCTCTAGGGATGTGCATGACCCTACCCCTCCCTCAGTTTGTTGCCGGTCTCAATCTCACGCTCCATTGTTGAAAAGCAGGTCATTGCGCTATCAAAGTCAGCCAGTGCCACCGCTAAGGCTTCAGCTTGTTCTTCCTCAGTGAATCCGTAGAACTCACCGCACAGCCGCACTAGTCGCTTTAATTCTGCCGCCGGGTGCAGCGCCTCAAGAATGCCCGGTTTATGTTCACTGATTAACGTAAGCCAGCGATTGACTGATTCCTTATTCCCGCTTGCTTTGATCCTGCCGGTAGTAGCCAGGGTGAGAATGACACCATCCGCCGTGGCATCTCTGATGACTTCCGCCGGACTCATATTTCAACCTCAAACTGGCAGGATTCAGTCAAGGTGGCCAAGGTGTCCATACTATTTGTATGGCCATGTTGGACATCTTCACCATCTTTGGACATGTTGCCAGCTAGTTTCCAGTACCAGCATTTATCCACTTTATTTTTAACGGACTTAATACCTAGAGCATCTTTTGCCCGACGCACCGTCCGCATGGAATAGCTCGCGCCCTTGGAATCAATTTCAATTTGTTTTTGTGGCAACGAACCGTCTTTGAGTAGTTCTCTCAAAAAATCCTTGGCGTCATCCAATGCCGTGCCGTCCTGTTCGCCAGATTCCCGGTTATCTGGTTCTGCCAGTAGTTCACGTGCCGAACCTTCAACAGCATTCCCCCAAAGAACGTAACTTGAAAACAAGCCAGGGTAGCCAGCAATTTCACTCTGGTTCAGGCTGTATTCAAAGCCGCCGTCATCCAGCCCGATGTTGGACTTTGCCCGACAGAATATGCGCCTGCTCGTTTCGCCCTCGGTTATCTTCGCAGTTGCCAGGACAATCCGCGCCAAGGCTCCGAAAGCCAGCGAACCAGTGACGCGTTCCAATGGTTCTTTGCCGCCCGTACCTTTTGAGAAGTGAGATATTCCCATCACAGCGCAATTCATTTTTTCACCAAAGTCTACGAGCGGTTGCAATGCCCGGCGAACCTCACCATTTTTATGAGAATCACCGGCCACCGCGTTAACGATCGGGTCAACTATCAACATGGAGATATTGCCGATCCGTGCAGCGGCATGGTTCAGCGCGGCTATGTCGATAGCAGGATCAAAGCTTCGTATTTCGTCACCGTGCTTTACATCGCCGATGAAATGGATTTTGGATAGATCAGCACCGGCAGCAATTAGACGTGGAACCAGGGTATCTTCTGCGGAATCTTCCCCGCTCCATATCAACACATGCCCCACTGGTGAGCGTGTACCGTCTGGAAACCGCCCACCAATACTTACCGTTGCCGCGAGTGCAATTGCTATGGTCGTTTTGCCAGTGCCAGCCATACCCGCGAAAATTTCCAATTTCCCACGAGCAAGCCAGCCATGCCATAACCAGTCAATTGGCTTTGGTGTAATGTCAGTCGCGCAAGTAATCTGCACCACTGACAAGGGTGTAAAGCCTTGCGGCGATACCCTTTGCACCGGCCACCACTTTTAAATCAAGCCCGGCGCTTCCTGGTGAGTGTGTTGCCAGCTCATCAAGAAAAGCCGCGCCTTTTTCTACAGATTTAATTTTCATTCGAGACTCCCCCTGCGGTCAATGCTGCTTGGATTCGACTCGCGGCGGTCAGTAATCGCGTGATTTCAAACTCAGGCAGGTTTTGCCCTTTTGCAACAGCAACCGCAGCCAGGTAGACAATCAGGGCTTCGTTAGCGACAGCCCGCAAAATATCGACGGCAGGGAAGGGCCGCCGTTCAGGTTTGCTGTGTTGGATTTCTTTCACGGGAAACAGATCATCGAATGTCAGCCCAACAGACGAAAGAATTTCCTCGACTGAGCAGCCTGCGAAGCAATGAACCAGCACGCGCCCGTCATCCAACTCACGAATGGATAGGGAAGCGGTCTTGTCATCATGGGCGCTGCAACACGCAAGCCAGCTTCCCGGCCTGGTGCGCCTTACTTTGGAGAGAGTTTGTAGTAGATTTTCAACTGTCATAATCGCACCCCTCAGGCAAGGCGTGCGTCGTTCCACAAGCTTCTAGCAAGCCATGCGCCAATGCAAGCGCGACAGTCCTGGGCAATGCGTATAGGATATAGGCGTCACTAAAGTAAATCGCTAATCCGATTTCCCCCCCGGAGTAAATTTCGACGTTGGTTTTAAGCGGGAAGGTGCCTTCGTTGGCAATATGAACCCCGTCGAAGGTTTCGGAAAACATGATCCCGTCATCACGCATGGCTTGAGTTGCGCCCGGTGCCGTGGTATCTTGTGCGGGTTGTGTATTTTGATTTGCCCCAACCTCGCCAGCCTCTCCGCTGGCGTTGTCATTTTCGGCGGGCCTCATACTGTTGCTCCGTTCGTCCGGGTACGCGATTCCAGCCACTCTTCTAAATCGGATCGCTTGTACCGTACTTTGGAGCCAATTTTGATAAATGGAATTGCGTATCTTCCAGTCGATCGCCAGACAGATAAAGAGCCTGGCGCACAGTCCAGAAATTCGGCAGCGGCTTTTTCGTTTAGTAGATCGCGATTGCGTTGGACAATTTCAGAAAGAGTTGGTATTGCGGTATCTACTATCATTTTAATATCCCATTAAAGCCACGCTGTGCCGGGATGGCTGCGTTATGGAATAGGATAATAAGTATAAGTTCGGTTGCTTTGTATGGAAGAACCTTACCTCGCTGTTTTTCGCCTAATGGCATGGTTGAGTAATTCGGCGGCGCTGCTCAAGTCCAATTCTAGGCCGTCAACCGCCACGGCTAGGTGAGAGAACGACAGACTCAGAGAGGAGCCAGACGAATTAAAAGAAACGTTCCGCCAGTTTGAAGAAACAGATTTCAGAGGTTTTTTTAGGCCGCTACTGCTCCCCGAGTTTCAATTCCTAGGCGAAGTTCTAGGTGATGCCACACCAACGAGTGGAATTGATGCCGAAATTGAGACTTTTATTGAATGGCTATATGGTCTGGTAACACGCGATGAAGGAGAACGAACTGAACTGCAGTACACGAGCAAACACATAAAAATCGGAGTAATTCTTGTTGCTGATGAATCTACATATAAAAAACATGGCATAAAACCATATTTAAGGCGCGCCATGTATTATGCCAACAAAGACTTTAGAAGTATTTATCTGTGTTCTCGCGGAAGGGCGAGAAGTCAGATTGCTAAAAGCATCGCTCGCGAGCTTTCTGAGAAGGGTGGCTTTGATATTTTGACTCAATATCAAAGCGTTTTAAAGCATGACACTCAAGGCAGGGAGATCGAGATAACATGCATAGCCATCAAACCTGATGCCACCGCCATTATTCAGAGTGCTTGGGCGCGGTTGCGTCAACTATTTGACGCCACGGGAGAGATCAATGCAATCGTGATGGAGGTTGCGAGCGATTATCTAGTAGTAGACGCTGAAGGATTGCGAGTAGTCATCAACAAGCAGGATGCTTCGTCGATGGACATTCCTGACCTTAGACGCTACTTTGAATATGACCAGACATTATCTCTTCGCATTCTTGAATTTAATTCTGACAACCAAACAATCCGCCTATCGAATAAAGATACTCAAACTGATCCGAGTGAAGTGATTCGACAGATTCATTGCTTACCCGACGCTTCAATTGAAACTAAGGTATGCCGAATAATTTCAAAAAATGATGATGAAACCGGCATCAATGTGTCGATTCCAGAAAGTGATATTTTGGCATATCTTCCTCGCAATGCACTTACTCACAGCCGTTTCACCTTATTATCACCTCGATTTCCAATTGGTAGCACGTTGATTGTCACTCCAACTAGATTTGACATTGCCCATAAGACATTCATATGTAGACTACCCCAGTTAATTGATCCTTGGACCAATATCAGTAAGTACACTATTGGTTCGAAATGCTCTGTGATTATTCGCCAAGTTGAGGAACGCAGAATTAACTGCGAGCTTGAGGAGGGTGTAGAAGGGGTTATACCTGTCAGTGAATTATCTTGGGATTTAACTTCGAGCCGGCTTAATATAAAAGAACTTAAAGTGGGCTCGTCGATTGACGTTTGTATTACCAAGATAGAACATGGGAGACGACTTGTTTATGCAAGCGTTAAAAGACTTTCTCAAAATCCTGCACAAGCATTTGTAGATAGTAACAAAAACTCAGATGTCGAAATAACAATCACGAGCGTGTCCGTAACAAGCGCTAAAGCATCCATATCTAATACCCAATTTAGTGGATTTGTTCCGGGCTCACAAGTTATATGGGGTTTCTGCCGTGATGTGACGGAATACCTCAGGCCTGGCCAGTCAATTAAGGCTCGCCCGATTAAGTATGATGAGATTCTGAGCGGAGTCCGATTTAGTGGACGGGCAAGTCATCTAGATTATGCCGCAGATTGTTGTCTGTTGGCATAAAACTGGTTAGCGAAATCAGCGGGT
>JAYSQR010000099.1:0-14715 GCA_043721435.1 Nitrosospira sp. | reverse complement strand
AGTTATCACAAGCCTTTTCAGGCAGCGGGCAGTTTTCAGAACAGGCCTATTTCGCTAATCAACTAAATCTGTTCGATTTTTAACCGGACACTACTGATTAGCTATAAACTCTTGGATTGGTCACGAGTGAGCACGCATAAAATGGGAAAGCCAAATTATCTGTGGGCATCCGGGTTACACCAGGCATTTCTTGTGCTCTATGTGGTATACAAACTCGTCGCGAAAATGCTGAATCATGGCGCGGACCGGCATCGCTGCCGCATCACCCAGTGCGCAAATGGTGCGCCCCTGAATATTGTCGGCCACGTTGTTGAGCAGATCCAAGTCTTCCATCCGTCCCTTGCCGGTTTCAATCCGGTGCACCACACGGTAGAGCCAGCCGGTGCCCTCGCGGCACGGCGTGCACTGGCCGCAGGATTCCTCATAATAAAAATATGACAATCGCTCCAGCGCCCTTACCATGCAGGTAGTGTCGTCCATGATGATGACCGCGCCGGAACCAAGAAAGGAGCCGGCCTTGGCGAGAGAGTCATAATCCATGTCAGTCTGCATCATGATATCGCCGGGCAATACCGGCATGGATGATCCGCCAGGAATGCACCCTTTCAGTTTTCTGCCGCCGCGCATGCCACCCGCCATTTCCAGCAGTTTCGCAAAAGGCGTACCCATCGGCACCTCATAGTTGCCCGGCTTGTTGATATGGCCTGACACCGAGAAAATCTTGGTACCCCCATTGTTGGGCTTGCCGATCTGCAGAAACTTCTCGCCACCGTTGCGAATGATCCAGGGCACTGAAGCAAGCGTCTCGGTATTATTGATAGTGGTGGGTTTGCCATAGAGACCGAAACTCGCAGGGAATGGCGGCTTGAAGCGCGGCTGGCCTTTCTTGCCTTCGAGCGATTCCAGCAAGGCGGTTTCCTCGCCACAGATGTATGCACCGTAGCCGTGATGGTTGTACAACTGGAAACTGAAATCGGAACCCAGTATGTTGTCGCCCAACAGACCTGCGGCACGCGCTTCATCTACTGCCTCTTCCATGCGCTCGTAGGTATCCCAGATCTCGCCATGAATGTAGTTGTAGCCGGTTCTGATACCCATCGCGTAAGCACCGATGGCCATCCCCTCAATCAGGCTATGCGGGTTGTAACGCATGATGTCGCGATCCTTGAAAGTGCCCGGCTCGCCTTCATCAGAATTGCATACCAGATATTTGGCGCCCTCATATTGCTTGGGCATGAAGCTCCATTTCAGTCCGGTCGGGAAACCCGCGCCGCCGCGCCCGCGTAGTGCGGATTTCTTCACTTCCTCAATGATTTTTGCCGGCGGAATGTTTTCGCTCAGAATCTTTCTGAGCGCGGCATAGCCATCGCGCTGCACATAATTCTTGAGGCGCCAGTCGTCGGAGTCAGACGGGTTCAATCCTGCCAGAAGTATCTGGGTGAGTTGTGTCACTTGCTTAACTCCTCCAGCAGTTGATCGATCTTGTCGTCGGACATGAAACTGCACATGCGCTTGTTATTCACCAGCAGCACGGGCGCATCACCGCAGGCACCCATGCACTCGCCTTCCTTCAAGGTGAATTTTCCATCGGCGCTCGTCTGGTTGAAACCGATACCGAGCTTCTGCTTGAGACGTGCAGCTGCATCATTTCCGCCTGACAGCGCGCAGGGCAAATTGGTGCAAACGGTAAGCTTGTATTTGCCCACCGGCTGCAGGTTATACATGTTATAGAACGTCGCCACTTCGTATACCGCGATCGCGGGCATGCCCAGATAATGGGCAATGAAGTCCATGGTCTCATTGGCCAGCCAGCCTTTCTCATCCTGAGCAAAGGCGAGTGCCGACATCACCGCCGATTGTTTCTGATCGGCAGGATACTTGGCGACCTCGTGGTTGATTTTTTTAATGGTTTCGGCGCTTAGCATCTTGAATTGGCGGTTTAAATTCGCAGCGGCACTATCTGTCTATCTCACCAAACACAATATCCTGCGTACCGATGATGGTTACCACATCGGCGATCATATGGCCCCGCGCCATCTCATCCATTGCCGCCAGATGAGCAAAACCGGGCGCCCGGATTTTCAAGCGATAGGGCTTGTTGGCCCCGTCCGATATCAGGTAAATGCCGAACTCACCCTTGGGGTGCTCAACCGCTGCGTAAACTTCCCCCGGCGGCACATGGATGCCTTCGGTAAAAAGCTTGAAATGATGGATCAGTTCTTCCATGTTCTGCTTCATTCCGAGACGCGCAGGCGGTGCGACCTTGTGATTGCTGGTTATCACCGGGCCGGGATTTTTGCGCAGCCATTCGACACATTGCTTGATGATGCGGTTGGACTGGCGAAACTCCTCCATCCGCACCAGGTAACGGTCATAGCAGTCACCGTTGACCCCCACCGGTATGTCGAAATCAATCCGGTCATAAACTTCATATGGCTGCTTCTTGCGCAGATCCCATTCCACACCGGAACCGCGCAGCATCGGGCCGGTGAAGCCCAATGCCTTGGCACGCTCAGGCGACACCACGCCGATACCTACCAGACGCTGTTTCCAGATACGGTTATCGGTAAGCAGGGTTTCATACTCATCCACATAAGTGGGAAAGCGGTTGGTGAAATCCTCAATAAAATCCAGGAGTGAACCCCGGCGGTTTTCGTTGAGTACCCTGGTATCCTTCTCGTTATGGATGCGCGAAGCCTGGTATTGCGGCATCGAATCCGGCAAATCCCGGTAGACTCCGCCAGGACGATAATAAGCAGCGTGCAATCTGGCGCCGGATACCGCCTCATAGCAGTCCATCAGGTCTTCACGCTCACGAAAAGCGTAGAGGAACATGGTCATTGCACCTACGTCCAGCGCATGTGCACCTATCCACAGCAGGTGGTTGAGGATACGCGTGATTTCGTCGAACATCACCCGGATGTACTGTGCCCGCAGTGGCACCTCAATTTGCAGCAGTTTCTCGATGGCCATCACATAAGCATGCTCGTTGACCATCATCGAAACGTAATCCAGCCGGTCCATGTAGGGAACCGACTGGATGTAGGTCTTGTTCTCGGCCAGTTTCTCGGTGGCGCGATGCAGCAACCCGATGTGTGGGTCGGCGCGTTGAATCACCTCGCCGTCCAGTTCCAGCACCAGGCGCAGCACGCCATGTGCTGCCGGATGCTGCGGGCCGAAATTCATGGTGTAGTTGCGGATCTCAGCCATGGCCGACAATTCTCCGCTGCGGCGACTTCATTCGCTATCTCCATAATGCTGTTCGCGGATTACACGCGGCGTGATTTCACGCGGCTCTATGCTGACCGGTTGGTAAATTACCCGTTGCTGGTCTGGGTCATAGCGCATTTCCACGTTGCCGGTCAATGGAAAGTCCTTGCGGAAGGGATTGCCGATAAAACCATAGTCGGTGAGGATGCGGCGCAAATCCGGGTGGCCAGTAAAAACAATGCCGAACAGATCAAATGCCTCGCGTTCAAACCAATTGGCTACCGGCCATATCCCCACTACCGAATCCAGCACCGGGAATTCGTCTTCATCGGCGAAGACTTTGACGCGTAATCTGCAGTTATGACTGATGGAAAGCAGATGATAGACCGCAGCAAAGCGTTTGCCTTGCCAGTTGGCCTCGGCGATTGACTCAGCACCATAGGCTGAATAATCCACCCCGCACACATCGATGAGAGTGTCAAAATCCAGTTCGGAATGATCCCGCAGGATTTCCATCGCCGATAACGTGCCGGCAGGGTGCAGCACGATGGTCAACTCACCCAGTTGTTCGTTGACGCTGACAAGTTTGTTGGCCAGCACGTTCTGCAGGCAAAGGGAGAGCGTTTCCAGACGGGGGGAAGGCATATATGACTCAGCGGGCGATGGTGTTGGTACGTTGAATCTTGTTCTGTAGCTGAATAAGGCCATAAAGCAGCGCTTCCGCCGTCGGTGGACAGCCTGGCACATAGATATCCACCGGTACGATGCGGTCACAGCCACGCACTACCGAGTAGGAATAGTGGTAATAGCCGCCGCCATTGGCGCAGGAACCCATGGAAATCACCCAGCGGGGTTCGGCCATCTGGTCATAAACTTTACGCAGCGCGGGCGCCATCTTGTTGCACAACGTGCCGGCCACGATCATCACGTCTGATTGACGCGGACTAGGGCGGAAGACTATGCCAAAACGGTCGAGATCATAGCGGGATGCGCCGGCCTGCATCATTTCCACTGCACAGCAGGCAAGACCGAAGGTCATCGGCCACATGGACCCGGTTCGCCCCCAGTTAATGACCGAATCCAGGCTGGTGGTGACAAATCCTTTTTCCAGTACACCTTCGATACTCATAGGATCAGTCCCACTCCAAGGCACCCTTCATCCACTCGTAGATAAAGCCGACGACGAGAATGCCGAGAAAAATCATCATGGCGATAAAACCGAACGAACCGATTTCGTTCAGCACTACCGCCCAGGGAAACAGGAATGCAATTTCCAGATCAAACAAAATGAAAAGAATGGCAACCAGGTAGTAACGCACGTCGAATTTCATGCGTGCATCCTCGAACGCCTCGAAACCGCATTCATAGGGTGAGAGCTTCTCGCTGTCGGGACGATTAGGTGCCAGCAACCAGCCACACGCCATGGCTCCGCCACCAACGGCAAGACCGACCAGGATAAACAGCAGAATGGGGAAATAATTTTCGAGCATCGTCGTAACTGGAAACCGAGAATTAACGGGCAAGGGTGTCGCAAATGCTCAATTGGTCCTGCTTGCGCCTAACTGCTAGCTCCTGCTCCTGTTTCTAGAATTGGTGCCGACGGCGAGACTCGAACTCGCACAGCTTTCGCCACCGCCCCCTCAAGACGGCGTGTCTACCAGTTTCACCACGTCGGCGGCTTAATTTGAATTCTGAGTTTAAAAACTACCTTGAATTGGAACGCAGCCTCAATCAATTGTTCAATCAATTGATAAATTAATTATTCCGGTATCTCTCTGGCTTTGGAGGCATCGTCAACTGCTGGCATCGCCGGGGCGGGTCCTGCCGGCTTGGATGATTGAGTCGGTATCGCCCGCTCCATCACACCCTTGCTCTCGGTCTTGTTCCCGGAAAAATACGTAAGCCCGAGACTGGTAATGAAAAACAACGCTGCCAGTACACCCGTAGCCCTGCTCAGAAAGTTTGCCGAGCCGCTGGCGCCAAACAAACTACCTGATGCGCCACTACCAAAGGCGGCGCCCATGTCAGCACCCTTACCGTGTTGCAGCAAAACCAGAACAATTACCGCAATGGCCGCTACCACATGGATTATCCAGATGAATGTTTCCAATGTTTACTCCAAAAAGATTAACTCTGTGCTGCCCGACAGATTGTGATGAATTCATCTGCAACGAGTGAAGCGCCGCCGATCAATCCTCCATCAATATCTGGCATGGCAAACAGCTCCGCAGCATTATTCGCTTTGACGCTGCCGCCATAAAGAATCTGCAACTCCGTAGCGACTCCAACATCATGCGTAGCGATTCGATTGCGGATGAAGGCATGCACGTCTTGGGCTTGCTGCGGCGTGGCAGTTTTGCCGGTACCGATGGCCCATACCGGCTCGTAAGCCAGTACCGATTTAACCAACGCATTTACGCCCAGTAGCTCGATTGCCGCGTCCAGTTGCTCCGCTATCACTTGCTCGGTAACCGTGGCCTCGCGCTGCTCCAGAGTTTCGCCAACACACAGAATAGGCGTCAATCCGGCAGTCTGCGCGGCCCTGAATTTCAGCGCCACAGTACGGCTATCCTCACCATACAAGGCGCGCCGTTCCGAATGGCCAACAATTACATAGTGACAACCAAAGTCCACCAGCATTGCCGCGGATACCTCACCTGTGTAGGCACCCTTGTCGTGCTGACTCACATTCTGCGCACCCCAGAAGATATGAGTAGGTTGCAGCAATGACTGCACCTGTGACAGATAAGGGTAAGGCACACACACGGCGCAGTCCGCCCTACGCAACCCTGCTGTCCCGGTAACGATCATGTCCAGCAAGACTTGATTCTGCGCTATTCCGCCATGCATTTTCCAGTTGCCTGCAACCAGCTTCGAGCGCATAGCCGTCTTTGTCCCTAAAAGGTGCGAATGTTACCCGTGAACGGGTACCCGGTCAATCGCAGGAAGAAAATGTGGAGAACTTTATGGGTATCGCCGGAACGAAAAAATGAGCGCAAAACAGATGTATCCAGAGTACTGAGGGCGATGCAGAATGCAACCATTCCGTTTATTGTCTGGCATTGTTGCCGCTGTCGTCGCAACAGATTGTAGTACAACGTTATTTCCGGTCTGGTCAACCAAAACGGCCGGTGATGTAGTCTTCCGTTTGCTTGTTCTTGGGTTTGATGAAAATAGTGTCGGTGACACCGAATTCAATGAGTTCGCCCAGATACATATAGGCGGTGTAGTCCGACACTCGTGCCGCCTGCTGCATATTGTGAGTAACGATGAGAATGGTAACCTTGTCTTTCAGGTCAGTGATGAGCTCCTCGATGCTGGCAGTGGCGATCGGATCGAGTGCCGAGGTGGGTTCATCGAACAACAGAATTTCAGGGTCGGTGGCAAGCGCACGCGCAATGCACAAACGCTGTTGCTGACCGCCGGAGAGATTGAAAGCCAGTTGATTCAATCGGTCTTTCACTTCATCCCATAGCGCCGCGTCGCGCAGAGCCTCTTCCACTTTCTCGTCCAGCACGGCACGCTGCCTTACACCCCGCACCCGCAGGCCGTAAGCAACATTTTCATAAATCGACTTGGGAAAAGGGTTGGGTTTCTGGAATACCATGCTGATGCGCATGCGTACTTCAATCGGGTCCACGTTGCTTGCAAGAATATTGACGTTGTCCGGATGCAGAATAATATCGCCCATATAGCGGTTGCCGGGATAAAGGTCGTGCATGCGGTTAAAGCAGCGCAGAAAAGTGGATTTGCCGCAGCCGGACGGGCCTATCAGTGCCGTCACCTGTTTTTCATGCAATACCATATTGATATTTTTAAGCGCATTGAACTCACCATAGTAAAAACTCAAGTCCCTGACCTCAGATTTGTACTGGGTTGGCGTGGCGTGTACAACAATGCTCTCGTGCATGCGATCCTCTACCATTTGATTTTCTTACGCATGTGATAGCGCAAATAGATGGCCAAACCGTTCATGGCAAGGGTCATAACCACCAGCACCAATCCTGCCGCCGCCGCATTCAACTGAAATGCCTCTTCCGGCCGCGATACCCAGTTGAACATCTGAATCGGCATCACGGTGAACGGTGACATCAACCACTCAAAAGACAGAAAAGGAAATTCGGCCTGGACCAGCGACGGTGGCAGAAAAGCGATAAAGGTCATCGCGCCAATAGTGATGATAGGTGCGGTTTCGCCAATCGCACGGGCCAGGCCGATAATAATGCCGGTCAAGATACCTGCTGCTGCATAGGGGATCAGATGATCAGAGACGGTTTGCCACTTGGTCGCACCGAGCGCATAAGCACCCTCACGGATGGCTACAGGAATGGCGCGTATGGCCTCGCGGGTAGTGACGATGACTACTGGCAGGATCAGTAACGCCAGCGCTAAACCCGCCGATAAAATACTCTGACCTAATCCCAGTTGATACACGAACAAACCCAATGCCAGCAGTCCGTAGATGATGGACGGCACCCCGGCAAGGTTGGTGACATTGATTTCGATGATCTCAGTCACGAGATTCTTCGGTGCGTATTCTTCCAGATAAACGCCCGCCCCTATGCCCATCGGTACCGCCGCTACAATTGTCACCAGCATCACCAGGGAAGTGCCGACCCAAGCCGAAAGTATGCCTGCCGACCCAGGGCGCCGCGATGGAAAGGAAGTGAAAAAGTCCCACGACAAGCGCGGCATCCCATCGATAATCATCTGCGCGAACAACACCGTAAACGTGAGTACTGCGATCATCAACGCAAACATGCCAACAGCCATGAACATCAAGTCCCAACGTTTGTGGCGTACGATGATGGCACGAATTTCGTGCAGTTTGTCAGTGTTGCTCATCAGCCCGGGTCCTTAGTACAGAGTGCGGCGCACTCATCTGTGTATTGAAAATTCGGCAGCCATAATAATATTGCATCTCATGACATTAAAATGATGATGTATATATAGTCAGCAGTTGGCTCGGACTCAATAGATTTCACGATAACGCTTACGCAAGATATGACCAATGATGTTGAATGAGAGCGTCATTAACAGCAGTGTAAGTCCGGCAGCAAAAATGGTCTGATAGCCGATGCTGCCGTGGGGCAGGTCACCCAGGCTCACCTGCACAATATAAGCAGTGATGGTTGCCGCTGGCTCCATCGGATTCCAGGTAAGATTGGGCTGCATACCGGCTGCCACTGCCACCACCATAGTTTCTCCCACTGCGCGGGAAATACCGAGAATATATGCTGCAGCGATGCCGGAATAAGCCGCCGGCATCACTACCCGGATGGCGGTCTGGAAGCGCGTGGCGCCCATTGCATAGGAGCCTTCACGCATGCTCATGGGTACTGCGCGCATCGCGTCTTCGGACAGGGAGCTCACATAGGGGATGATCATGATGCCCATCACCAGTCCGGCGGAGAGCAGACTGAAACCCGGTAACTCAGGAAAGATTTTCTGCAGCAGTGGTGTGACAAACAGCAACGCAAAATATCCGTACACGATAGTAGGTACGCCGCCCAGTAACTCGAGAAACGGCTTGGCTATCTCACGCACGGTAAAAGGTGCAAATTCGGAAAGATATATTGCGATGACAGTACCCAGCGGAATCGCTACCAGTAGCGCCACAGCGGAGCTTACCAGAGTGCCGGAAACCAGCGGCAATATGCCATAGTGCGCATCATCAAACAGCGGCGTCCATTGGGTGTCCGTAAGAAAATCCCAAATAGAAACATGCTGGAAGAATTCATATGACTCCTTCACCAGCATCACCACAATGGCCAGCGTGATCGCAACCGAGGCAAATGCCGTCAAAAACAGCAGTGCCTCAATGAAGCGTTCGCGCAAATTGCGACGATAACTGTACCCGAGTCTTCTGGGCTGGCTGATTTCAGCGGGAGACTTTGCTGTCACGGACAAATGCCTTTTGAGGGGGAGGAGATCTCTCGGACAAGCCGAATACTACGATGGAAATGTTACAGTCTCGTGACACACGCGCTGAATTCGGCAGCAAGGCTTCATTCTTTCTTGCAGATATTTAATTATCTCTTTGAATTGGTTATGATTATTTGGATCGCTCGCGGTAGACTGTTATAACCCATTGCATCCTCCTTTGCGGCAGGCTCAAGACCCAATATTATTCCCCGGATTACTCGCGGTTATACTCGCTCCGGCATAATTCCATGCGCCAGAATGAAATTTGACCCTGGGAAGTCCGTTTTGTTATAATCTCGACTCACTGGCGCGGGGTGGAGCAGTCTGGCAGCTCGTCGGGCTCATAACCCGAAGGTCGTAGGTTCAAATCCTGCCCCCGCAACCAACTATTTCTCAGTCCCACCAGCAGGCACTCCTGCACCCATCGCTGTATCAATCTCCAAAATACGTCGTTATTGCTCTCGTTGAGGAGCCACAAAATCATTTTTCCAGCTACGGATTGCAGCAAATACGCTGACTGGATCAGGCAATGACGCGCCAAGATAATTTCCGGCACTCTGGATGACTTCCAATTGATTGCACCGCAAGAACGGATTGGTGGCTTTTTCCCTCAATATCGTTGACGGCAGGGTGGGAATATCCTGTTCACGCAGCTTTTTCGTCGCAGCTTCGAGCTCGAGCAACGCCTGGTTGCCGGGCTCGACCGCCCTGGCGAAATAGATGTTAGCCAACGTATATTCGTGACCGCAATAGACCTGAGTTTCATCGGGCAGCCCCGCCAGTTTCTGCAGTGAAGCATACATCTGTTGCGGCGTGCCTTCGAATAATCGCCCGCAGCCACAGGCAAACAGGGTATCGCCACAAAACAGCAGGTTTGCGCCATAATAGGCAATATGTCCTGCAGTATGGCCGGGGATGTCGAATACGTTAAAGCTGAGCGGGAATTCCGCCAACTGCACATTATCTCCTTCCCGCAGGCGATGGGTAAGCGTAGGGATAGACTCATGCGCGGGGCCGTAAACCGGCACCGGAAATTCCCGCAACAGTGCAGTGTTACCGCCAACGTGGTCGTTATGGTGATGGGTGTTGAGGATGGCGACGAGCTGCAGATTTTCGCGGCGCAAAAAATCCAGCACTGGCGCAGCATCGCCCGGATCAACCACGGCGGCGTGGCAACGGTCATGGATGACCCAGATATAATTGTCGGTAAATGCGCGAACCGGAACGATATGTAGCATGGTGTGATTGGGTTGAGTTAAATTTCAGCCTGGCCACGATACTCGGGTCAATTCGTGATTAAATTGTGGCCTGTCTCCTCGGACATTATATATGCCGACGCAAACTACGCAGCAATGGTTTGAAACCTGTCTCGGGCAATACCTGCTGGAGCGGGAGCAAAACTATTTTGACCAGGCGGTAGCAGACGTATTTGGCTACAACGCCATACAGATCGGATTTCCGCAACACGATTTCCTGCGCACCAATCGCATGCCGCTGCGGTTCTGTGCGGGAACCGAGAAAGGCGTCGCATTGCGGGCTGCCCCTGATTTTCTGCCGATTGAAAGCAACAGTATAGATCTGGTGCTGCTGCCACATGTGCTCGAGTTCAGCTCCAATCCCCACCAGATTCTGCGCGAGGTGCAGCGAATATTGATGCCGGAAGGCCATGTCATTGTCTGCGGCTTCAATCCTCGCAGTCTTTGGGGGATACGCCGATGGTTTGGCTCGGCCATGTACGACTTTCCCTGGCGCGGCAATTTCATCGCGCTGCCGCGACTCAAGGACTGGCTGACGTTATTGGATTTCGAGATGACCGCAGGCCGGTTATGCTGCTACGCCCCGCCGTTCAGTCAGGAAAAATGGTTGCGGCGATTTAATTTCATGGAAGCTGCCGGCGATCGCTGGTGGCCCATTTCCGGCGGCGTATATTTCCTGCAAGCGGTCAAGCGCGTGCATGGCATGCGCGTCATCAAGCCCGAATGGAAAGACGTACTTGCTGCCAGGAGAGGAATGGCGCCAGTTGCACGCAGATTCAACGGCAATACCGCCGGAGAAGAGCCACGGATAGCCGCTCGCACCCAAACCAAGGTGCGGGGCGAGGAGTGAAAACGAAGCACACTGTTGTGGTAGAAATATTTACTGACGGCGCCTGCAAGGGCAACCCTGGCATTGGCGGCTGGGGTGCCTTGCTGAAATTCGACGGACGTACGCGTGAGTTGTCTGGCGGCGAGAAACTGACCACCAACAACCGCATGGAACTGCTCGCGGTGATACGCGCGCTGGAAGCGCTGACACGACCATGTGAGATACATATACATACCGATTCCCAATATGTGCAGAAAGGCATCAGCGAATGGATACATGCCTGGAAGAAACGTAATTGGCATACCGCCGCCAAGAAGCCGGTGAAAAACGACGATCTGTGGAAGCAGCTCGATCAACTGGCGCAGCAGCATCAGATCCAATGGTTCTGGATACGCGGCCATTCCGGCCACGACGGCAACGAACACGCGGACATGCTGGCCAATCGCGGGGTGGAATCGGTCATCCGAGGGGAATGACTATTCACCACGGATGACACAGAGATAAGCTTGAACAGCCCTGAGTACTCTGCGTCCATCCATGACTGGGCAAGCGCGCTGCGACCTGTTTTTCTTGATTTTCCTCTGCGCCCTCCGTGTCCTCTGCGGTTAAACAGTTTTTCTACATGGACGACTCATGCGCCAAGTTTTTCTTGACACTGAAACTACCGGCCTGGAACCCAAGTTGGGCCATCGCATCATCGAAATCGCCGCGGTCGAAATGCTCGACCGCAGACCGACCGGACGCCGCTTGCACCATTACCTGAATCCAGAACGCGAGAGTGAGGCAGGCGCATTGCAGGTACACGGCCTGACCCGAGAATTTCTTCGGGACAAACAAAAATTCCGCGACATTACCAAGGAGTTACTGGAATTCATCGACGGGGCGGAACTTATCATGCACAACGCGCCTTTTGATGTGGGCTTCCTTAACCATGAACTGGGATTGGCTGAATTGCAGCCGTTGCATAGTTACTGTCAGGCGATCACCGACACGCTAAAAATGGCCAAGGACCTGCATCCTGGCAAGAAGAACAATCTCGATGCGCTGTGTGAACGCTATCAGGTGGATAACTCCCGGCGTACTTTGCACGGCGCGTTGCTGGATGCGGAATTGCTGGCGGAAATTTATCTTGCCATGACCCGTGGGCAGGAAAGCCTGATAATGGAAGTGGAAATCCCGCCGCCAGTACTTGGCGCCGCCATAAACCCAGCCAACTTGCAACTGACGGTATTGCGCGCCAGCGCTGAAGAATTGGAAGCCCATGCGCAGCAACTGGAAAAGATCGAGCGTGAAAGCAAGGGCACGTGTTTATGGCTACGTCTTGAATCCGCTACGACGGCGAAATAAGGACCGGCAACCGGGGAGAATATGGAATCTGGTGGCGATACCGCAACCGAATAGCAAGTGGAAAGGCTGATCAAAACTTGTTCCAGTGATAGAGAGCGTAATGTTAGATGCGTATCTGCAACTATAGGGCAGTAATGGCAATTTCATTGTTTAAACTATATCCGAGTTCAAGTCTCAAGCTCCTCTCGGTAGAAAAATCATTTGGGGTGTATTCGTTTGACGGAACTTTTTCTGTCAAAAGCCCCATATTTTGGTACGCTTCGGCCAGGAGTTCGCTACAAAACAAGGAGCTTAAATCCTCCTTGTTGTCCCCTAAAATTCCCTCGTATGCTGCTTTAAGCAATTCGATTTTGTCCTTTTCATAAGGACGACCACTCACCTTATGCCGAAAGTTATTGAGCGCGAGAATCATGTCGTCAGTAAGTGTCTCTGATAGCAGCCGGACGCTAATCTCGTACCCCTTTGAAAAACATCTTTCTAGACGCTCAGACAGTTCTACACGCTGAACACCCTTTGTTAGCTTTCCGGTATCAGCATCTTTAATATCGCTTAGGGTTGTCGATTCCCAGCAGAACATGGAACTTTCTGGGTCTAGTGGATTATCGAGCCTGTAAACCATTCCAACATGCGACCATTTGCTGACTGTGAAGAACTTAATTCCGTCAGAAATTCTGCCTTTCCCAGAGAACAAAATAATGTCGCCGGTTTTCAGTTGATCACGCATGTCTTTGTATTTCATAATTGCCTCCTTTGGTGGGTGAAATAAGCATCTAATATTTAATAACCTTGCTCCTGTAGTATAGACTCTTAAGCCCACAAGCGGCTGCCCTGGATGGGCAGTCGCTAACTGAGACATTGTGAGCGTCCGTTATCGGGAAACCCAATTGTCTGAAACGTGCCAGAACCGGTCATTGGTATTTTTACCCGAAAACAGACAGTCAGTCGCGTTGGGTATATGCTGACGCCCTATATCTGTAGTGCCGCTTCCCGCGAAAATTTAATACCGTTTAAAATCCAGCACAGTTGCCGGAAAATTGGACAGCAAGTCGTTCTTAGTGCAACTCACCATACTGGGCGTCGGAGTTAGGACGCAAAACTGTCTCCCTATAACAAAGTTGGGGATCTTAGTCGCTACGTCATGAATGCCAGCGAAGAAATAGTTGCGTTTAAGCATGAACTTGGCTGCGCCATCGCGCAGTGGGGATATGTGGAAGGGCAATTGCTCAACATCACTATGGAATGTGTCAGCATTCCAGATCGGGCCGCTTTGGCGATTGGCTATCATTCTGTCGAAAATTTCCGTTCCAAATTGTCTATGTGCGATAACTTGGTTATGCACACGTTCGGAAAAACTACCCACATTCAAAGGTGGCGCGCAGCCAAGAAACGAACAAGCGACTTGGCTGCGCAGAGGAACAAAATTGCGCACGGATGGCATAAGCTCTATGTCAATAACGCTGCGGGACGTCGATGGGCCATAGTTCCTCTTCATCATGCAAATGGCGAGTTGCTCCACATAGATGGCAATAAACCTCCGCCCGGCGCTATTTGTCTGCGCGATCTGGCGACGATTCGGTTGGATTTTCATTCGTTAACGAAGCAACTCTGCAATGTTTACGAGGTGCTTTGTGGGCGGCGAGCGCCGTTTCCAGAACCTCACGAAGGGTCAGCAAGTCCGCCGACCCTTCGGCAAATAGCAAACCAGATTCGCGCAGAACTCGGGTTCCCGCAGAAACCATCGCGGCGGAAATCTTGATGGGTAGATTCCATTTAGTTTTTCGCTTCATGATCCATACCCCCAACCCTTCCTTCGTTGCAGGGGACCCGGCGCGAAAAGCCGCGCCAGGTCCCCTGAACTCGAACGTTGAGCGTTTGCTTTCCGAAAGCCTGTCCGTCTCTTTTGTGTCGGGAACCGACCATCGCGACCGGCAGAACTGTGCCAATATAGTTCTTCCGTCCTGTTTTCAGTGATACTAAGCACAGCTGGCAGGTATCTGTCAGTGAAAGCGGGATATGCGCCAGCGGATTACGAATATTTGTGCCTCAACATTTGAGCGAGGCCCACTTTTGTGGACGGGCAAGTTGATGTTACTTTATCAACTTGTTAGGAGAATCCATGAAACGTATCCCTCGTCGTATTTTCACCGC
>JAYSQR010000098.1:0-14795 GCA_043721435.1 Nitrosospira sp. | reverse complement strand
GTTGAGATCATCTGGACGGTTATACCGTTCATCATTCTTTTTGCTATGGCATATCCTGCCACCAAGACCGTCATTGCCATGAAGGACACATCCAATCCGGACATCACGGTCAAAGTGACCGGGTACCAGTGGCAATGGGGCTATGATTATCTGGTGGGCGAGGGTGCGGGAATCAGTTTTATCAGCAGATCAACTACCACACTGGATCAGCGCAACAACAAAGCCCCCAAGGATGAGTTTTACATGCTGAGGGCGGATAAACCGCTGGTGGTGCCGGTAGGCAAAAAAGTGCGTGTGCTCATTACCGCCAACGACGTAATTCACGCATGGTGGGTGCCCGCGTTCGGCGTCAAGCAGGATGCGATCCCCGGGTTCATACGCGATGCATGGTTCCAAGCTGACAGGGCTGGCACTTTCGTTGGTCAGTGCACGGAATTGTGCGGCAAGGATCACGGTTTCATGCCGATCGTGGTGGAAGTGATGGAGCCTGCACAATATACGCAATGGGTGGCCGAGCAGAAAGCGCAATCGGCCGCGGCAGTAGTCGATGTCAACAAGGTATTCACTTTGGATGAGCTGAAAGCCGCAGGCGAGAAAGTGTATGCCGGCAACTGTGCTGCCTGCCATCAGGCTAACGGCCAGGGTATTCCCGGAACATTCGTTGCGCTGGATGGATCGAAAGTTGCCACTGGCCCCAAAGCCGAGCACATCAACATCGTGGTGAACGGCGGCAAAGCCGGTAGCGCAATGGCCGCTTTCAAGCACCTGTCGGATGTGGAAATCGCAGCGGTAGTAACGTATGAACGCAATGCCTGGAGCAATATGACAGGTGACGTAGTACAGCCATCCGAAATTAACGCATTCAGAAAATAAGTAAGTACTAAGGAGAAGAACCATGGCAGCAGTACACGACGATCACGCACACGGCCACGGCCACGGACACGAGCACGGTCACGAGCACGGTCACGACGATCACGCGCACGGCCCCCCTAAAGGCATGATGCGCTGGTTGACGACGACCAATCACAAGGACATCGGTACGATGTACCTGTGGTTCTCTTTTTCCATGTTCATAGTTGGCGGGTTGATGGCATTTGGCATTCGGGCTGAATTATTTCAGCCCGGTATGCAGCTAATGACCCCGGAGTTTTTTAACTCGCTCACTACAAATCACGGTCTGATAATGGTGTTCGGCGCGATCATGCCGGCCTTTGTTGGTTTTGCCAATTGGCAGGTACCGATGATGATCGGCGCTCCGGACATGGCTTTTGCTCGCATGAACAACTGGAGTTTCTGGTTGTTGCCGCCGGCGGCATTGCTGCTGGTAGCGGCATTTTTTGTACCGGGCGGGGCCGGTGCCGGTGGTTGGACATTCTATCCGCCACTGTCGGTGCAGATGGGCATGGGTATGGACATGATGATTTTTGCAGTCCACATCCTGGGAGCTTCCTCCATCATGGGCTCGATCAACATCATCACCACCATTCTAAACATGCGCGCACCGGGGATGACGCTGATGAAAATGCCGCTGTTTGTCTGGACCTGGTTGATCACTGCTTACCTGTTGGTGCTGGTAATGCCGGTACTGGCAGGCACGGTCACCATGTTGCTGACCGACCGTCATTTCGGCACCAACTTCTTCAATGCGGCAGGCGGTGGGGATCCGATAATGTTCCAGCATATTTTCTGGTTCTTCGGGCATCCTGAAGTTTACATCATGATATTGCCGGCATTCGGCATCGTCTCAGAGATACTGCCAACCTTCTCGCGCAAGCCGTTGTTTGGTTATTCGTCGATGGTTTATGCCACTGCCTCGATCGCCATTCTGTCGTGCATCGTCTGGGCGCATCACATGTTTACCGTGGGAATGCCGGTGACAGCGCAGTTGTTTTTCATGTATGCCACCATGCTGATCGCGGTACCAACCGGGGTGAAAGTATTTAACTGGACGGCTACCATGTGGCAGGGATCGATGAGCTTTGAGACGCCGATGTTGTTTGCCATTGGATTCATTTTCCTGTTTACCATAGGTGGGTTCAGCGGCGTGGTGTGTGCGGTGATACCGGTGGATATCCAGGTACAGGAAACCTACTATGTGATTGCACATTTCCATTATGTGCTGGTATCGGGATCGTTGTTTGCTCTGTTCGGCGGAGTCTACTATTGGCTACCGAAATGGACCGGTCACATGTACGATGAATCACTGGGAAGATTGCATTTCTGGCTGTCGATGGTTTTCTTCAACGTTACCTTCTTTGTACAGCACTTCCTGGGATTGGCGGGCATGCCGCGTCGCGTTCCAGACTACGCTTTGCAGTTCGCCGATTTCAACATGATCTCCAGCATTGGTGCATTCGGCTTTGGTTTGAGCCAACTGGTGTTCCTCGCTGCAGTGGTGAAGTGCATCCGTGGCGGAAAGAAAGCAGAGGCCAAGCCTTGGGATGGGGCTACCACGCTGGAGTGGGATTTGCCATCACCGGCGCCGTATCATAGTTGGGTGACACCCCCGGTCGTCAAGTAACGGGTACGGGATGCCACAGCACGCAGATGACAGGAAGCGCGGGAAATACAAAACACTGTTGATTTTGCTGGCGGTCGTGATAGGGATGTTTGTTTTGGCTATAATAAAAAAACTGTAAATGAGTGTAGCCCAGGCAAATACGGCAATAATGAAAAAGCTGCTGATCGTTTCAGTAGCAATGTTTGGCTTCGGTTTCGCGCTGGTACCGATTTATGAAAAGATCTGTGAAGTTGCCGGAGTCAACAATCTGCTGAAGGCAGATGCGCTGACGGAGAGTGTTCAGGTAGACACCAGCCGCTGGCTGACCGTAGAACTGGATGCTAATACACGCGGGTTGCCTTGGCAGTTCAAACCCATGCAAGCGAGTGTACGCATACATCCGGGCGAGTTGGTGGAAGTGATGTACGAGGTCAGGAACAATTCGGATCGTGAAGTGGCGGGCCAGGCGATACCGAGTTACAGCCCGCAACTGCTCGCGCAGCATTTGAAAAAACTGGAGTGTTTTTGCTTTACTAAACAGGTGCTGAAACCAAATGAGGTGCGGCAAATGCCGGTGCAATTCATGATTGAACCAAGTTTGCCGGACGATGTGAGCGTCATGACTATTTCATATACATTTTTTGAACTGAGTAGTGACTCGGTTGATGCGGGTCGCAAGGCGAAACCGATTTGAAGGACAGCACCGAGAAGCCGCCTAAGGCGACATTCCTTCAAGCCATGAAAGCAGTATCATGGGCTTTTTTCGGTATACGCAAAAAAAGTGATCACGATCATGATGCGGCGACGCTGACACTAGGGCAGGTGATTGTTGCGGGCATCGTTGGTGCGGCGATATTTGTGACCATCATACTAATGATGGTCAAGCTGGTAACAAGCTAGAGATTAATTAAACCATAGGCAGGAGAGGGGACATGAGCCACGAATCAAGTCAAACAGATAACTATTACATTCCACCGCCATCACCCTACCCTATGATAGGGTCGATAGCGCTGTTCTTCCTGGGGTTTGGTGCGGCATTTAGCGTCAACAGTCTGCCAATCGGGAAAGGGCTGCTGGCAATTGGTTTTTCCATTCTTTTCTACATGATTTTCGTCTGGTTCCGTACTGTGGCACGGGAAAGCGAAGCCGGCAAGTTCAACAAACAGGTGGATATGTCCTTCCGCTGGGGCATGAGCTGGTTCATTTTTACCGAAGTAATGTTTTTTGCCGCATTTTTTGGTGCGCTGTATTACATGCGAGCGCTGTCGGTTCCCTGGCTCGGCGACCTGGAGCATAAGATTTTGTGGCCGGATTTTGTGGGTGGCTGGCCGACAGCCGGTCCCGGCGCAAGTGAGAAGTTTACTCCTATGGGTCCATGGGGACTGCCAGCAATCAACACCGCACTGCTGCTGACTTCGGGCGTAACCTGTACCTGGGCACACTGGGCGCTGAAACTCAACAAGCGCGGCCAGTTGAATTTGGCATTGTTTCTGACGATAGCGTTGGGGATTACCTTTCTTGCCTGTCAGATTTATGAATACGGCCACGCTTACTCTGAGCTCAATCTGAAGTTGACGAGCGGAGCCTATGGCGCATCGTTTTACATGTTGACCGGTTTCCATGGCTTCCATGTAACAGTGGGCACGATCATGCTGATAGTGATTCTTGGCCGCTGCCTATCCGGACATTTCACGCCTGAGCACCATTTTGGATTTGAAGGGGTGGCGTGGTACTGGCACTTCGTGGACGTGGTCTGGCTGGGATTATTTATTTTCGTTTATTTAGTATAAGTATAGAACGACAGTCTGAAAATGAGCATTGCGCCCAGCTCGCGCAGTAACTGCGCGATAACACGCGATGGTTTCCCCAATTCATGGGGGTAGATGGCGGAGCTGGGAGTCAGGGCTAGCGGTTGAGATAGAACCCAAGCATCATCAGGGCGAACAGGATAACGGAAAGACCGATGCGCACGGTGAGGGCTTTGACTGCGCGCGTGCTCTGTCCCTTATCCTTGACTAGGTAATACATCGCCGATGCCAGACTGCCGAGTATGAAGAGAAAAAACAGGATCGCAACGATTTTCAAAATTTGTTCTTTCGAGTACGGGGTCAGGTCGGGAGTTTAGCCGAGTTCAGCGTACTATCCAATGACTATTTCAGGCTGGCGGTTCCGACCGCGATTATGGTCCACAGCCGCTACAGTGTCGGTCATGGTGGTCATGCTGCTACTTGGCAACTGGCAGTTGTCGCGGGCGCAGGAGAAAGAGGCGCGGCAGGAGCAGCTTGAGCGGTTATCGCAGCAATCAGCAGTTGCGATACCAACTATCCCAGTCAACTTGGAGGATCTCAAATTTCGCCGGGTTGAGGCGCGTGGCAGTTATGTTCCAGCGCACACGATTTACCTTGATAACAAGATATACCAGGGAATTGCAGGCTATCATATTATTACGCCGCTCAGGTTGGGTAGCAGCTCCATGCATGTTCTGGTCAATCGTGGCTGGGTGGCAGCCGGTGGCGACCGCAGTAAATTGCCGGAAATTTCCACACCGACTGATCAGGTGGCTGTTGTAGGAATCGCCATCTCACCAACACAAAGGACACTGGAGCTTTCCACGGAAACGGTAGCGGGACAGGTCTGGGAAAATTTGCACCTGGAACGCTACCGTGAAGCTATGGGACTTGCGCTACAACCAGTGGTGATATTGCAACAGGACGATTTAAAAGATGGTTTGGTGCGCCAGTGGGATCGTCCTGATTCAGGCGCTGCCAGAAATTTGGGTTATGCGTTTCAATGGTATGCCATGGCGCTGACGATCATGATTATTTATTTGGTGTTGAGTGTCAAACGAGAGCGTTCCCAGAAGAAGTAAACGTAAGCTGCTGCTATTACTAGTGCTGATGTGCACGCCGGTCTTCATTTCGTACCTGCTGTATTTTTCGAAGGTACGGCCAGCGAGCGACAACTACGGTGAGTTGATTGAAGTCAAGCCATTGCAAGGCAGTGCGCTGAATCAGGCTGATGACACGATATTCCGTATCCGCCAATTACGTGGTAAATGGGTACTGCTGACGCTGGATTCGAGTACATGCGATGAAGGGTGTCGCAAGAAGCTGTATTACATGCGACAGGTGCGGCTGATGCAACACACTGAAAAGGACCGCATAGAACGGGTATGGCTGATAGACGATGATGGACTGCCCAAACCGGATTTGGTGGAAGAATACAAAGGTACATGGCTCATTAATGCGAAAGATAGCCAGTTAGTCGAGGAATTTCCGGCACCAGCATCGCAACGCGATCACATTTACTTGATAGACCCGGTAGGAAACTTGATGATGCGCTTCCCCAAGGATCCCGATGCTGCAAAGATAGCCAAAGATATCAAGCGACTGCTCAAAGTCTCGCAGATCGAGCATGCGTTAGGGACGAAACACTGAGATGTAGCCTGAACAATATGCGTTGCGGGTTGATTTTAAGCTTAGAAATGAATTAGGAGACAATTGTCATGGCAACTAGCTTGGTTTGGCAGCATACCGCAACACGTATGCAGCAATTTTATCAATTGACTAAGCCGCGGGTGGTTTCGCTCATCGTTTTCACCGCGATTATCGGCATGTTTCTTTCCGTGCCCGGCGCGGTTCCGTTGAACGCACTGATTTTTGGCACACTGGGAATCGCATTGGTGGCGGGTGCGGCAGCAGCAGTCAATTGTCTGGTAGAGCAGAAAATTGATGCGGTGATGGCACGCACGCGTGGCAGGCCTTTACCACAGGGAACGGTTACCTCACCAGAAACCTTTTTCTTCCTGGCATTGGTCGGTGGTGCGGGACTCTACATACTCCATGAGCTGGTGAATCCCCTGACCATGTGGCTGACCCTGGCGACTTTCATCGGTTATGCCATCATCTACACGGTGATACTGAAGCCGATGACGCCGCAGAACATAGTCATCGGTGGTGCTTCTGGCGCAATGCCGCCGGTACTTGGCTGGACGGCAGTGACCGGGGAAATTTCCGCTGACGCGTTACTGCTGTTTCTCATCATTTTTGCATGGACACCGCCTCATTTCTGGGCGCTGGCGCTCTATCGCAAGCTGGAGTACGCTAAAGTCGGCATGCCCATGCTGCCGGTGACACATGGCGACAAATATACCCGTCTGCATGTGCTGCTGTATACGCTGATACTTATCGCCGTGACGCTGATGCCCTATGTCACCAAGATGAGCGGGCTGATTTATCTCGCCGGTGCGGTAGTGCTGGACGCTATTTTCCTGTATTACGCGGTAAAGATCTATCGCGATTACAGTGATCAGCTTGCACGTAAAGCATTCCGTTTCTCGATCATATACCTGGCTGCTCTGTTTGTCGTACTGCTGGTAGATCATTACATCCGCTTTTGAGCGGTTTCGTGAAATCTCTTAATGCGTTTCTGGTTGCTGCAGGGCTGGCGATAATTTCTTTGGCTGGCTGCAGCGGTGAGGCCAATCGCGGCGAGGCTAAACCAACATTCCTTGCCACAGATATTACCGGTGCCGCTTTCGGCCGGGACTTCAAGCTCGCCGATCATACCGGCAAGGTGCGTTCCCTGGCAGATTTCAAGGGCAAAGTGGTGGTGCTGTTTTTCGGCTATACCCATTGCCCCGACGTATGTCCCGCGACCATGGGGGAGTTGTCTGCCGCCATGAAGAAACTTGGCAAGGATGCCGAGCGAGTGCAGGTACTGTTTGTTACGATCGATCCGGAGCGCGATACTTCCGCGCTGTTGGCGCAATATGTGCCTGCGTTTGATCCGACATTTCTGGGCTTATCCGGTGATGCGCAGGCCACGAAAGAAATCGCCCAGGAATTTAAAGTCGTTTATCAGAAGCAGGCAGGTGTGGCCCCGGATCAACACAATCTGGATCACTCCACTGGAACTTATATTTTCGATACGGCAGGGAAGCTGCGGTTGTATGTGAGCACCGGCAAGGGTGGGGATGTGTTTGCCCACGACATTGCTGAGTTGCTTAAGACGCGCTGACAGCAATAGGTCATCGAAAAGCGTGACGCTTGGGTGGGGGCATCGTCACTTTTAAGTTGATGCCGGGGCTAAGGAAACAGCTTGCCCGGATTAAGAATGTTGTTCGGGTCAAACACCCGCTTGATGGCTTTCATCAGGGCAAGCGTTGCCGCATCGACCTCCTTACCAATATAGGCGCGCTTCTCGCTGCCGATGCCGTGCTCACCCGACAACGTGCCTTTAAGTTTTATCACTAGATCGAATACCTCAGCCAAGCATTTCTCTGCCCGTTCCATTTCACCGCTATTGTCCGGGTTCACCAGCAGATTGACGTGTATATTGCCGTTGCCGGCATGGCCAAAATTAACATTGGCAACCTGATATCTGCCGCTCAGTTGCTCTAGTCCATCCAGAAATTCCGGCAGTGCAGCAACTGGCACAACTACATCTTCGTTGATCTTTTTTGGTGCGATATCACGCAGTAGTGGCGACAGTGCTTTGCGGGCTTGCCACAGAGTGGCGGTATCTGCCACCCGCTCTGCACGCAGCAATCCGCCGTTATGGCAAGCAGAAAGAATTGATTCAGTTGAGTCCAAGATATCACGGGAAGATCCATCCACCTCGATCATCAGCATGGCGCAGGTGTCCGTTGGCAGCATTTCAGGGAAGCGTCCACGTATCAGGTTTAATGAACCCGCATCTAGAAACTCAAGAGCACTTGGCACTTGAGGAAGCGCCATGATTGCAACTATCGCTGCAGCGCAACTTGCAGCATCGCGGTAATGTGCGGTAACGCCGCCCATAGCTTGTGGCAGGGGGGTGAGCTTGAGCGTTGCTTCGGTGATGATAGCCAGCGTTCCCTCGGAACCAATAAGAAGTCGCGTTAGGTCATATCCCACCACCCCCTTGGTGGTATAGCAGCCGGTCTTGATAACATCACCTTTGCCCGTTACGGCTTTCAATCCCAGTACGTGATCGCGGGTGGTGCCATATTTCACCGCGTGTGGACCACCTGCGGAGGTGGCAAGATTACCGCCTATGCTGGAGTAAGCCGCGCTGGAAGGATCGGGTGGCCAAAAAAATCCGTAGGGTCGGGCTGCATCCTGCACTGACTGATTGAGCACGCCGGGCTCGGCTACGATAACGCGATTCGCGGGGTCGACCGCGATGATGCGCAACATGCGCTCCAGCGACAATGCCACACCGCCCTGCTCAGGAAGGCTCCCGCCTGCGGTGCCAGTGCCGCGTCCACGTGGCGTGAGCGGGATATTGTATCTATTGCACAGCGCTACAATACTCAGCACCTCATCTGATGTGAGTGGAAACGCGACTGCTTCTGGCGGGAAAATTTTTCGACTGTTATCATAGGCATAGGCGTAGCAATCAACCGGGTCGGTATAAAGCCGGTCGGAAGGAAGTAGAGATTGAAGCTGAGCGAGGAAATCAGGAGAGAGCATAGGCGGAGGATAAACAATCAAGAAATCGGCCGCAGAGTGCTTCGGTGCGTATCTTCGTCTAGCCCGGCAACCAGGAAAATTGATTGTAGAATCATCAGAAGCGGTTCTCTGCACAGGCACCCGGGATTTGGAAATCAATCCAGATACTCGAATACTTTTACTACTTTCAGTACCCCGCTGGTGGAGCTGGCAATTTCCGATGCACTCTCGGCTTCTTGACGTTTAACCAACCCCAGCAGGTAGACTACCCCGTTCTCCGTCACTACTTTTACGTGATTTATCTGAAATCTGCCGCCATCCAGGAAGCGCCCTTTGACTTTTGTTGTGATTAACATGTCATTACTTCTGGAGATGAGCGTGCTGGCATTAGCGACAGCGATTTCGTTGGTGACATTGCGTACGTTGCTTATGTCCTTGATCAGGTTTTCGACTTCTTTTTTCATGGCTTCGGTGGGCGCTTCTCCGGTGAGCAGCACGTTACGGTTGAAGCTGGTGACATTGACATGCACATTGGCGCCCAGTTTTTCTCTGATAAGCTTGGCACTCTTTAATTCAATTCCTTCATCTTCAACAAAAGTGCCGCTGGTACGCCGATCTTCAGATACTGCAAGACCGGTACCAACACCGGTGATAATGCCGGTGGCAACGAATACTTCGCAACCGGAGAGGGTCGGCAGCAGCAAGGCAAGCAGCAGCCAGTTTCGATTTGTGTTTGTCATTTAGTCCGCTCCTGTTATTCGCCGAAGGCATTCTTGATCCATTCCACTTCCTGGCCATCGCTACCGGACAATAACACAGCATCAAAGCGGCATGGCGGTACGGATTTTAACTTGGCAAGATAGTGCCGTGCCGTATGTAGCAGTTTTGTCTGCTTGGATAATGTGATGCTGGCCGCCGCGCCGCCAAAAACTTGACTTGTGCGCATCCTTACCTCGACGAATACCAATGTCACACCATCACGCATGATAAGATCGATCTCGCCAAAGCGGCAGCGGTAGTTCCTTTCCAGCAAAACAAGGTGCTGCCGTTGCAGAAATTCTGCCGCATATTGTTCGGCTTCGCCACCTTTCATTTCCGCGTACCCTTATACCGTCAGCTTTCGGCGTGACTTGGTGTTGCGCTGTCCGCTGCACAGCAACTCAACGTCGGCCGGTTTTCTGGCCGGGTGGAAAATAGCCGCAAGTTACCGTATAGTGCAGTGATCAACACCAGATCAGAAAAATCGGGACGATACGCTGCAGTGCGAGGCTATGCCACCAAAAAGTACATTATATGTGGTTGCCACCCCGATAGGGAACCTGCGCGACATCAGTCTGCGGGCGCTGGACGTACTCGCAGCGGTGGACGTGATCGCTGCCGAGGATACGCGTACCACCGGGCATTTGCTGGCGCATCACTCGATAGCCGGGAAGATGATGGCCCTGCATCAGCATAACGAACGCACTGCTGCGGAGAAGATTATCGCCTTGCTCGCAGCGGGGAAATCCGTTGCCCTTGTCACCGATGCCGGCACCCCAGGGATCTCTGATCCCGGGGCTATTCTGGTTAGCATAGTGCGCAAACAGGGCTACAGGGTGACGCCAGTACCCGGTGCAAACGCCGCGTTGTGTGCGTTGTCGGCGGGCGGAATCGCCGAACCGCATTTTCTGTTTTACGGATTTCTCCCAGCAAAGACCGGAGCACGCAAACGCGCATTGGAAGGATTAAAGTCACAACCCTATACTCTGGCATTTTATGAGGCGCCCCACCGCATTCTCGAATGTGTAGCAGACTTGGTTGCGGTGCTGGGAGCGCAGCGCCAGCTTATTTTTGCCAGAGAGCTGACGAAATTGTTCGAAACCATCCATACCTGTGCTTTGGGTGATGCCCTGGCGTGGCTGCAAGCCGATGCCAACCAGCAGAAAGGGGAATTTGTGCTGTTGCTGTCCGGGGCGGAAGTTCAGGATGAGGCTGGAATCAGCGATCAATCCAGGCATACGCTGGAGTTGCTGCTGGAGAATTTGCCGCTGAAACAGGCGGTAAAACTGGCAGCGGAAATCACCGGCGAAAGTAGAAAGATGTTGTATGCGCTGGCGTTGTCGCTGAAGGTGGGGAATTCGGTGCAATAAATCACGGTTTATAAGAATGTGATTTAACAATTCATAATCAACAAGATAAGATTGCTTCCGAGTTTAAGCCCGATAAGCTGCTGGCGCGAGAATGCGGCTAGCGATTATAATCAGCGGGTCGCATTCACAGTTTATTGGTTCTTGCGAACGTGGGTAGCCCCCACTGACATCTAAAATTTTTGGAGATTAATTTATGAAAACACCTGCTATTTTTTATCATGCTGGTTGTCCCGTCTGTGTTGAAGCCGAGCGTCAGGTCGCTGATGCTCTGGATCCCACCCGTTACGAAGTGGAACACGTGCATCTCGGCGAGCAACCGGGGCGCATTGCAGCCGCCGAAGCGGCTGGTGTTAAATCGGTACCGGCACTTGTGATTGGTGGGGCAGCTTTCCACATCAATTTTGGTGCACCGATGTCTGCACTGAAGGGCTAATTACAAAAAATGGCGGGCATACCCGCCCGCCATTTTGAAATTCCATCCTGCATATCAATAACGGCTAAGGCCGTATCAGTTTCTCAGAATTCTCCTGCTTCGCATTACGGCTTTCCCTCCCGGTCTGCTTTGTTGCTACGCCGGATTGAACGCAATAACCATATTCCACCGATTGTCGCGCAGAAGGAACCGAGCACTCCAAAGAGAGGAAATCCAAACAAAGTGTGGCCACCAGTTACGGTCATGACGATGGAGGAGCCGACAATGAGCGCAGCGACAATGAGACCAGCAGCGAGCCGGTTGACAGCACCATCGAGTTGGTCACCGACGTGTTTGAGGTGCGTGACGTCAATGTGAATATCCAGTTTGCCGCGTCGGGCAGCGCGCAGCAGTCGGGAGAGATCATGCGGCAAGTCAGCGATGATGCCAATCATTTCGCTGGTCGCCCGCCAGCCGCGTTTAACAAGCGCCGAGGGAGTATAGCGAGCGGCCACCTCGTCACGCAACAGCGGCAGTGCTTCGCCAGCCATGTCAAAGTCCGGTTCAAGTTCACATCCCATGCCTTCGAGCGTGATGAACGCCTTGGTGAGCAGCGCCAAATCGGGTGGCAGGACAAGCCGGTGCTCGCGCAAGCTAGCCACGATTTCCGAGAACATGGTGCCGAACCTGAGCTGTTTCAACGGCACGCCTTGGTATTGCTCGACGAAGGTCTGGATTGACAGTATCAGACTGCTTTCATCTACCACGCCGTCGCTCGTCCAGTCGAGCAGCACATCGACGACACTCGTATGGTCATGCTGCAGCAGTCCCAGCAAAAGATGGACTAACTGGTCGCGACGTTCTTCGGTAAGCCGCCCGACCATGCCAAAGTCAATGAAAGCGAGGCGGTTGTCGGGCAGATAGAACACGTTGCCGGGGTGCGGGTCGGCGTGAAATAAACCATCCTTGATGACCATCTTCATCACCGCGCGCGCACCGCGGTGGGCGAGTATCTTGCGGTCAAGGCCTGCATGATCGACAGCACCAAGGTCGCGCCCGGGGATGCCATCGATGTATTCCTGCACACATACCCGCTCTCCAGTCCATTGCCAATAGACACGAGGGATAACGATGAGCGCAGGTGCGGTATCGCCAACAGGTGGGCTAGGTGGGGAATCCGGGTCAGAATACCCCACAAAATTTGCTGCGATGCGTTCGGCATTGCGGCATTCGGTGGTGAAATCGAGCTCGTGCCGCAGTGATTGGGCAAACTGTCGCACCACTTCCTGCGGGCGAAAATAGCGCAGCTCCGGGCTTTCCGTCTCGGCCCACTCTGCCAATCTCGACAGCCAGCGCAGATCAGACTCGATGATCGGCAGGATGCCGGGCCGGCGCACCTTGACCACCACTTCGCTGCCGTCTTTGAGGCGGGCGCGGTGCACCTGGGCGATGGATGCAGCTGCTAGAGGTTGTGGATCGAACGCGGCGAATACCTCCTCGGGCGCGGCACCCAGGTCTTCGGTGAGCTGCTGATGTATCTCGGGATAGGGAACAGCAGGCACGTTGTCTTCCAGCTTACTGAACTCGGCGATCCACTCGGGCGCAAAGAGGTCTACGCGGGTAGCGAGAATCTGGCCGAGCTTGACGAAAGTCGGTCCCAGTTCCTCCAGTGCTCGCCGCACCCGGGCATGAGGTTCGAGGTGGGCCATTTCCTCTGCTGCATGCCAGTGTAATACTCGGCCGGCCCGCTCCAGCGCACTCGCAAGTCCCATCCGGCGCACCATGTTGCCGAAACCGTGGCGAATCAGGATCGAGGCGATCTCATGCAGGCGGCCGAGGTCGCGCGCCGCCATCAGTGCCTGCCAGAGCATTAGTTATCCTTGGGCTTGTCGCCTGGCTTGACCCGCTCTGCCAAGCCGCTGAGTACGCCGGCGGCGATTTTGCGCAACAGATCGGCGGTGGCATGAGTCAACTGCACGCCTGCTTCCAGTTGGGTGTGACCGGCCGATGCCATCTGCTGGGTGAAGGTTGTCAGAGTATCTTTCAACTGGGTACCGACAGCAGTGCCGTTGCGCTTCGCATGGGAGGCCAGATCGTGCAGGGTGTCTGCCACCAGTCCCTTGGCGGCCGAGGCCGAGACTTGCAGCGTTTCCAGGAACAAGGTCTCCAGGCTTTCCAGGTCGGCGCGCGCGCGCGCGAGTTCCTCATGGGAAAATTTCTGCGCCCGGCCCGCTGCCTCCTCCACTGCCAGCTTTGAAGCTTCGGCAAGCTGCGCCAGTGCAGCATCCAGTCCGGCGACGGCATCGGTTAGCTGGGTCTGTGCCGTATGCGTTCGGGCAGTCGTTTGTTGCAACTTTTGCTGCGCCCCTTCGCGCGCACCCTGCATCACCGCAGTCATGATACGGCGTAAAGACGCAAGATCATGGATTTGCGCGCTCAGCGCTGCGAGCGTCAGATGCTGCACTGTTTCCTGAACATTATCGCCTTGCGCAACGGCGCTGCGCACCTCGGCTTCGAGCTTGGTGGTATCGTTACTGCTGCTAACATTGTTGCCGGTTTCATTCTGCATGATGAAAGACCTCCTGAAGTGATGATACAAGTGATGCGTAATTCATTCTTTGTTCTGCGCGGCAAGCCGGTCGAGGCCGCCCATATAGGGGTGCAAGGCTTCCGGAATGGACACACTGCCATCGACATTCTGACAGTTTTCCAGAACCGCCACCAGTGTGCGCCCCACTGCCAGCCCTGAGCCATTCAGGGTATGCAGTAGTTCCGGCTTGCCCTTTTCGTTGCGAAAGCGCGCCTGCATGCGCCGTGCCTGGAATGCCTCACAATTGCTGCACGAAGAAATTTCGCGGTAGGCATTTTGCGCGGGCAGCCACACCTCGATGTCGTAAGTCTTGGCAGCGGAAAACCCCATGTCGCCGGTACAGAGTACCATCACGCGATAAGGCAGTTCCAGTTTCTGCAGAATCTTTTCGGCATGTCCGGTAAGCTCCTCTAGCGCTTCATAAGATTTTTGCGGATGAACGATTTGTACCAGCTCCACTTTGTCGAACTGGTGCTGGCGGATCAGGCCGCGCGTGTCCTTGCCATAGCTGCCCGCTTCGGAACGGAAGCAGGGCGTGTGCGCGGTGAGCTTGATCGGCAGCGATGCGCCGTCGAGGATCTGGCCGCGCACCGTGTTGGTCAGCGGGATCTCGCTAGTTGAGATCAGGTATTGCTCGGCGGCGATCGACGTGTCGTACGCCTCGCTACCATCCTCCATCCGGCCGCGGTAGACCCAGAACATCTGGTCCTTGAACTTGGGCAGCTGGCCG
>JAYSQR010000097.1:0-2327 GCA_043721435.1 Nitrosospira sp. | reverse complement strand
CGGTGAAAATACGACGAGGGATACGTTTCATGGATTCTCCTAACAAGTTGATAAAGTAACATCAACTTGCCCGTCCACAAAAGTGGGCCTCGCTCATGCCGAATATCATCCGTCGATAAGAATCCTTGCTTTACATTTTCGACAACTTGACAGTGCCGACAACTACAAAGGAACGCCAGCGATAGTGCTATGGTGCTACTTCTGCGCGGGGCGCCGCAATACACCCGAAACGTGATGCGTCGAGTTCCACGTCCGCGCGCGCCCATGCCTTTTTGAAACGCGCTTCGATCAATGCCGCCTGATCGTCCTTCTTTTGCGCACGCAGTGTCTGCAACAGTCCAAGAAGCGCCCAACCGCTGTGGCGATTTCTGCGCAGATCCTCCCAGTACACCGTCTCCGCTTCGGTTGCGCGCCCCGCTTCCAGTAAAATAGCACCCAGCGTCAGCCTTGCAGGGGATTGCCATTCCGGCGGTTCCGTATAAGCAAGGGCATCCTCCAGTCGCACCGCCCGATCAAGGTGAGCGATGGCGGCATCGAACTGTCCACGGGCTGCCGCGATCTCGCCAGCTAGCACCTCAGGACCAATGCTCAACACGTCGCGCGCGCTATTCAGCGACATAAGCTGCCAATCCAGTGATCCATCCTGCATGATCCCGCGCAGCGCCCCCAGTTCCTGCTCGGCCTGCTGCAACTGCCTCGTTGCGGCAAACGCCAAGCCGCGTACATAGTGCCAGGCGCCCTGCAAAAATGCATTCGTGGCTGGCGGCGCTGGCTCCTGGAGTATCTCATTCCACTTTCCAAACCTAGCCAGCGCCCAGTACGGCACTACACGGAATATCGCTGTCGCTGGCATCTCCTGCAGAACCGTTTCATCTATGGTGCTGGCCAGCTTGCGTGCTGATTCTATCGCCATGCGGCTTTGGCCATCGGCAGTGGCGGCAAACCAGAGAAAATGGATGTTGTGGGGGAAATATACTGCCGGGTACAACCCTGGTTCCGGTGCGGGGTGCTGCGCGAAATACGCCTCGTCAGCTGCGATGGCAAACTGATTGCTTTTCATCGCGTCGGCATACCGGCCCACGCGCAGGTAGATGTGCGACGGCATGTGCAGCAGATGCCCCGCCGCCGGCATCAGCGTAAGCAGCATATCGGCCGCCTTCTCTGCTCGCTCCGGTGTGCTCGTCGGCTCGACCAGGTGGATATACATATGCGCCGCGCCCGGATGTCTCGGATTGCGCTGCAGCACTTCCTCGGTTATCGCGACTATTTCGGCTGTCCCTTCGAGCGGATAACCATCGCGCATCCAGTAACCCCAGGAGTTGAGATCCATCATCGACTCGACATAGAGCATCGCAATGTCATGATCACTGCGGAAACGCCGATGCACTTCCCGCATCGCATCCGCGTAAGCCTGGTCGTTCGCCTTGCGCTGCTCTGGTTTCCCGGTGTAACGTTTCTCCAGCGCGTCAATCAGCGCCCGCTCACGCGGAGAGGTCTGCGCGACCAGCGCAGCGGCTTTGCGCACAAGCTCCAGCGCCGGCATTTCGTCCTTTGCTTCCATTGGCGCGTTGATGTTTGGACCAAGCACTAACGCCTGACCCCAGTACGCCATTGCAAGCGTAGGATCCAGTCGTGCCGCTTCCCGGAACGCAAGGCCTGCTTCGGCATGGTTAAATGCGTAAGAGAGATTCAGTCCCTGATTGATGAACTGCTGCGCCCGTCCGTTCCGCGTGCTGACCGCGAATGTATATGAGCCGAGATTCAGCAGCTTTGGTGCAGCCTGCCCATCTGCACCTGACTGATTTGGCGGTTGCGGCTGCATATCATGTTTATGCGCAGATCCGGATACCGTGGATGCCGCAGTGCTCGCGCCGGTCTGGGCAGTCTCGGCAAACGCAGCAGTGATGCTGCCAGCAGTCACCGCCAACCCCAGCATCATGAAATGAAAAGTACGGAATTGCATGGATATTACCTCTTTGATAATCGGTAACCAATAACTAAAGTTTCGGGATTTAAAAACTGGTTTTGTCGCATTGTCGAACTACGAGAGACAGACTTTAGTGATGATATCGGTTCGTATGCTGGTTACCCCATCCAACTGACATGGGGCTATAAATACATGAGGAAAATTATAGGAATAATCCACCACTTACAACATAAAAAATTTACACGATCACTCGTTTTGGCAATCAACAAATGACTGCTCCTGGCACAACCGAAACCATCAACTATTGAGCTTTACATAATTGAAGACAACATTTGAAACGAGTGCACCAGTAGACGAAATCCATCAATTCGTCATTCCGGCGAATAACCAGCGACTTTGC
>JAYSQR010000096.1:0-15226 GCA_043721435.1 Nitrosospira sp. | reverse complement strand
GGCGAGGAAGTAAAAGAAGATCAATCAGGCCAGCAAAAACTCGCCGCCTGACCGACCTTCCTTGAAAAGGTCATACACCAGATTTGACGATATCTCATCGTGAGTACACAATACCCTTTTGTGCCAATTTGGCATGTAACCGGGGTTCTTGATTCCAAAAGCTAAGGTTCGCTAAATAGGAGCTTGTAATTGCACCTTGTGGCAATTCGCCTTCTTTAGTAGTTAAGTGCGTGAGTATGCTGACTACTTCTTCCGAGAAGTGGAAAAAATTCAGCCAAATATCTCGTACTCTTACACTGTTTGTAGAGGGGAAAAAGCTCTCAACATCTTCGCAAATAATAATTCTCGCACCAGCATGTAGTGCTGCATTGGTGCGGTAGCTTCGTCCGGAAAGACTTCCTGTTAGATATGAAGGGAATTCAACACGCTTAAGGATTCTGTCCTTGATACGACGCTGAATAGCTTTAAGCGGGGGTAGGGCATCAAACGGCTGACGTATAGAGCCGTCGGGTTTAACTATCTTCTTTGCTTTTCTATATAGCTTGTCAGCTTGAGCTGCGGTGTTGACTAAAAGTATTTCGGGTAAGCCTAATGAAAGCGAAAGCGCAGATGTATTGCGAATAGGTTTTAGATCATACGTTGGTTTCAGTAGCGTTTGGCTCATTAAGAAGCTCCAATGCGGCCATTGCAAGTTGTCCTGCTAATTCCTTGTTGATTCCAGCCAGCTCACTTTTCTCAGCCCCCAAGAAAAAGAGTATCTCCACAGGCATTCTCAAAGCATGTGCAATTCTGGTGACTGTCGAAAGAGTTGGATCGCGGCGTGAATTCTCTAGCATCGAGAGGTAAGACACTGAACACTCGGCGCGACGAGCCACCGTAGCTTGAGATAAGCCACGTTTTGCGCGACACATCTGAATTGCGCTTCCAATATTCATATTGTAATTAGTAATAAAAATAATGAATGGGCTTGCCGCATTCATTGGCTTCACTGAATCACTTCATTAAATCCTTAATATTACTTACAAGGCTAATAACGACAGTGATTGCCTGGATTGCGCGCAAGCCCAAATTGCCGAGCTGTACTTCGCTTTCCTTTTGATCAGAGACTTTTTTGAGGTCAGAGATCACGGCGTCCAATTTAGCCAGAACGCTTGTATCAAGTTGGCTGTTATATACATCACGCAGCTTTACAAGCGTGCGGATGCAGTTCTTCAAAGTGTGTTGCTTCATACTTATTCCTCCTAACCGGGCGAAATTGCCCAAGTCCCCACAAAGGCATTAGCCGGAAGGAGCCAACCCGATACTACAAGCCCATCACCAGTTCTAAGGCTGTAAGTCCCCAAAGTTGCGGCACTTACATATTTCGTCGCCTTCGGCCGTTGCGCGTGTCATACGTCGGCGCCCGTTGCCATGAAGATTTGGCCTTGCTGCTGGAACAGCAAGGCGATTTCGTATAACGAAATCACTTAACTGGCTTCTGCTTCTGTGGAAGAAGGAATCACACTTTTAAAGAACAACCCGAGCGGTTACACTCGGCCTAAGCACATTAGGCCATATATTATTCTCTACGTCAATAATTATTTACTACCAGTGAATATTATTGCCTTTCTTGTTAACTTATGCGATTAGTCACTCTAGGGAAATAATGCTTGACATAAGCTATGTAAGCGATTACTGGGCTTGCCGCGTTTACAAAGGAGACTGCCATGCGTCAAATTGAAGTCGATGAAAATGTTTATGCATATATTGCCAAGAACATACGAGAAATTGGAGAGCGCTCTTTCTGAATTCAGGTTTTGAGCGTGGTGAGCAAATGCACCAAGCGGTGCAGGTCGGTGTAGGGCTCGACACCGTTGTAGGCGGTGGTGAGTTCGGTCAAATGTTTGGCGCGTTGCGCGGCAACATCCAAGTGTTGGCACGTTTGCGTGTAGTGCCCAGCCTGGCCTTTGTCATAACCGGGTAGGTATTGGCGCAACCGGTGGTACACCTCGGTGCGATGCAACGGCGCAAGCACGTCTTCGAAGTGCAGCAACAGCCACAGCTCGAAGCACGGTACGGAGGCGATGGCGGCAAAACGCACGGGGTGGTTGAGGTCGTTGCGAAGTTTTCTCCTGTCCAGCGCGGCGGACTTGGTCAGAGCGTTGTGGTAGGTGGTGTGATCGTCACGGTCGAACACGGCATAGATTTGCTCGAAAGCGCCGGGCTGGATGTTCTTGGTCTCATCGCCGTCCACGAACAGGTGTTCGGCATATTCCACGACCTGCAAAGGTGTGGTGCCAAACTGACTAGGTTGCACCTGCACATTGGTGGTGTGCAGTCGATATTCCATGCGGATTTCGCCCAGATATAGTGGCTCGGTCTTGCTGCCTTCGCTGACGATAAGGATGCGGTTATAGCCTGCACGTCGGCCTGCCTTGCGTGCCAGTTGTGCAGCTTGTCGCACTTTTGGTTGATTGTCTTTCCCCATGCACTTTCCGCTCGGGCCTGTCAGGCCGCCACTTGGACCGGCGGGGTGGGATCGTTGAAGAATGGCACAGCACCATAGCGTCCGATCAAGTAACCACGCTCCCAAGCCTCGGTCTCACGGGGGCTGAAGTCGGTGAGCGGATACAGGCGAGTGGCTTGATCACGGTCTTTTTCAGTGAACCAGATTTGATCGCGCCGGAAAAGAGCACGGTCGAGCAGCGAAGTGTCATGAGTGGTAAAGAGAAGTTGCGCACCGAGCGGGTTGAGTTCCGGTTGGTGGAACATGCGTACCAGCCGCCGAACCAGCAAGGGGTGCAGGCTGCTGTCCAGTTCATCCACAATCAGCAGGCGGCCATGTTTGAGCACGTCGAGTACGGGCGCGGCTAAGGCATACAACCTCTGTGTGCCCTGTGATTCTTCATGCAACTCAAAACTAGCGGAACCGCGTTCAGTCTTGTGGACGAATTGTGGCATGAGCATTTCCCGTTCTTCGCGCGTGACTTGTGCGCCCTCAGGACTAAACATGATTTTTTGTTGAAATCCTTGGTGCGGCACGCTCACCACATCGCTGATACTGATATCCGCCGAGGCAAGGAAATCGCGCACCGCGCGCTTGCCAATTTCGGTCTGGAGCAGTTCCGTGGTGAAATCTGGTGGCGGAGTCAAACCAGCGCTAAAGTATACGGGTTGTTCTGCCAACCAGCGGAATACCGGCCCCAATAGTTCACTGTTGAGCTGCGCGGCGGTGGAGAGAAACAGAGCGTTGGGGCGAGTGGTCTCTTGCCAGAGCTTGCGCGGGCCTGTGAGATGAGTGCTGAACTCGTAAGTTGAGTTTTGGGTTTTCTCGTCAAAGCGGCGGCTGAACCATTGCTGCGGCTTGGCCTTGCGATACACCAGCAGCCATTCGTCAACAACCCTTTCTGACGTAAGGCTGAAGCCGTATTGGTGTCGTACTCCATTAAGTATGAAGCTGACCTCAAACTCGGTAGGTTGTACGGCATAGTCAGCATCCAGGCGGAAAGGCTGCACGTTAAAGGTTTGTCCTGGTTGCATGATGGTCGCAGACTCAGCCACCACGGCGCGCATAAAAGCCAGTGCTTGCAGCAGAGTGGATTTGCCGCTGGCATTTGGTCCGTAGACCACGGCACTGCGTACCACATGGACTAGACTCTTGATACCGGTCGATGCCAGATGCGTATCGGCCAGGTTCTTATCTTTGGACGCAACAAAACTGATGACTATTTCGTCACGAATTGAGCGGTAATTGCGGATTCGGAATTCTAGCAACATAATTAGCTTGAATTAGAAAATATGTTGTAATTATGCATATTTTATTCAAAAAGTAAAATAATTTTGCATTTAATGCGGGTTAATAATTTAGATTGTCCGCCATTCTCATATCATCGTCTTTAGTGCTGGTAGATGAATGGCAGTTCTTGGCAATAAAAGGGACTGTAGTCAAAACCGTACCACTTTCACGTTTTAAGAGTATTCCTGTAGCTGGTTTAGACTGTTTTTGAGTGTGGCGAACACTGGTAAGGTATTAATAAATAAAGATATGTCTGCTAGCTTTCGATCCTACGAACCAAGGGGTCGGCGATTCGAATTCGTCCGGGCGCACCATTAAAACAAGGGGTTAGAGAAATCTGGCCCCTTTTCTTTTCTGCTGGCTAGCGCCGGGCTAGCATCAAAAACCATTTTTAGTTAAGTGAAAAAATGGGCACTTGGGGTAAAATGCGAATATGAATTGCCGATATACCTCGCATCATTTGTTCACCAGTCAGGTGTTCTCACATGTTCAATGAGCACAAAGTAGCCCAGATGGCGGCCTTCCTGCTCGGGAAGGGGGGCGACAGAATGCCTCACCTCAAGCTGATGAAGCTCCTTTATCTTTCCGACCGGGAAGCGATGGAACGCTATGGCTTTCCCATCTCTGGTGACTGTATTGTGGCCATGCCTCACGGCCCGGTGCTTTCCATGACGCTGAACCTCATGGATGGCGATGTGGAATCCTTGCCGGATGGATGGGACAGCCTGATTTCCGATAAGGAAAACCACGAACTTTCCCTCAAGCGACCAATTACCAGCGATGACCTTGACGAGCTTAGCCAAGCGGATATAGATGTGCTGGAAGCAGTTTGGAAGAGGTTTGGCCACATGGACAAATGGGCAATTCGCAATTACACCCACGAGCACTGCCCGGAATGGACTGACCCCAATGGGTCTTCCAACCCAATTCCCTACGAGAAAGTTTTCCGCGCGCTGGGGCGATCAAAAGATGTGGCGGCGGAACTTAGCGCCCGCATAGAAGCTGAACGCTCACTGGATAAAATCTTTGCCGCTCTATGACCGTGTTTCAGCCTGTTCGGCGTGCAACGCTCCTTATTCCGTCTGGACCAGCTCACGACCCCGATAGAAAGCACCTCTTCATCATCCTTACCGACCCGGTTGCCGATCCAGTGAACGGAGGTAAAAACAGTGTCCTGTTAACAAGCCTGTCCACTTTGGATGCTGAACTTCCGCACGATCCGACTTGTATTCTGCATCCAGGTGATCATCCGTTCATTACTCGCGATAGCTACGTAAGCTACCGCACCTCGCGCATTCAGGATGCAGAGAAGATCATCAATGGTGTCGCATCCGGCGTGTTAGTTGCAAAAGACCCGATGGATAGCGGTATCGTAGATAGGATTTGCGATGGACTGAATTCTTATCAAACCCCAGAGAAGATAAAGCGTTTTTTTCGGACGTACGCGGCACTGCAACAGCGCAGGCCGTAACACTGATTACCAAACACACCTGACCGCTCAGTCACGGCGCTTGCAATAAACCCCGCAAGCCCCGCGCCATCGCTATCGCACTGGCATCGGACAGAGCGCAGAAGGCGATGAACCCGCCCTCTGCTTTAGCTCCGCTCCAAGTGTGTCCGCTCCGTTCCCGCCGCCAGTTCACCACTGCGCCCTTCGCGAAAAAGTCCTCGCCAAGGGCTTGCGGCACTATAATGCGCAAACTTGCGCCCGGCGAAAAGATCAACGAGCACGGCATCACTTTCGGGCGCCAAGCCAATGGCGATGGCATGTTCGCAGTCAACGTCATGGTGGACGGACAACGCATCCACCGCGTAATTGGGCGTGAAACTGACGGCACCACGCGCACCCAGGCGGAAGAATTTATCGAGAAGGCGAGGCAAGACGCCAAGACAGGCAGGCTCAATCTGCCCACGGGGCGCAAAATCGCGTTGGGCTTTACCGATGCCGCAGATAAATATCTGGTCAAGCTGGCGCAGGAAGGTGGCAAAGACCTCAAGATGAAACGCTACCGGCTGGCCATGCACCTCAGTCCGTTTTTTGGTGATGTGCCGCTATCGAAAATATGCACCTTCGATGTGGAGCGCTACAAGAAACAACGCCTGGAAGAAGATGCGCAGCACAATGTATTGAAGGACGGCACCCCCATCTATAAGGGCAAGACCAAACCTGGCACGATCAACCGTGAACTGGCCGCGCTCTCGCATCTATTCACCAAGGCCGTGGAATGGGGCTGGCTGGAACACAAGCCAGCAACCATCAAACGTCTGAAAGAGAATAGCGGGCGCATCACTTATTTGACGGTGGATCAGATCGAGCGATTGCTGAAAGCCGCACAGGAAGATCAGAACATTCAGATATATCCGTTCATTCTCATCGGGCTGGAAACCTCCATGCGCCGCAGCGAGATTTTTTCAATTCGCCGCGAGCATATCAATCTTGAGCAGCAGACCATATCTATCCCGAAGGCGAAAGCTGGCGCGCGTGAGCAGCCTATCACCGCGCACCTTGCCGATTTCCTCGTCGCGTATGTGGGAACTCTGCCGCCCGGCACACCGTGGCTGTTTCCATCGCCAGCAGCGAGGGAAGGGCATACGATCAACCTCGACAAACCATTCCGTCGCGTGGTCGCCAACGCCGGGCTGGATACCGCGCTAATCGTGCGGCACACCTTGCGCCATACCGCGATCACGCACCTTGTGCAGGCAGGTGTAGACTTGCCGACAGTGAAGCGCATTTCAGGCCATAAAAACTTGAGCATGGTGGAGAGATACAGCCACCAGAACGGTGCGCATATCGAATCGGCGATGGACAAACTTTCAGAGCGTTATCGCAAAGCAAAATGACACGATTACACAGGAATTACACAAACGGCTGGAATGAAAAAAGACCTGAATCGCTGCAAGTCTTTATCTATCTGGCTCGCCGGTTCGGACAAATCTGGTAACTGGTTCATGCAGATTGAAATCGATTAACGTAAAATTAAGGGGCGCGCTTTAGCGCGTCCCTCTTGAATGCCGGGTTAGGCTTTTTAGAGCGGCACTCATTCTGGAGAATTTTCAAGCTCTTGATATAAATTTTGGAGTTCTTTATCAAAAGATGCTACAAGAATTTTTGACATTTGTGCATTTGAAGAGCCCTTGTATTTCCCATTATTCCAAGCCTCAGACTCACGCTCAGCGTTAGACTTTTGGCTTTGTTTCTTCTCTATTTCCTTAAGAATTTCATTTCTTTTTCTCATGAAGTGTAACCAGTTTTTCTAATCAGTTCATTTAACAGTAATTTGGCTAAGACATTGTTGTTTGATGAGGCCGATGCTGATTTACTACCAAAATTAACTGAACTTACAGTTAGCATCCCACCTTCAACTTTTGCAGTAGCTTTGTGTAACTTGCCGTCTTTTTCAACTTCAACTTCAAATGTATTCATGTTTAAACCTAACGTAAAGTAGACCCCAATAAAGAACCTAATCTTTTATTGGGACTGGTTGATAAAATTTTTTTGATTTTCTAAATATTATTTGAATTAGTAAGTTATCACAAAAAAACACACCTATTTTTGGCTAATGAAAAAATCGAACACACCTTCATTGCTATTCACCGATCCCCCGTTCATGTAACACGGGGGGCTACAAATACATAGAGTAGATAAATAATAAAGAGAATGCCTGTAAAAGTCTGAAATAGCAAAATCCACAGGAGGGCACCGCCGCCAGCGCCTCTATCGCCATGGCGGCGGAAGGTGCCTGTGGAGTTTGCGATCCAATCAGGATTCAAAGTTCTTGACATCGGGTTACATGGCGGGTTACGCTTAAATCCCATTTGTAACCCAGTGAGACTATTTCAATGACTAACGAAAAATATGTACCTTCAAAAGCGCAGATTCTGTCTGACCTTGTGGGCGGTTACGCCAGTGTGTATGAAACAAGTGCAGCCGTTCAGCGCAGCCATCGCTTTCCTTCATATCTCTTCACTCAGATCGAGAATCTGGCTCGTTTAGGCAAAGTTCCGGTATCGCTCATCATCAATCAACTCATCGAATGTGGTCTGGAGGCCGTCAAGAAAGAATTGCCGGAAGAAACCGCTAAGCAACTTACTTTTTCCACACAAGCTCAGGTTGATCGACCCACCAAAAATTATAAAGTAGATGTCAAGGGTCGAAACCTACCGCCTAGAAAGAAGCCAAAAGCGGGGAAGTAAGAGATCATGTCCTTTCGCTTCCTCATTTCCGGCCACGACACGATAGAGGTCTGCTATTACCTGCAGCCTCTGCCGGATTGTTTGCTGGATTTTCAGGAAATCGGCATTCAGAAGGAAGCACTACGCCAGTCCAAGCGTCGAGAGCCCAAAGTCGTTGAATTGGGCTGTGAATCCTTTGTGCTCAAGTCGCATGGCTCCAGCAATGGCTTTCCTTTTGTAATGGAAAACGACACCTTCATTGTCGAATTCGGCGAGTTCAACCATCCTTCATTTCGAGTCAAATTCCGTAGCCAATCTTTATGGCAGCATGGCGCGCTGGCACTGCACCACCGCTTCTTGAACTGGTCTGATTCGACAGGACTTGGGGCTATTCAGCCGGAGACGCTATCGCGAGTTGATTTCACCTTTGATTATTTCCTGCCCGAAGTCACCTTCGACGAAAACAGCATGGTTTCCATGTCCAAGAAGGACAACAAATACCGCGACAATGGCAAGATCAATGGCTTGGTCTATGGCAAAGGCGATGTCGTCCTGCGCATCTATGACAAGGTACTGGAAATCGCCGAACAGTCCGGCAAGGTCTGGATGTTCCAGTTATGGGGCGTTGAAGAGAATGTCTGGCGCATTGAATGGCAGACACGGCAAGTGCCGCTACGCCGCTTTGGTATTCGCACGTTTGACGACCTGCTCAGTCTGCAGGGCGATCTGCTGCGTTACCTTGTGACGGAACATGACACCTTGCGCACCACGACTGAGGACAGTAACCGCTCGCGCTGGCCTTTGCATCCACTTTGGCAAGACCTCATCTCGCGCATCAAAAGCATGGAGTGCCAAGGGGTATACCGTGTTATCGATGAGAAGGCAGTCCTCAACGAACGGCTTATGCGCATCGCCATCAGCACCTATGGCAATCTCAAGCGGATTGGTGCAATCCATGCGGTCAAACATGAAAACGACTTTACCGGCTTCGCTGTTGCAACCCGAGAACTGCAATGGCTACTCAAATCCTTGCATGATCCGCTGACCTGGAAGAACGATGTGGATAGCCGCATCAAGGAAATCAGGTTCGGGCAATGGTAACGCTTCAAATTGTTCTGGATATGGTAAATGGGCGTAAAAATCGGGTATTGTTGCTTGCTCAGGCTTCATTGCCTGAACATCAATTCAAAGCATTCAGGACTTTGTTACTCGACGAATTCGGCCAGAAGGGTTTGGAATCGGAATTGGCCAGGGTGTTTGCCGAAGATCGTCAACATGGAAAGGACAGGCATGGGCGGGAATAGATTATGCGAAAAAGGAGGTGCTATCTTGCGTGAGCGAACAACAAGAGTACGATGTTTGCGTTGCGCCTTGCCCTGATTGGAAAGAAGGACAAGTTTCAACGGGCGAACTGCGTCTGCTGTCGTCATTCTTTCCTGAGATTCTCAAGGAATTGATGGTGCAGGCTGAACTTGAAAAGGAGTAGATAAAATGGCGGTGGCACTCTATGCGCGTGTATCCACGGTAAAGCAGGCCGAGAAAGACCTTTCCATCCCTGACCAGTTGCGGCAGATGCGCGACTGGTGCAAGGCTAACGGCCATGTGGTTGCCATGGAATATGTCGAAGCGGGTGCCTCCGCCACCGATGACCGGCGGCCGGTATTCCAGCAGATGATCGCGGATGCTGCCCTAGACCCGGTACCCTATGAAGCGGTGATCGTGCATAGCCGCTCGCGTTTCTTCCGTGATCTGTTCGAGTTCCTCAACTATGAGCGCATGCTCAAGCGTTCGGGTTGCAAGCTGCTATCGATCACACAGCAAACCAGCGACGATCCAGCCGGGGAAATGGCCAGCAAGATATTCAGCCTGTTTGACGAGTACCAGAGCAAGGAGAACGGCAAGCATACGCTGCGTGCCATGAAGGAAAACGCCCGGCGCGGCTTCTTCAATGGCTCCAAGCCGCCGTTTGGCTATCGCACGCTGGAAACCGAACTCACCGGCAGCAAGGGCAAGAAAAAGAAACGCTTTGAAATCGACCCAGCAGAATCCGCTATCGTCCGGCGTATCTTTGGCCTTTATCTTGATGGCGACCAACTCCGTGCCATGGGAGCCAAGGATATTGCCGTTCATCTGAATAGCCGGAACATCACGCTACGCGGCCAACGCTGGTGCCGTAACCGGGTGCATGAAATCCTCTCCAGTCGCACCTATATTGGCGAGTATTACTTCAACAAGCGCGACCACAAGACCAAGGCAATCAAACCAGAGTCCGAGTGGATCAAACTGGAGATGGAACCCATCATTGATGCGGCTACCTTCGAGGCCGCACGAAGCCGCCGCGCGGCGCGTGCGCCCGCGATGGTGCCGCCTCGGATAGTCAATTCCCCAACGCTCCTTACCGGCCTGCTGAAATGTGGTGGCTGCGGTGCTGGCATGACACTGGCGACAGGGAAGGGGGGCAGATACCGCTATTACAAGTGCAATACCAAAATCAGCAAGGGCGTCCACCTTTGCAACACTCCAGCTATTCCCATGCAAAAGCTGGATGGGATCATTCTGGAAGCCTTGGCAGATCGGGTGTTTACGCCTGACCGGGTAGGAACCATGCTGGACGAAATGCGCAAGCAGCAGCGCGAAACGCTGAAAGATCAGGAAGTCTTACTCAGGCCACTGCAGAAGGAGATGGACAGCCTGAAACTAGGAACAGATCGTCTTTATGAAGCGGTGGAGAAGGGGTTGCTACCGATGGATGAAACGCTCCAGCAACGCGCCCACAAGCTGCAGGCAAGACGACAGGAAATCCTGATTGAGATTGCCGGCTTCAGGCGGCAGAAGGAAATGCCGCTCGACCTGCTCAAACCCAAACAAATCGGCGCGTTCAGCAAGGCACTGCGAAGCAAGCTGCTGGATCGTAACTCAGGCTTCGGCAAGGAGTATCTCAAACTGCTGGTCAGCGAGATCAGGATAGAAGGCAAGGAAGCCCAAATCACGGGAAGCTATGCGGCGCTGGCAAATGCTGTGGCAGAAACAAAAACGGGCATTCTTGGAAGAGTGCCCAGATTTGTACCTAATTGGCTCCCCGACCAGGGCTCGAACCTGGGACCTGCGGATTAACAGTCCGTCGCTCTACCAGCTGAGCTATCGGGGAATTGAAGAGGTGCATATACTAATGGCTGGAGCTGCGCTGGTCAATCAAATCCGCCAGGAAACCCCGTAATCAACAGGCTATTCGGTATGTGATTTGATTATTACCTTGGCCCTTCAGGCCAGTGCTTTGCCGATGCGCTCGAGCGCATTTTCCAGATTGCTCATCGAAGTAGCGAACGAAAGACGGATATAGCCTTCGCTGCCGAATGCCGATCCCGGCACCACCGCCACCCCGCCTTGTTCCAGCAGGTATTCGCTGAAGGCGATATCGCTGCCGTCCTTCAGCACTCCTTTGGCATGCAGGCTGCTGATTGCCTGCCGGGTATCGGCAAAAGCGTAGAACGCGCCGCCCGCCGATAAACACCTAACGCCAGGCATGGCGTTGAGCTTATCGGTGACATAGTGGTTGCGCTCCTTGAATGCGGTCACCATCGGCACTATGCACGCTTGGTCACCGGTGAGTGCTGTTTCTGCAGCCACCTGCGAGATGGAAGTGGGGTTGGAGGTGCTCTGCGACTGGATGTTTTCCATGGCGGTGATAATCGCTTCTGGTCCGCCGCAATAACCGATGCGCCAGCCGGTCATGGCGTAAGCTTTGGAGACGCCATTGAGCACGATGGTGCGTGGATACAGATCAGGACAGGCATTGAGAATATTTACGAATTTATCGTCAGACAGCAAGATGTGTTCGTACATATCATCGGTAGCGATCAATATTCGCGGATGCTTGCGCAACACCTCACCGATGGCTTTGAGTTCGTCCAGGGTATAGACCGCACCGGAAGGGTTGCTGGGACTGTTGATGACAAACATTCTGCTATTCGGCGTGATGGCTTTTTCCAGCTGCGATGCAGTAATCTTGAAACCCTGTTCGATGCCTGCTGCGATAATCACCGGCTTGCCTTCGGCAATCAGAACGATGTCGGGGTAGGAAACCCAATAAGGTGCGGGAATGATGACTTCATCGCCAGGGTTGATGACTGCCAGCGTTAGATTGAAGAAACTCTGTTTGCCGCCGCATGACACCAGGATTTGTTTGGCGGTATAGTCAAAACCATTTTCGCGCTTGAACTTGGCGATGATGGCATTCTTCAGGCTGGGGGTACCGCCCACCGGGGTATATTTGGTGAAGCCACGGTTGATGGCAGCAATGGCGGCATCCTTGATGTGCTGCGGCGTATCGAAATCCGGTTCACCGGCACCAAGTCCGATAATGTCTTTACCTTCAGCCTTGAGTTTGGCGGCGCGGGCGGTAACAGCGAGGGTAGGGGAAGGCTTGATAGCTTGAACGCGCTGCGAGAGTTCCACGATAATGTCCTTACGCTGATGCGGGCGACACCCGCATGATAAAATTGGCCCGGAGATGAATCTGGCACTGGAATTATACCTGTGATCGTTACCTTCCCCAATAGTCCCTACAAGTTACACCAGCCGTTTGAACCTGCCGGCGACCAGCCCGAAGCCATCGCCAAATTGATGGAAGGGATAGCGGACGGTCTCGCATTCCAGACGCTGCTGGGTGTGACCGGCTCCGGCAAGACCTTCACCATGGCCAACGTGATTGCGCGGCTAGGCCGTCCGGCACTCATCATCGCACCGAACAAGACACTGGCAGCGCAGCTTTACGCCGAAATGCGCGAATTCTTCCCGGAAAACGCGATCGAGTACTTCGTTTCCTATTACGACTATTATCAACCGGAAGCCTACGTCCCTTCGCGTGATCTGTTCATCGAGAAGGATTCCAGCATCAACGCGCACATCGAGCAGATGCGCTTGTCTGCGACCAAGTCATTGCTCGAACGCAATGACACCATCATCGTTGCTACCGTATCGTGCATTTACGGCATCGGTGACCCGGTCGATTACCACGGCATGATTCTGCATTTGCGCGAACACGAAAAGATCACCCAGCGGGATGCCATCAAGCGGCTGACTGAAATGCAGTATGAGCGCAACGAGATCGAATTCAACCGCGGAACCTTCCGCGTGCGCGGCGACGTACTGGATATTTTTCCCGCTGAAAGCTCGGAAAGCGCATTGCGGGTATCGCTGTTCGACGACGAGGTGGAAAGCCTGGCACTGTTCGATCCACTCACCGGACGCATCCTGCAAAAGCTGTCGCGCTACACGGTCTACCCATCGAGCCACTATGTAACACCCAGAAGCACGACGCTGCGGGCAATCGAGACCATCAAGGCGGAGCTGCGCGAACGCATCGAATTTTTCCACCAGCACCACAAGCTGGTGGAGGTGCAGCGCATCGAACAGCGCACCCGTTTTGACCTGGAAATGCTCAACGAATTGGGGTTCTGCAAAGGCATCGAGAATTATTCGCGGCACCTGTCGGGGAGAAATCCAGGGGAGCCGCCACCCACGCTGATTGATTATCTACCGCCCAATTCATTGATGGTGATAGACGAGAGCCACGTCACCATCCCGCAGATTGGTGGCATGTACAAAGGCGACCGGTCGCGCAAGGAAAATCTGGTGGACTACGGCTTCCGCATGCCGTCGGCGCTGGACAACCGCCCGCTGCGGTTCGACGAATTCGAGAAAATGATGCCGCAAACCGTATTCGTTTCTGCCACTCCGGCGGAATATGAGCGCGTTCACGCCGGCCAGGTGGTGGAGCAGGTGGTGCGTCCCACCGGTCTGGTGGACCCGCCCATCGAAGTGCGTCCTGCCGCTACCCAGGTTGACGACCTTATGTCGGAAGTCAGCCTGCGCACCGCCAAAAGCGAGCGGGTACTGGTGACGACGCTGACCAAGCGCATGGCCGAAGACCTGACCGATTATTTCTCCGATCACGGCATCAAGGTGCGCTACCTCCATTCCGACATCGACACGGTGGAGCGGGTGGAAATCATCCGTGATCTGCGTCTCGGGAAATTTGACGTGCTGGTGGGAATCAACCTGCTGCGGGAAGGCCTGGATATTCCCGAAGTGTCGCTGGTGGCAATACTGGATGCCGACAAGGAAGGTTTCCTGCGTTCAGAACGCTCACTGATCCAGACCATGGGGCGCGCGGCGCGCCATATCAATGGCACCGCCATCCTCTATGCCGACAGAGTCACCGACTCAATGCGCCGCGCCATCAGTGAAACCGAACGTCGGCGCAACAAACAGATTCTATTTAATCTGGAAAACGGTATCACACCGCGTGGCGTGCACAAGCGCATCAAGGATCTGATCGATGGTGTTTACAACATCGAAACCGCGCAGCAGCATCTCAAGGCCGCGCAAGAGCAGGCCCGTTACGATTCCATGAGTGAAGTGCAACTGGCCAAGGAAATCAGGCGGCTGGAAAAACAAATGCTGGATGCGGCGAAAAACCTGGAATTCGAAAAAGCAACGGAATATCGCGACGAAATGAAGAAACTCAAAAGCAAGCTATTCGTCGGATTCGTCGAACCGGAACAGGTGGGGTCTGAAACAAATCCGGAAAGTAAGCTCAAACCCCTGCGCACCAGGAAGGCGACAAGAAATTGATTCGATATAAATCAATCCGCGGATTGATTTATATCGAAACTGGTTGGCATGTTACTTCTGTACCGTTGCAGACGTTACAAAGATTATCCGATCGAATTTTCGGTTTAAGGTTGAACTGGCAAAGTTGTTCATCACCATGCTCTGCACATAATTGACCCGGTCGCCCACCTTTACCCTGGTTGTAGGGGCGGCAATCCAGAAGCGCTTGCCGCTGTTTTCCAGTTCCATGTAGGTGTAGCCCGGTGCGTCCAGCGTGGCAAGCACCCGACCTTCGCTGCTCGCTGCGCTTTTTGCTGTGCCTGCAGGGTTGGCGGCCACAGGTAACGGGTTCAGCAATGCGAAGCCAATCGAAGCAACCACCGCCAAGTAAGATATTTTCACAACGCCTCCAGTATTATTGATTAAAAAGATCACGCACACCGCGCATGATACACCTCAACTTTAGTTGTTCCAATCCGCCTGCCTGATCTAGTGCGCAGGCCAGGACGGCCAGCGGTAAACTTGTCAATGAAACCGGATAAATCAAGCCATAAAAGCAAGGGCGAATTCAGGAATGAAGTGCAATTTTGAGTAACGCTGGTTGTGAGGGCGGGATGCGGTAGTATCCATGCCTTTTTGACCAGCCAGTCGAAATTGCAA
>JAYSQR010000095.1:0-15238 GCA_043721435.1 Nitrosospira sp. | reverse complement strand
CGCCGATTGCGATGGAAGAAGGCCTGCGCTTTGCCATTCGCGAGGGTGGCAGAACCGTCGGTGCCGGCGTGGTAGCGAAAGTTATTGAGTAATAACTGGACAAAGGGGACAGGATCCGGGATTAAACGCGAAATAGCGAAGTCACCGAATCCAGAATCCTGTATCCTCAATCCTGAGGTTTAACCGAGGTTTAATATATATATATGCAAAGCCAGAAAATTCGTATCCGCCTGAAGGCGTTTGATTATCGTCTGATAGACAAATCGGCAATGGAGATCGTTGAAACCGCTAAACGTACTGGTGCAGTAGTGAAAGGCCCAGTGCCCCTGCCCACCCGGATCGAACGCTTCGACGTGTTGCGCTCGCCGCATGTCAACAAGACCTCGCGCGATCAGTTCGAGATTCGTACCCATCTGCGCCTGATGGACATCATGGATCCGACCGACAAGACTGTGGATGCCCTGATGAAACTGGATTTGCCTGCAGGAGTAGATGTAGAAATAAAGTTATAATTTTTAAATATTGAGTTTTGAGTTGCTTGCTTTCCTGTTAACCCCCTGAAATCCATAACTCAAAACTGCTTGTAATCTGCCGGTCAATTGTAATCGGCACCTTTAAAAAAAGGTAATTAAAATGAGTTTAGGACTAGTCGGCCGCAAAGTTGGCATGACTCGCATTTTTACCGACGATGGCGAGAGCCAGCCGGTGACAGTGCTTGATGTGTCTAACAATCGCGTCACGCAAATCAAGACCCCCGACACTGACGGTTATTCTGCCGTGCAGATAACTTTTGGCAAACGCCGCGCCAGTCGCGTCAACAAGCCATCTGCCGGGCATTTCGCCAAAGCTGCAGTCGAGGCCGGGCATATGCTCAAGGAATTCCGCGTAACCCAGGAACAACTCGCCAGCCTTAAACCCGGCGCAGTCATCGCCGTGGATATTTTTCAGGTCGGGCAGAAAGTGGATGTGACCGGTGTCTCCATTGGCAAGGGATATGCTGGTGTAATCAAGCGCCATCACTTTTCCTCTAATCGCGCCAGTCACGGTAACTCGAAATCACATAATGTTCCAGGCTCCATCGGCATGGCGCAAGACCCTGGTCGCGTATTCCCCGGCAAGCGCATGTCTGGACATCTGGGAAGCGTGCAGCGGACCACCCAGAACCTGGAAGTGCTGCGGGTTGATAACGCACGCGGCTTGTTGCTGGTCAAGGGCGCGATCCCAGGTTCAAGAGGCGGCGATGTAGTAATACATCCAAGTGTAAAGACCCCCAGAATCGGTGCCAAACCTGCCGTCAAGATCGACGCAAAAGCAGGAACTAAGAGTGGCGCACAGTCCGGCAAGAAGGCGGGGACATAATGGAACTCAAACTTATTAATGATGACGGCCAATCAGCTGCAAGCATCTCTGCTTCCGACACGCTGTTTGGCCGTGAATACAATGAATCCCTGGTGCATCAGGTAGTAACGGCTTATCTGGCCAATGCCCGTAGCGCCAACCGCGCCCAGAAAGGGCGTTCGGATGTAGCCAAGTCTACGCGCAAACCATTTCGGCAAAAAGGTACCGGGCGGGCGCGCGCCGGTATGGCCTCCAGTCCATTGTGGCGTGGTGGCGGCAAGATTTTCCCAAATAGCCCGGAAGAAAATTTCAGCCATAAGCTAAACCGCAAAATGTATCGTGCGGGCATCGGCGCCATTCTCTCGCAGTTGGTACGGGAAAACCGCTTGTCGGTAGTGGAAAATTTCACCGTAGCTACGCCCAAAACCAAGACCTTGGCGCAGAAACTCAAAGGCATGGGAATGGATGAGGTCATGATTATCACCGATAGCGTGGATGAGAACCTTTATCTATCGTCCCGCAATCTGCCGCATGTAATGGTGGTAGAAGTCGGTCACGCAGATCCGGTCAGTCTCCTGCGCTTTGCCAATGTGCTCATGACGCGCAGTGCAGTGACACAAATTGAGGAGATGCTGGCATGAGCGCACAAACTTTCAACCCGGAACGCCTGATGCAGATAATACTGGCACCGCAGGTTTCGGAAAAAGCTACCCACATCGCTGAGAAGCATAACCAGATCATCTTTCGTGTGGTGCAGGATGCCACCAAGGCCGAGATCAAGGCTGCGGTCGAGTTGATGTGGAAAGCCCAGAGCATCCAGGTGGAAACTGTACAAGTGGCCAATATCAAAGGCAAGCAAAAGCGTTTTGGCCGCTTTATGGGACGCCGCAGCAACTGGAAGAAAGCCTATGTTGGCATCAAAGCTGGTCAGGAAATAAATTTTGCTGAAATCGCCCAAGGGGAGGCCAAATAATGGCACTGATTAAAGTCAAACCGACTTCTCCTGGACGCCGCGCAGTCGTTAAAGTTGTTAATCCAGACTTGCACAAGGGCGCACCCTACGCAAAACTGGTGGAGAAGCAGAACCATACCGCCGGACGCAATAATAACGGTCACATTACTACCCGTCACATGGGTGGCGGTCATAAGCAGCATTACCGCAAGGTGGATTTCCGTCGCAACAAAGATGGCATTCTCGCTAAAGTCGAGCGACTGGAATATGATCCGAACCGCAGCGCCAATCTGGCACTGCTTTGCTATGCGGATGGAGAACGCCGCTACATCATCGCCCCCAAGGGTATTGTTGCAGGGATGCAACTGTTGAGCGGTAGCGATGCGCCGATCAAGAACGGCAATACCCTGCCGCTGCGCAACATCCCGGTAGGCAGTACCATTCATTGCGTGGAAATGCTTCCTGGCAAAGGAGCGCAACTGGCTCGTTCGGCCGGCACATCGGTGCAACTGCTGGCGCGCGAGGGAGACTATGCGCAACTGCGCCTGCGTTCCGGCGAAATTCGCAAGGTACACGTGGATTGTCGCGCCACCATCGGCGAAGTCGGCAACGAAGAACACAACCTGCGCTCCATTGGCAAGGCCGGTGCGAACCGCTGGCGCGGCATTCGGCCGACGGTACGCGGCGTGGTAATGAACCCGGTAGACCATCCGCATGGCGGTGGTGAGGGCAAGACCGCTGCCGGACGTCATCCGGTCAGTCCGTGGGGAACACCCGCCAAGGGTTTCCGCACCCGTGGCAACAAGCGTACTGATGGCATGATCGTACGCCGCCGCTATTCTAACAAGGGGTAATAAATCATGGCACGTTCCGTAAAGAAAGGCCCGTTCGTTGATCTGCACCTGATGACTAAGGTGGAGACCGCACGTGCAACCAACGACAAGCGTCCAATCAAAACCTGGTCGCGCCGTTCCACTGTTCTACCGGATTTCATTGGCTTGACCATCGCCATACACAACGGGAAACAGCATGTTCCGGTGTACGTTACCGAGAATATGGTAGGTCATAAACTTGGAGAGTTTTCCCATACCCGTACTTTCAAGGGACATTCTGGCGACAAGAAGGCAGCAGCCGGATCGAAGAAATAGGAGCGATGAACATGCAAACAACTGCTGTATTACGCGGGGTTCGGTTATCTGAACAAAAAGGGCGGCTGGTGGCCGATCAGATTCGTGGGCTGCCGGTGGATCGGGCGCTTAATCTGCTGGCTTTCAGTCCAAAGAAGGGTGCTGTCATCATTCGTAAATTATTGGAATCAGCTATTGCTAATGCCGAGCACAACGAAGGTGCGGACATAGATGAACTAAAAGTGTCAACGATATATGTTGATCGCGGGCCATCGCTGATGCGTACCAGCACGCGCGCCAAAGGCCGTGGCAACCGTATCGTCAAGCCCACCTGCCACATTCTTCTCACCGTCGGCGACAAAGCCGGCAATAAAAAATAAGGGACGCGCGCGAGCATTATGGGACAGAAAATACATCCAACAGGCTTCCGCCTTTCCGTGCTGAAGAACTGGTCATCAAAGTGGTACGCCAATAGCAAGAATTTTCCGATCATGTTGAGCGAAGACATCAAGGTACGGGAATACCTGAAAAAGAAGCTGGCGCACGCTTCGGTAGGACGGGTGATAATCGAGCGCCCATCCAAGAATGCACGCATCACAATTTACAGCTCACGCCCCGGTATCGTAATCGGCAAGAAGGGTGAAGACATCGAAGTCCTGCGCGGGGAACTGCAAAGGCGTATGGGTGTGCCGGTACATGTAAACATCGAGGAGATCCGCAAACCGGAAATCGATGCGCAACTGATTGCCGACAACATCGCGCAGCAACTGGAAAAACGCATCATGTTTCGCCGCGCCATGAAACGGGCGATGCAGAACGCCATGCGTCTGGGCGCTCAAGGAATCAAGATCATGAGTTCGGGCCGGTTGAACGGCATTGAGATCGCCCGCACTGAATGGTACCGTGAAGGTCGCGTTCCGCTCCATACCTTGCGCGCTGATCTGGATTATGGCACGGCAGAAGCCAAAACTACTTATGGCGTGATCGGCATCAAGGTATGGGTATTCAAGGGCGAGGTGATAGGTCACAGCGAACAATCCGCAGCGACGGCAGCACCTGCGGTTCCCGCACCAGCAGGAGAGCCCGAAAAGAAACGTCCAGCCAGAAAACCGCCGGCAAGCCTGCCCAAAGTGGTAGCAGCGGAGAAACCATCTGTCAAAACCAAAACCGAAACTGAAGAAAAAACCGGCGTAAAGACCGCCAAGAAGCCTGTCAAGACCGTCGAAAAGGCTGCGCCCAAGACCGCGGCCAAGAAAACAGTAAAAACAGTGAAGCCAGGAGCAAAAGATGCAGCAACCAGCTAGAACGAAATACCGCAAACAGCAGAAAGGCCGCAACAAGGGAGTTGCGACCCGAGGTGCGAAAGTGAGTTTCGGTGAATACGGCCTTAAGGCGGTTGGTCGCGGTCGTTTGACTGCACGCCAGATCGAGGCTGCTCGGCGCGCCATGACTCGCCATATAAAACGCGGTGGCCGTATCTGGATCCGTATTTTCCCGGACAAGCCAATTTCCCATAAACCAGCAGAGGTGCGCATGGGCAACGGCAAGGGCAATCCGGAATATTTTGTGGCAGAAATCCAACCCGGCAAGATGCTGTATGAAATGGATGGGGTCGATGAAGTTCTGGCACGTCAGGCGTTTCGTCTGGCTGCCGCTAAATTGCCGATCCAGACCACGTTTGTTATCCGACAACTAGGCGGTTAATCATGAAAATGAATGAACTCAGAACTAAGAATCCTGCCGAATTACAGCAGGAGTTGATGGCGTTGCTGAAGGCGCAATTTGGTTTGCGCATGCAGCATGCAACTCAGCAACTCGGCAACACCAACCAGTTACGCAATGTGCGTCGTGATATCGCACGTACCAAAACGATAATCAGCCAGAAAGCGAAGCAATCATGAGCGAAGCCAATTTAAGCCGTACCCTCACCGGCAAAGTGGTGAGCGATAAAATGAATAAGACCATTACCGTATTGGTCGAACGCAAGGTTAAGCACCCGCTCTATGGCAAGATCATGGTTCGCACGAAAAAATATCACGCCCACGACGAGAGCAATGAATATCATCCGGGCGATCTGGTGATAATCGAAGAATGTCGTCCACTTTCCAAGACCAAGGCATGGCGCGTAGCTAAGTTGGTCGAAAAAGCCAATCCGGTCTAATTGGTCAGTTATACCAAATACCAAGCGAAACCAGGCTGGGTGGTGGCAAGAATAGCCGCGGGTAAAAAGAGAGTACGGCCATTTTGAATTAGCTGCTTTTAGCGCTTGTATTTTTAGTCGTACGCCCGTATAATTTTGCTTCTTCAAGCCTCTGGTTTTCAGATTTTTAATTCGCGCATTGCCGGGCAGTATCCGGCGGCGACATAACCCGAACGGGTTCCAATACTATCCACACAGCGAAACCTGTACTGGAAAAGTTGGAAAGAGTGAGTAAAAAATGATTCAAATGCAATCTATTCTGCAAGTGGCCGACAATACCGGTGCGCGCTCGATCATGTGCATCAAGGTGTTGGGCGGTTCCAAGCGGCGCTATGCTGGAATTGGTGATGTCATCAAGGTCACTATTAAAGATGCTGCGCCGCGTGGCCGCGTCAAGAAAGGCGAGATATACAATGCGGTAGTAGTGCGCACCGCCAAGGGGGTGCGTCGCGTTGACGGCTCACTGATCAAGTTTGACAGCAATGCTGCAGTGTTGCTGAACGCAAAGTTAGAGCCGATCGGGACACGCATTTTCGGCCCGGTGACGCGTGAATTGCGCAATGCGCGCTTCATGAAAATCGTCTCGCTTGCGCCAGAAGTTCTATAAGCGCATGGCAAGGAGTCAATATGCAAAAAATTAAGAAAGGTGATGACGTCATCGTCACCACCGGCAAGGACAAGGGCAAACGTGGCACAGTGCTGCGCGTAGCTGGAATAGATTTGATCGTGGTTGAGGGCATCAACAAAGTAAAGAAACACCAGAGTCCCAATCCGACCAAAGGTACAGCTGGCGGTATTATCGAGATGGAAAAGCCGATTCAGATCTCAAATGTGGCAATTTTCAATCCCGCCACGCAGAAGGCCGACAGAGTTGGGTTTAAAACCCTGGAAGACAAGCGCAAAGTGCGTTATTTCAAATCGAACGGCGAGCTACTGGACGCCTGAGAGAGCAAGAGGGAATTATGGCTCGGTTGCAAGAATATTATCGTGACACCGTAGTGAAACAGCTAATGCAGCAGTTTGGCTACAAGTCCATGATGGAAGTACCACGCATTCGCAAAATCACGCTTAACATGGGTGTGGGAGAAGCGATTGCCGACAAGAAAATCATGGACAATGCCGTGGGCGATATGCAAAAAATTGCCGGGCAACGCCCGGTGGTGACCAAAGCAAAAAAATCCATTGCCACTTTTAAGGTGCGTGAAGGTTACCCGGTCGGCTGTATGGTGACGTTGCGACGCGTTCGCATGTATGAATTTCTTGACCGCCTGGTAAGCGTGGCAATCCCGCGTATCCGTGATTTCCGCGGCATTTCTGGCAAAGCATTTGATGGGCGCGGCAATTACAACATGGGAGTGAAGGAGCAAATCATTTTCCCGGAAATCGAGTATGACAAAATCGATGCACTGAGAGGCATGAATATTACGATCACCACCACCGCCAAGACGGATGCAGAAGCGAAGGCGCTGCTGGCGGCTTTCAAATTCCCATTCAAGAACTGAGGATGGCATGGCCAAAATAGCTGTAATCAACCGTGATTTGAAACGACGTGTAACCGTGAAGAAGTTTGCCGCGTACCGCGCCGAGTTATTCGCCGTTATTAACAACGCCAAAGCGAGTGACGAAGAACGCCACTCTGCCAGAATCAAGCTGCAGATGTTGCCACGCAACGCTAGCCCAGTGCGCCTGCGTAACCGTTGCTCACTAACCGGCCGGCCACGAGGGGTGTATAGCAAATTTGGCCTGGGGCGTAGCAAATTACGCGAATTCGCCATGCGTGGAGAAATCCCCGGCATGACCAAAGCCAGTTGGTAGCAAGCGGATCCTTGAAATTTTTTAAGCACCAAAGTTTTTAGGCGGGATGCTGTGCGATATTTTGTGAAATTTTGCATCAAAGTTTGTGACAAAAATTGGATTTCTAGAGGTAGCCCTAGATGAGCATGAGTGACCCCATCGCTGATATGCTGACGCGTATACGTAACGCGCAGCTTGCTGAAAAAAATGCCGTGGCAATGCCTGCTTCCAAGCTGAAGGTTGCCATTGCTCAAGTATTAAAGGATGAAGGCTATATAGAGCATTTTGCGCTGCGCGAAACAGACGGAAAGCCAGTGCTGGAAATCAATCTGAAGTATTACGCCGGCCGGCCAGTGATCGAAAAAATTGAACGTATTAGCCGCCCCGGTTTGCGCATCTACAAATCCAGCGACAAGCTTCCTAACGTGATGAATGGTCTGGGCGTGGCGATAGTCTCCACTTCCAAGGGTGTAATGACCGAACGCAAAGCACGCGCCAGTGGTGTAGGCGGTGAAGTGTTGTGTATCGTAGCTTAGGGGTGTAAAAAATGTCTCGAGTAGGTAAGAATCCGGTGCCAGTTCCGGCTAATGTTGAAGTAGCCATGTCCGCTTCTGCGGTATCGGTAAAAGGGCCGCTGGGCACGTTGCAGCGCAGCCTGAATTCAGATATCACCATTGAGCGTGACGGCGATAATCTGCTGGTAAAGGTTGCAAACAATTCCAAACAAGCCAATGCGATGTCCGGCACCATGCGCGCACTACTGGCCAACATGGTGCACGGGGTAACCAAGGGATTCGAGAAAAAACTGCTGCTGGTAGGGGTAGGTTACCGCGCCCAGGCTGCAGGCGAGATGCTCAATCTGACGTTGGGGTTCTCTCATCCGGTCGCGCACAGAATGCCGGAAGGGGTCAAAGTTGAGACGCCTAGCCAAACTGAGATTCTGATCAAAGGCATAGATAAACAGCAGGTCGGTCAAGTGGCTGCCGAAGTACGTGCCTATCGCAAGCCAGAGCCCTACAAGGGCAAAGGCGTGCGCTACGCTGATGAAGTAATCGTCATGAAAGAGACCAAGAAGAAGTAATCGAGGAAGATATGTTGAATTCGACACAATCCCGACTGCGCCGTGCGCGTCAAACCCGTGCCAAGATTGCCGAACTGAAAGTGGTGCGACTGGCGGTGCATCGCAGCAACTGCCATATTTATGCACAAGTGATCGATGGCAGCGGTGGCAAGGTGTTGACCAGCGCTTCCACTCTGGAGCCAGAGGTACGCAAGGCGTTAGCCAATGGCGGCACCATCGATGCGGCGGCAGCAATAGGCAAACGGATAGCCGAGAAGGCAAAAACTCTGGGTATTGAGACCGTTGCATTTGACCGTTCCGGCTTCAGGTATCACGGCCGCGTTAAAGCATTGGCCGAAGCTGCCCGTGAACATGGCCTCAAATTCTAAGCGAGAGGTAAACAGTGGCTAAGATGCAAGGAAGAATGCAAGGCAAAACGCAACAAGGTGAGGACCGTGGCGATGGTCTCAAGGAAAAGATGGTTGCGATCAATCGGGTTACCAAAGTGGTCAAAGGCGGGCGTATTCTTGGTTTTGCCGCACTGACCGTGGTTGGCAATGGCGATGGCAGCGTCGGTATGGGCAAGGGCAAGTCCCGTGAGGTGCCGGTAGCGGTACAAAAAGCGATGGACGAAGCACGCCGCAAGATGATCAAGGTGAATTTGAAGAACGGCACACTGCATCATCCAGTCATCGGCAGACACGGTGCCGCCAAGGTATATATGCAACCCGCTTCCGAAGGTACTGGCATCATTGCCGGCGGGCCGATGCGGGCAATATTTGAAGTAATGGGAGTGCACAATATTCTTGCCAAGTGCATAGGCTCGACCAATCCATACAACGTGGTGCGCGCCACACTGCAAGGTCTGCAATCGATGAACACCCCTGCCGAAATTGCCGCCAAACGTGGTAAAAGCGTGGAAGAAATCATAGGGCTGGCAAAATGAGCGCGAGTATAAAAAAGATCAAGCTGACTTTGATCAAGAGCATCATTGGCACCAAGCAATCACATCGTGCAACCGTGCGCGGATTGGGGCTGCGCGGAGTTAATAGCAGCGCGGAATTAGAAGATACCCCGTCAGTCCGTGGCATGATTAATAAGGTCTATTACCTCGTCAAAGTTGAGGCATAAGATGCGACTGAATTCGATTAAACCGGCCGACGGCGCCAAACACGCCAAACGACGTGTAGGCCGTGGCATAGGTTCGGGCATCGGCAAGACTGCTGGGCGCGGTCATAAGGGACAAAAATCCCGTACTGGCGGATTCCATAAAGTCGGCTTTGAGGGCGGACAGATGCCGTTGCAGCGTCGGTTGCCCAAACGCGGATTCATTTCCCCTACCGCTGGAGACACCGTAGAAGTACGTCTGTCGGCCCTGAACAAATTGCCGGTTGATACCATAGATATCCTGGTTCTAAAGCAGGCAGGGATCGTTCCCGGTGGCGCGCTTAGCGCCAAGGTGATCCTTTCCGGGAAAATTGAACGGGCAATTAAATTACAGGGCGTTGCAGTAACCAAAGGTGCAAAAGTAGCCATTGAAACTGCCGGCGGCAGCATTGGCGCTGCATAAGGCTGCGAGGATAGAGATTGGCCGCTAACGAATCGCTGCGAGGACTTTCCGGAAAGCTTGGTGACTTGAAACGTCGTCTGTGGTTCTTGTTGCTTGCGCTGATAGTCTATCGTATCGGCGCGCATGTCCCGGTACCGGGCATAGACCCGGTGGTGCTGAAAGACCTGTTCGAATCACAGCAGGGGGGCATTCTCGGCATGTTCAACATGTTTTCCGGGGGTGCACTTTCCCGTTTCTCGATTTTTGCCTTGGGAATCATGCCGTACATTTCGGCCTCGATCATCATGCAGTTGGGTACAGTAGCATTTCCCTATTTGGAAGCGCTGAAGAAAGAAGGCGAGGCTGGGCGCAGAAAGATCACCCAGTACACCCGCTACGGCACGCTGGGACTGGCATTGGTGCAGGGCTATGGCATATCCATCGCATTGCAATCTCAGGCTGGGCTGGTGATCGAGCCAGGACCGATGTTCTTGCTGACCACAGTGATAACTTTGGTCACGGGCACTATATTTCTGATGTGGCTGGGCGAGCAGATTACTGAACGCGGCATTGGCAACGGTATATCGCTGATCATTTTCGCCGGGATAGTCGCTGGTCTGCCGAGCGCAATTGGCGGCACACTTGAACTGGTGCGAACTGGCGCAATGCATTTCCTGGTGGCACTGGGGATTTTTGTGGCGGCAACATTGGTAACCGCATTCGTGGTATTTGTCGAGCGTGGCCAACGCAAGATATTGGTGAACTACGCCAAACGCCAGGTAGGACGCAAAGTCTACGGCGGGCAGAGTTCGCATCTGCCACTGAAGTTGAATATGGCTGGGGTAATTCCACCGATCTTCGCTTCCAGCATGATCCTGTTTCCCGCCACGCTGGCGGGATGGTTCGCTACTGGCGAATCCATGGCATGGTTGAAAGATATGAGCGGCGCATTGTCTCCAGGCCAACCGGTTTACGTAATATTGTATGCAGCGATGATTATATTTTTCTGTTTCTTCTATACCGCCTTGGTATTCAATCCCAAGGAGACTGCGGAGAACCTGAAAAAAAGCAGCGCCTTTATCCCCGGGATACGTCCCGGTGACCAGACGGCCAAGTATATCGAACGGATCATGCTACGGCTTACCCTGGCAGGAGCAATTTACGTAACGCTGGTGTGCTTATTGCCGGAGTTTTTGATCTTGAAATGGAACGTACCGTTCTATTTCGGTGGAACTTCGCTACTGATAATCGTGGTGGTAACCATGGACTTCATGTCACAGGTGCAATCTTATGTCATGTCTCAACAATATGAGAGCCTGTTGAAGAAGACTAACTTCAAGGGTGGCGGTGGGTTGCCGGCAAGATAGACGCGCCTAAGGACAGGATGGCCAAAGAAGAAACGATACAAATGCAAGGCGAGATACTGGAAACGTTGCCCAACGCTACGTTCCGGGTCAAGCTGGAAAATGGGCATGTGGTGCTGGGGCACATATCCGGCAAGATGCGCATGCATTACATCCGGATTTTGCCGGGTGACAAGGTAACGGTAGAACTGACGCCGTACGATTTAAGCAGGGCGCGAATTACCTTTCGCGCCAAGTAGCGCAAGGAGAAGAAGATATGAAAGTATGGGCATCTGTCAAAAAGATTTGCCGTAATTGCAAAATTATCCGGCGTAACCGTGTGGTGCGAGTGATTTGCACGGATCCACGACATAAACAACGCCAGGGTTGAATGGGCAGGTATGGCTTTAGGTGTTATAATTTCATTTTTTTATTTGTAGGATAAATCGTATGGCCCGTATCGCTGGGGTAAACATCCCGAATCATCAGCACGCCGAGATTGCATTGACCTCGATTTATGGTATCGGTCGAACCAGAGCACGCCAAATTTGCGCTGCCATCGGCATCAGTGGCTCTACCAAGATCAAAGATATAACCGACGTGCAAATGGAGAAATTGCGCGAGCGCGTCGTCAAGTATACAGTGGAAGGTGACCTGCGACGGGAAGTGTCGATGAATATCAAGCGCCTGATGGATCTTGGTTGCTATCGTGGCTTGCGGCATCGGCGTGGTCTGCCGGTACGCGGTCAGCGCACCCGCACCAATGCCAGAACACGCAAGGGACCACGCAAGGCAGTTCGCTCTTCCAGCGCGAAGCCGGCAGCAAAATAAAGGGTAATCGGTGAGTAATCAAGACGTAACGCAAAGGAATAGCCAGACATGGTAAAAGTAGCTACCCGGGTACGAAAAAAGATAAAGAAAAACGTAGCTGAGGGCATCGCCCATATTCACGCTTCGTTTAATAACACGATTGTGACCATCACTGACCGCCAAGGCAACGCTTTGTCATGGGCCACTTCTGGCGGCGCCGGTTTCAAGGGGTCGCGCAAGAGCACCCCTTTCGCTGCTCAAGTAGCGGCTGAGCAAGCTGGCAAAGTTGCGCAGGAATGTGGTGTGAAAAACCTGGAAGTACGAATCAAGGGACCCGGCCCAGGACGCGAATCTGCTGTACGTGCATTGAACGCAGCGGGCTTTAAAATTACCAGTATTTCGGATGTGACGCCAGTTCCGCATAATGGATGCCGTCCACCGAAAAAACGCCGTATTTAGTGGGAGTAAATTGTGGCCAGAAATCTTGATCCTAAATGCCGCCAGTGTCGCCGTGAAGGCGAGAAGCTGTTCCTGAAAGGTGAGAAGTGCTTCACCGACAAATGTGCAATCGAACGCAGAAATTATGCGCCGGGACAGCACGGCCAGAAAAGCGGCCGGTTGTCTGATTACGGTGTGCAGTTGCGCGAGAAGCAGAAGCTGCGGCGTATCTATGGAATGCTGGAACGCCAGTTTCGCAATAATTACAAGCTGGCCGACAGACAGCGTGGCATCACCGGCGAGAATCTGCTGCAATTGCTGGAATGCCGCCTGGACACAGTTTCGTATCGTATGGGCTTTGGTGCCTCGCGCTCAGAAGCGCGGCAGATTGTGCGTCACAATGGCATACTGGTGAACGGTCGTCGTGTCAACATCCCATCCTATCAGGTGAAACCTGGTGACGTGGTCGAAGTTGTCGAAAAAGCGAAAAACCATCTGCGCATTAAAGCCGCGTTAGAAGCCGCTGAACAACGTAATTTCCCGGAGTGGATAGTAATGGATGTCAAGGCCATGAAGGGAACGTTCAAGGCCAAACCCGAGAGATCCGAGCTGCCTTCAACCATCAATGAATCGCTCGTGATTGAATTGTATTCTAAGTAACCAACCAACAAGCTTCCCGCAAAAGGATCAGGCTATGGCTAGTAACACTTTTCTTACGCCGCGCATTATTGACGTTCAGAATATATCTCCGCTGCATGCCAAAGTCACCATGGAGCCATTTGAACGTGGCTACGGACATACATTGGGTAACGCATTGCGCCGCATTCTGTTGTCTTCAATGCCGGGATTCGCGCCTACTGAAGTACAGATCAGTGGCGTGGTGCACGAATACTCCGCTCTCGATGGTGTGCAAGAGGATGTGGTTGATATCCTGCTCAATCTCAAAGGCATTGTTCTGAAACTGCACAATCGTACTGAAGCTGTCCTGACCCTCAAGAAGGAAGGCGAAGGTGTAGTCACTGCGGGCGATATCGAAGCCGGACATGATGTGGAAATTATCAATCCCGAGCATGTTGTCGCACACCTCACCGCCGGTGGAAAATTGGACATGCAAATCAAGGTAGCGCAGGGACGCGGCTACATGCCAGGAACGATGCGGCAACTGGCAAATGAAAGCCGCACCATCGGCAGCATTTTGCTGGATGCCTCTTTCAGTCCGGTACGGCGTGTAAGCTATGCGGTGGAAAGTGCCCGCGTTGAACAACGTACTGACCTCGACAAATTGGTGATGGATATTGAGACCAATGGCGTTGTCGACCCCGAGGAAGCAATCCGCTACGCTGCCAAGGTACTGGTGGAACAGCTCTCGGTGTTCGCTGATCTCAAAGGTACACCGGTACCTGTGGAGCAACCCAAATCGCCTCAAATTGATCCGGTGCTGCTGCGCCCAGTGGATGATCTGGAACTTACCGTACGTTCCGCTAATTGTCTAAAGGCCGAAAACATTTACTATATTGGCGACTTGATTCAACGCACCGAAACCGAACTATTGCGGACACCCAATCTGGGCAGAAAATCACTCAACGAAATCAAGGAAGTACTTGCTTCACACGGATTAACGCTGGGGATGAAACTGGAAAGCTGGCCGCCTGCCAATCTTGAGAAGAGCAAAAAGGAAACAAGTCATGCGGCACCATAATGGCCTGAGAAAACTGAATCGCACCAGCAGTCATCGTCTGGCGATGCTGCGTAATATGACTAATTCGTTGTTGCGCCACGAAGTCATCAGAACCACCTTGCCCAAGGCCAAGGAATTGCGCCGCGTGGTGGAACCGATGATTACTCTCGGCAAAAAACCGTCGCTTGCTAATCGCCGTCTGGCATTCAACCGGCTGCGTGACCGCGACATGGTTGGCAAACTGTTCGCTGAGCTTGGCCCGCGTTATCAGAAGCGCAATGGTGGCTACCTGCGCATTCTTAAATTTGGTTTCCGCAAAGGTGACAACGCGCCGATGGCACTGATTGAACTGCTGGATCGTCCGGAGCAGGTCATTGCGCCCACGGCCAAAACTGCTGATGCATAACTGACCTAAATCACAAAAACAAAAAAGCCGGTTGATCCCGGCTTTTTTGTGCAGAATTTATTACCTACTGACTGGGAGAGCTTAGACTCTGATGGATCTGACGACCTGGACCGATGCGGAACTTATCGCACTGCGTGAGAAACTTCACGCGTGGTGTCTACAACGCCAAGCGTCAAAGTGGGGAAACCGATTGTGGAAATTGACTGCATTTATGGGTGCTTTTTCGCTCATTGACGGAATCGTCGATATTTTTCTTGATGGCATACGGACACTTAGCATACTCGAAATCATACTGGGCAGCGCCGTCTGTTTATCCTGGTACCTGGGCGACAAGAAATATAAATCCAATACTAACTTTCTTGACAAGCTCAACGACGAACTTAGCCGTCGGGGTCACTCTTTGTAAGAGTCGGCCCCGACTGAAATTACTGGGCTATGCAGCATGTTTGAGCGAGGCCCACTTTTGTGGACGGGCAAGTTGATGTTACTTTATCAACTTGTTAGGAGAATCCATGAAACGTATCCCTCGTCGTATTTTCACCG
>JAYSQR010000094.1:0-15261 GCA_043721435.1 Nitrosospira sp. | reverse complement strand
CGGTGAAAATACGACGAGGGATACGTTTCATGGATTCTCCTAACAAGTTGATAAAGTAACATCAACTTGCCCGTCCACAAAAGTGGGCCTCGCTCATTCATGGCCGCAGTCCAGGCTGATGCCGACTGGCCACTACTGTTCCCTGCTGATATGCGCGACGACGGCGAGGTATTGCTGCGCTGCTGGCCGGGACACGCCGAGCCGGTGCCGTGCAAAATACATAAGCGCGTTCGTGCCCGTGAGCTGTGGGAACAAATCATGCGCGCCAACTATGCCTGTGCCGAGCCCGGCGTGCTGTTCATCGATCGCATCAACCGGCGCAATAATCTTTATTACTGCGAGCTGATCAGTGCGACCAATCCCTGCGGCGAAGTGCCGCTGCCTCCCTATGGGGCCTGCAACCTTGGTTCCATCAACCTCACCCAATTCATCCGTGAACCTTTTACCCAGCAAGCCCGCCTCGATCTGGAGGCCATAGGCGAGACCGCGGCTGTTGCCGTGCGTTTGCTGGATAACGTCATTGACGTTTCGCTGTTTCCGTTACCCAGCCAGGCCGCCCAGGCGCATGGTTCGCGGCGCATCGGTCTGGGGTTTAGCGGTCTGGCCGATGCCTTGCTGCTGCTCGGCATCCGTTACGGCAGCGACGAATCATTGCAGCTTGCGCAAACCGTGATGCAAACCATCTGTCATGCAGCCTACCGTGCTTCGATAGAGCTCGCCCGGGAGAAAGGGCCGTTTCCGTTGTTCGACCAGGAGAAATATCTTGCCGGCGAATTCGTGCGTACCCTGCCCGCCGAGATCCGCAATGATATCGCGCAATACGGCATTCGCAACAGCCATCTCACCGCCATTGCACCCACCGGCACCATCAGCCTCCTGGCCAATAATATTTCCAGCGGGCTGGAGCCGGTATTCGACAGCGAATTCACGCGGCGGGTGCTGGAGCCGGATGGGGGTTATGCGCAATATCAGGTAGTCGATTATGCCGTGGCACGCTGGCGCGCTGCGGGCAATGCCGCCGCGCTGCCGCCATCTTTCATCAATGCCAATGGACTTGCGCCTGCCGCACACCTGGCCATGCAGGCGACCATTCAGCCGCATGTGGACCAGGCCATTTCCAAGACCATCAATGTACCGGCAGATTATGCTTACACTGCATTCCGTGAGCTGTATCAACTTGCCTATGATCAGGGATTGAAAGGCTGCACTACTTTTCGTCCCAATGCGGTGACCGGCGCAATCCTGCGCGGGATCGAAGCAGAGCAGGCGGCAGCACATTGCTGCAGTGTGGAGCGCGAAGCGGATTGAAAGTTATTTCATCGGCATGAGAGAACGGCTTCAGGTTGACGCCCATCGAGCCAGTGGCTAGACTAAAATTCTTGTCTGCTGCCAATCAATCGAAACAACCGGAAACAACATCGCGTGACAACCAACCTCATCAGCAAGTCGGCGTCCAGTTCCGGCGTAGCACCGAACATGCGCGATTACGCGCAAACATATGCCGAGTTTTCCTGGGAAACTGCGGCACAAAGTCTGGCGGGACTGCCCAATGGCGGCGGCATCAATATTGCCCACGAAGCAGTTGATCGCCATGCGCAGGGATCGCGGGCGCAGCAACTCGCATTGCGTTGGCTGGGCAGGACAGGCGTCACGCGGGATTTCAGCTACCGCGATCTTGCCGAGCAGACCAGCCGTTTTGCGAATGTGCTTGCCGGTCTCGGCGTGCAGCCGGGCGAGCGGGTATTCGTGCTGGCCGGACGCATCCCGGAACTCTATATCGCGGTGCTGGGGGCACTCAAGCAGCGCTGCGTAGTAAGTCCCCTGTTTTCTGCATTCGGCCCGGAACCGATCCACACGCGCCTCACACTGGGCGGCGGCAGCGTGCTGGTGACGACCGCGAGCCTGTATCAGAAAAAGATTGCCGACCTGCGTGCGCGGCTGCCGCAATTGCGGCATGTGCTGCTGGTGCACGACGATGATCATCCGGATGACATAGCCGGGACATTTGATCTTGCCGCACTGATGCGCGCGGCGAACGCCGCCTTTGTCATCGGCCCTACGGCCACTGATGATCCGGCGCTGCTGCATTTCACCAGCGGCACCACCGGCAAACCCAAAGGCGCGGTGCATGTGCACGGCGCAGTCGTTGCCCATGATGCAACCGGCAGGCTTGCGCTCGATTTTCATGCCGATGACGTGTTCTGGTGCACGGCCGATCCGGGCTGGGTCACCGGCACTTCCTACGGAATTATTTCGCCGCTCACCAATGGCATCAGCAGCATAGTCGACGAGGGTGATTTCGATGCCGAACGCTGGTATCGCATCCTCGCGGAGCAGAAAATAAGCGTTTGGTATACCGCGCCGACCGCTGTGCGCATGATGATGAAGGGAGGCACGGAACTGGTGCGCCAGCATGATTTTCCGCAGCTGCGCTTCATCGCCAGCGTGGGTGAGCCGCTGAATCCGCAGGCGGTCTGCTGGGGGCTGGACGCATTCGGGCTGCCGATTCATGACAACTGGTGGCAGACCGAGACCGGCGGCATCATGCTCGCAAATTATGCGGCGATGGATATCAAACCCGGTTCCATGGGCAAGCCGCTGCCGGGGATCGAGGCTGCGATTGTCAAACGCTGCGGCGAGGATGCAGTCGAAATCATTACTGCACCGGATGTCGAAGGCGAACTTGCATTGAAGCGCGGCTGGCCGTCGATGTTCCGCGGTTACCTCAACGAGGATGAGCGCTACCGCAAATGTTTTGCAGGCGGATGGTATCTGAGCGGGGATCTCGCCAAGTGCGACGCGGATGGTTATTATTGGTTCATCGGCCGTGCCGATGACGTGATCAAATCATCGGGCCATCTGATCGGCCCGTTCGAGGTCGAAAGCGCGCTGATGGAGCATCCGGCGGTTGCCGAAGCCGGTGTCATCGGCAAACCCGATCCGGTGCAGCTTGAAACGGTGAAGGCTTTCGTTGCGCTCAAGTTCGGATATGTGCCGAGTGAGGTTTTGCGGCGCGAGTTGCTCGGCTTCGCGCGCAAGCGGCTGGGTGCGGCGATCGCACCCAAGGAGATCGATTTCATCGAAAATCTGCCAAAAACGCGCAGCGGCAAAATCATGCGCAGGCTGCTCAAGGCGCGCGAACTCGGGCTGCCCGAAGGCGACACTTCGACTCTGGAGTGCGGCGCATGACGCCCGATCCAGAGCTCGCGCGCAAATTGCTCCACGAGATGGTGCGCATACGCCGTTTCGAGGAGAAGTCAGCCGAACTCTACAGCGCGGGCAAGATCCGCGGTTTCCTGCATCTGTATATCGGCGAGGAGGCGGTCGCTACCGGCGTCATGCAGGCCTTGCAGCCCGAAGACGCGGTATTTGCCACCTATCGGGAACACGGTCATGCGCTGGCGCGCGGCCTTTCCGCCGGGGCCATCATGGCGGAGATGTACGGCAAGGTCGAAGGCTGTTCGCACGGGCGCGGTGGTTCGATGCACTTGTTCGATGCAGCGACAAAATTCTATGGCGGCAATGCGATAGTCGGCGGTGGCTTGCCGCTGACGGTCGGTTACGCACTGGCGCAGAAGATGCAGCAGCGCACCGGGCTGGCTGCATGCTTTTTCGGCGAGGGCGCAATTGCCGAAGGCGAATTCCACGAATCGATGAACCTGGCTTCGCTGTGGAATGTGCCGGCATTATTCCTGTGCGAGAATAATCTTTACGCGATGGGCACCGCGCTTGAGCGTTCTGAAGCTGATACCAACCTGGTCGAGAAAGCGGCGAGCTACCGGATATCAGGAAAGAGCGTGGACGGCATGGATGTGCTCGCGGTTCTGGAAGCAGCACAGCAGGCAGCGCAGTTCGTGCGCGCCGGCAACGGGCCGTATTTCCTTGAATTCCGCACTTACCGTTTTCGCGCGCATTCGATGTTTGATCCCGAACTCTATCGCAGCAAGGCCGAAGTCGAGCGCTGGAAACAACGTTGCCCGATCGCGGGATTCAGTGCGCGTGCCATAAGCGAGGGATGGCTCACGCCGCAGACGATCGATGCAATCGAGGCTGATGTCGCACGCGAGATCGCGCAGGCTGTCGAATTCGCCGAAGCCGGCACCTGGGAGCTGGTGGAAACGCTCACCCGCGATGTGTACACCGTACGGGCGCAAACAGAATGAATGCCGTGACTGCTCCTGTTATCACCACTACTTATCGCGAGGCGTTGCGCATGGCGCTGCGTGAAGCGCTGCAGCGCGATCCGCGCGTATTCCTGATGGGCGAGGATGTGGGACGTTACGGCGGCACTTATGCGGTGAGCAAGGGTTTGCTGGAGGAATTCGGTGAGGAGCGCATCCGCGACACGCCGCTGTCCGAATCGGCATTCGTTGGCGCCGGCATCGGCGCCGCGTTGAACGGCATGCTGCCGATCGTCGAGGTCATGACCTGCAATTTCAGCCTGCTCGCGCTCGACCAGATTCTCAACAATGCGGCCACCCTGCGCCACATGTCAGGCGGGCAGTTCAACATTCCGTTGGTGATCCGCATGGCCACCGGTGCCGGCAGGCAGCTCGCGGCGCAACATTCTCACAGTTTCGAAGGATGGTATGCGCATATTCCGGGTATCAGGGTGGTGACGCCGGCAACGCTCGAGGATGCACGCGGCATGCTGTGGACGGCACTGATGGACCCGGATCCCGTCATCATGTTCGAGAATGCATTGCTGTACAACCTCGAGGGCGAGCTTGCGGCTGACGCCGGCGCAGTCGATATCGACCGTGCCGCGGTGCGCCGTGCGGGCAGCGATCTCACGCTGGTGACCTATGGCGGCTCCCTGCCCAAGACGCTGCAGGCGGCGGAACGCCTTGCCGCGCAGAATATCAGCGCCGAAGTGATCGATTTGCGCACTTTGCGGCCGCTCGACATGACGATCGTGCTGGACTCGCTGGCGAAGACGCATCGCATGGTGATCATCGACGAAGGCTGGAAGAGCGGCAGTCTGGCGGCCGAAATCATGGCGCGCGTGATGGAGCAGGCATTCTATGAGCTTGATGCGCCGATCGAGCGCGTGTGCAGCGCCGAAGTGCCGATACCCTACGCGCGGCATCTGGAACAGGCTGCGATTCCGCAGGTCGAAACGATTCTCGCAGCAGCGCTGCGCACGGTGAAATAATATGAGCACCTCTAGAAATTCAAAGTTCTAAACAAGACGAGGCGGGAACAAAAAATGTAGACGCAGCATATAATTAATATGTAAGGAAACATTTTTTGTGAGCAACAAAGTATTGTGACGAAATCTAGAATTTCTAGAGGTGCTCATGTATGAATTTCGCATGCCCTCGCTCGGGGCCGACATGGAAGCAGGCACGCTGGTTGAGTGGCTGATCAAACCCGGCGACGAAGTGCGGCGCGGACAGGTGGTCGCGGTGGTCGAAACCCAGAAGGGCGCTGTTGATGTGGAGATCTGGGAAACCGGGACGGTCGACAAACTCGTGGTGGAGACGGGCAAGAAAGTGCCGGTGGGCGAACTCCTTGCACTGCTGCGCACCGCGGGCGAGCCAGCGGCCACAGCACCTGGGACGCCCGCGATGGCAGAAACTCCGCAGGTGGCAACAGCGCCGACCATCGTTGCTGCCGCCCCGCCACGCGCCGAAGCGGCACTGGTGTCAGCCCGCCTGCGGGTTTCGCCTTCAGCCCGCAAGCTTGCCGAAGAACTGGGTGTTGATATCGCATCGGTGCAAGCAGCGGAGCCGGGCGCAGTGATCTCACGGGCCGATGTCGAGCGTGCCGCCCAGGCAAAAACGCTGACACCAGTCGCTGCCAAACCTGCAGCGCCGGATTGGCATGCGCAGATGCGCATGGCGATTGCAGCGGCAATGTCGCGCTCGAAGCGCGAGATTCCTCATTACTATCTGGCTACCGATATTGATGTGACTGCCGTCAGCAGTTGGCTCGAAACGGAAAATCTCAAACGCAGCGTCACGGAGCGGCTGTTGCCGGTGGTACCGTTCATGAAAGCGGTGGCACTCGCGCTGCGCGAAGTGCCTGAACTCAACGGCTTCTGGGTCGACGGCGCGTTGCGGCCGTCAGCGTCGGTGCACCTCGGCATGGCAATTGCAATGCGTGGCGGCGGTCTGGTCGCTCCCGCAATTCACGATGCCGACAGGAAGAGCCTTGACCAATTAATGGCCGATTTGCGCGATCTCATCACCCGCGTGCGCAGCGGCAGATTGCGCAGCTCGGAGATGAGCGATCCCACCGTGACATTCACCAATCTGGGCGAGCAGGGTGTCGAGGGCGTGTTCGGCGTGATCTATCCGCCGCAAGTTGCGATCGTCGGTCTGGGCAAGATAACCGAACGGCCGTGGGTCGAAGGCGGTGCGGTGGTGGTGCGCAAGGTTGCCACCGCTACCCTCGCAGCCGATCACCGTGCCAGCGATGGTCACCGCGGCGGCCTGTTTCTGGCTGCGCTCGACCGGCTGCTGCAGGAACCGGAGAAGTTGCGATGACTTCATACAATCGTGAGCAAATCAAGGACATCATCTTCGATGCGCTGGGTGCCATTGCACCGGAGGTGGAACCGGGCATGATTGCGCCGGACCGGCCGTTGCGCGAGCAGATCGACATCGACTCGTTTGATTTTCTCAACTTCATCATCCGCTTGCATGAAACTCTCGGCATCGATATTCCCGAGAAGGATTATGCCGAATTTCTCACATTGAATCGCACGATTGAGTATCTAGTGCAGCGCTGTGCCGCGCGCGAATAAACTACACCGCAAGCAGTACTGCGCGGATTATTTGTTTTCCCCCAGATCAAACCCTCTCATGTAGTGGCAGGTATAGCCGCCGCGATTCTTGACCAGATACTTCTGGTGGTACTCCTCGGCGCGGAAGAATTCCTTGAACGGCACCACTTCGGTAACGACCCGGGCTTTCCATTCGCCGGAGGCATCCACGGTTCTGATGACCTCAGCGGCAACGCGTTTCTGTTCTTCATTGACATAAAAAATTGCTGAGCGGTATTGCGTGCCAACGTCGTTGCCTTGCTGGTTGCGCGTGGTCGGATTGTGCATGCGGAAGAATTCGAACAGGAGATGCCGGTAGCTGAGCCGCTGCGGATCGAATACCACTTTCAGCGATTCGGCATGGCCAGTCTTGCCGCTGCTCACCTGCTCATAGCGTGCATTTGGTGTGTTGCCGCCGCTGTAGCCGACTTCGGTTTGCAATACTCCGGGAATTTCCCGCACCAGCTCTTCCATTCCCCAGAAGCAGCCGCCCGCGAGATAGGCGGTTTGTTGTTTAGTTTGATCAGTCATGGTCGTGGCTCCAATGGGCAGGATAAACGCCGTGGCAGAAAGCAATACAGCGGAGACGAGCAGAAGTTTGCCGGATGTTTTCATGTTGAATGTTCCGCATCAGCGGTTCCTTACGAAGATGTTCAGCTACAATCAAAATATCGTGTTTTGATGGATAACACAACCGTACTCTGATATACGCGGGCTGACAGGAGCAGGAATGGAAGATTCAGGCGCAAGATATTTGATCTGGTTGGACGAGCTGCGCATGACCGATGTGGGCAGCGTCGGCGGCAAGAACGCTTCGCTCGGGGAGATGATCAGTCAACTGGCTCAAGCTGGGGTGCGGGTTCCCGGTGGTTTTGCCACAACCGCTACGGCCTATCGTGATTTCCTGGCGCAGGGCGGTCTGGCGCAGCGCATCGAACAAATACTTGCCACGCTGGATATCAAAGATGTTGCAGCACTGGCTGAGACTGGCGCACAAATCCGTAGCTGGATCGTGGCGACCCCGCTGCCGCCACGGCTGGAGCAGGAGATCGCTGCTGCTTACGAAAAGCTGCTGCAGCAAGCAGCCGGCGATATTTCCGTGGCGGTACGTTCCTCAGCCACCGCCGAAGATCTGGCTGACGCCTCGTTCGCCGGGCAGCAGGAAACCTTTCTCAATATCCACGGCCTGGACAATCTGCTGGCAGCCGTCAGGCAGGTATTTGCCTCGCTCTACAATGACCGCGCCATTTCCTACCGCGTTCACCACGGTTTCGTTCATGCCGAAGTGGCGCTGTCTGTCGGCGTGCAGCGCATGGTGCGCAGCGACATCGGTGCTGCTGGCGTGATGTTCACGCTCGACACCGAATCCGGTTTCGATCAGGTGGTGTTCATCACGGCTTCCTATGGTCTCGGCGAAACCGTGGTGCAGGGGGCGGTGAATCCGGATGAGTTCTACGTTTACAAACCCGCGCTGCAACAGGGCAAACCGGCGATATTGCGGCGCAATCTCGGTTCCAAACTCATCAAGATGCAATTTGCCGCCAGCCGTGCAGCCAATCGTTCGGTGGTAACGCTGGCGGTGGAGGAAGCCGAGCGCCAACGCTTTTCCATCACCGATGCGGAGGTGGAAGAGCTTGCGCGCCATGCGCTCTCGATCGAACGGCATTATCGCCGGCCGATGGATATCGAATGGGGCAAAGACGGTACCGACGGCAAGCTTTATATCCTGCAGGCACGGCCGGAGACGGTGCAGGCCCAGGCCGCGATGAAAATGCTGCGGCGCTATCGACTGAAAACCAGATCGGAAATATTGACGACGGGCCGTGCCATCGGCCAGAAAATAGGCAGCGGACCGGTGCGGCTGATCCTTGATGCAAAAGAAATGTCACGGGTGCAGCAGGGTGACGTGCTAGTGACCGACATGACCGATCCTGATTGGGAGCCGGTAATGCAGCGTGCTGCCGCCATTGTCACCAATCGCGGCGGGCGCACCTGCCACGCGGCCATTGTTGCGCGCGAACTGGGCATTCCGGCTGTGGTCGGCTGTGGCGATGCCACCGGCGTGTTGTCTGACAACCAGATGGTCACGGTATCCTGCACCGAAGGTGACACCGGCAATGTTTATCGCGGCGCGCTGGAAGTCGAAGTGCTCGACCTTGCCTTGGAAGCCATGCCCAAGCCGCCGGTAAAGATCGCGCTGAATGTGGGCAACCCGGAACTGGCATTTGCTTTCCAGCGCCTGCCCAATGACGGCGTGGGACTGGCGCGGCTGGAATTCATCATCGCCCGCATGATCGGCATCCACCCCAAGGCGGTGCTCGATTACCCCAATATTCCGGCGGACTTGAAGTGCGAGGTGGAAAAACAGAGTGCAGGCTACCGCGATCCAGTGAGTTTCTACGTGGAAAAACTCACCGAAGGCATCGCCATGCTCGGGGCGGCATTTTTCCCCAAGCCGGTGATCGTGCGCCTATCGGATTTCAAATCCAACGAATACTCCAGCCTCATTGGCGGGCAGCGCTACGAGCCCAAGGAAGAGAATCCGATGCTGGGTTTCCGTGGCGCTTCGCGCTATGTAGCCGAAAACTTCCGTGACTGTTTCGAGCTGGAATGCCGGGCACTGAAAAAAGTGCGCGACGAAATGGGGCTCACTAACGTGGAAATCATGATCCCGTTTGTGCGCACCTTGACCGAGGCCCGGCGCGTGGTGGAACTGCTGGCGGATGATGGCCTGAAACGCGGTGACAACGGATTGCGGCTGATCATGATGTGTGAAATTCCGTCCAATGCGCTGCTGGCGGATCAATTCCTGGAGTACTTTGACGGTTTTTCCATCGGCTCGAATGATCTCACTCAACTAACCCTGGGGCTGGACCGCGACTCCAGCCTCGTCGCCGCGTCCTTTGACGAGCGCGACCCGGCGGTGAAAGCCTTGCTGCATTTGGCCATCCAGGCGTGTCATAAAGCCGGTAAATATATCGGCATTTGCGGACAGGGACCGTCGGATTACCCCGATCTGGCGAAGTGGCTGATGGAAGAAGGGATCGATACGCTTTCGCTCAACCCCGATAGCGTGGTCGAAACCTGGTTGTATCTAGCGGAGCAGGCGAAGAAACCGGCATAACTGGCTAGTTTACGGGGATACGCGGAATTGGCCGTCTGGCTCTGTTTTCTTTCGCCAGCAGCCGCTTCTCGCGTTGATAGACCAGGACTGCTGCGGTACGCAGGCAGCCCAATACAAACAATAAAACACTCAAGGCATAAATCTCATCCGCTGCAATCTTGTGCTCAAATAGTTTGATCATGATTTCGCGCAGAACGAACACGATGCCGGCGTCTGCAATAAATGTCAGGCGCAGGCGATGCTCGTCAAAATGGGAGACAAGGGAACGCGAAAGCTCGATCAGCACGAACAAGGTCAAGACATCGGAAACAAGCCGCACGTAATGGCGGGTGATATCGGTGTTCGTTACCAGATCGCCGAGCTGCAGGAATAAATTAATGACACCGGCAGTAACCCCGATGGTAATAAATAGCAGCAGTACCCCGAATAGCAGATTGATCGCGCGATCAAAAATCTTTGTGGCGGAAAAGATCATATTGCCGTAACCATACACGGAGCTTGTTACAGCAATATGATGCTGGTGAAAAAGAGCTGGGTGGGCCGAATTGAAACATCGCGGTCCGGGGGCAGGGGGTATCCAGTCAGGCTGCCTTAATTTGCAGCAGTTTCGATTTGATCAATAAATTTCTGGAAGCGGCACAGTTCTGCCGGTCGCGATGGTCGGTTCCCGACACGACTGAGACTTTCAACGCATGAGTTGCTTGGCGCGACCCGCGCCGAGGCCAAGAAAACCAGCGACGCGAAAGAGATTGCAAGCCGACAAGCCGCATCCGCAGCTTTCATCTTCCCCGCCCCCCTGACTCGACGTTGAAAACGTATGTTACCTATGGCAACCCGGACTGACCGAAAAGGAAAATTTATAAAGCGTGAGCTACTTGGCTTCTGTGGCCATTTTCCGATGAGAGGCAGCCATATTCATGTTTGCCTCTGCGGCCTCCTCATAGCGGCGGATCAAAATCTGGCTATACTCTTTCCGAGTATCCACTCCCACCGCGTCAGTACGGCTACTATATTTTTCGAGCATATTTCTCTGTTGTTGCGCCTTTGCCTGCATACTTTTGGCGGTGTCTTCATAGTGCTTGGCTAATGCCTCGTGATCGGCGCTGGTTTTGGCGTTCTGGACAGCCTGGCTCATGTCCATCGGGTGAGGATTTGGCGCGCAGGAAGCCAGTAAACCGAGAACGGCCATAACTGCGACGAATGCTCTTGTCTGCATTGCGACTCTCCTTAGTTAAAAAACAGTGGTTTGTGCTTTGTAATTCACATGTACGATCCCAATCGGATCAGTAGCATACCTGAAACTATTTTCAGTATAGATCAGGCTGGCAAAAAGTCCATAAATTTGCCCTCGAACACTGAGCTGTATGACTGTCTTTGGCACGTTTCCGCCTATGGCGAAAGTCTAAGACATTTATTTAATTCGAGCCTCGCTCCCTTATAACCCTTATCTACACATCAACAGATATCACGTTGGTCTCTAACTCATCTTTTACAAACGGCGGCGGCGCCTCAAGTGGGACTACACGCACCTTGGCGTAAACTTCTCCGTCTGTCGCCACTGTGTCTATCACTTCCCGCTTGAAAACGAAGTTAAAGCTGACATCCTTGTGGAGCCTGTTAGTAAAGAACGTTCTGGCATTTGAACCAATTTTATCATCCAAGAGATCATCATTTTCCATGAACGTAACGTCTAAAAACCAATGTGTATTGGTTTCATGGGGTTGGAAATCGATAGATGCCGCTATGTTGAAGTACACGAATGAATCGTCTTTTGAATACCCAAGGGTACAACTTTTGAATTGAGCCATTTTGCTTCTCCTTTGCGTTGAATTAGACATGCATCATGTATAGCATGCGGACGGAGGAAGTTTTTGGCAGCCGGGATTCGGCCTGTCACGTACACGTGAATGGCGGCTTTGGAGCAGAAGCTCGACCTTCTCTTTTTGGCACGACACAGACTGTCAGATCAAGTTGGAATTACTTGCAGTTTTTGTAATTGCGTTTCTCGCAATCCCGTGCCATTTGTTGTGCCCGCGCGATTTGTGCAGGTTTTATTTTTCCGGCAGCCGTATCCCGATTCTGCCGTGCCTCACTGAACCCTTTTGCTGCCGCCAGGCTGAACCACATGTGGGCGCGCACATAATCCTGGGGTACGCCCTGGCCGGTGGCATACATCAACCCAAGATCATTTTGCGCATTGGCATGTCCTTGCGCCGCAGCCAGACGAAACCATTTCACCGCTTCCTGATAGTCCTGCTCCACACCTTCTTCGCCATTTTCATACAACTCACCCAGGCTGTATTGCGCATACGCATTCCCCTGGGCGGCAGCCAGGCGATACCACTTTACGGCTTCCCGATGGTTGAAAGGTACGCTCTGTCCATCGTCATACATCGAACCCAGGTATAACTGCGCAGATGCATTTCCCTGTTCTGCCAGAGGGCGGAATAACTTTTCTGCCTTTGCGTAATCGCCCGCAAAGTAGGCCTGTTTTGCATCTGCCAGCGGATCGGCTATTGCCTGTTTGGCCAACGCAAACAAAAGCAGACAACCCAATAACCCCTGTTTCAACAACCGCTTCATTCTCGTTATCCTTTTGCTTGAGCACAGGCTCCGCCCCGGCAGGCAGACTGTCTGGGGTGATATTAGCACGGAAGAAAAGCCCCAAGATTGGGAGCAGCCTTTCGCCGGGGAGCTGGATCAGCGTCCGCATCTGCATGATTGGTCTTGAGTGTCAGGGGGGAATCAGATAGCCTAGCTCAACTGCATAGCCATGGTTAAAAAATGCCAATCTCAAACCTGACCCCTGCCGATCTGTGCCTCATCATTGATCCCGATTCGCTCGGGTTCTCCGATACTGCGGAGTTGCTACAGTACCCGCTGCCGTGGATCGGGCAGGAGCGCGCGGAAATGGCCGCCCGTTTTGGTCTCGGCATGGATCAGCCCGACTATAACCTGTTCGTGCTGGGGGAGGTCGGCAGCGGCCGCTCTTCGCTGTTGCGCCAGGCGATGGTCGCAGCCGCCGCAAACAGGGCGGCGCCGCCCGACTTATGCTATCTGCACAACTTCGATGCGCCGGAAAGGCCGCTGGCTCTGCGCCTACCTGCCGGACAGGGACGCCTGCTGCGGCAACATCTGGCGCGCATGACAAAATCCCTGCTGACGGAAATACCGCAGCGCCTGGACGGGCAGGATTTCAAGGTCGAGAGCGAGCGCATTGAAAAAGCCCACAAGGCAGAAGAAGCCAAGGCCTATGTCGAACTCACTACCTTTGCCGAATCCCGCAATTTCACTATCCACCGCGAGGCTGGACACATAGTTTTCACTCTGTTGGGTGAGAAAGGACACATCCTTGCCGAGGATGAAGTGCTTACTCTGCCGAAGGAGCGCCGGGCCGAGATTGAACAGGCCGAGCAGGAGTTGCGCGCCGAGATTACCCGCTATTTCGAGAAAACCCGGCCGATGGAGCGGGTCATGCACGAGGCCCTGGCAGCATTACAGCGGCAGGTGGTGAAGCCGCTGCTGGAGCACGAATTGCAGGAAATCCGTGTCGGATTGAAGAAACAGATCAAGGATTCCGTCAAGCTCGGCGCTTATCTGGAACAGGTCATGCGGGACTTGCTCGACAATCTGGAGCTGTTCAAGGTTTCCGATACAGATGAGGAAGGTCGGCAGGAGGAATTGGAGCGGGTGATGTCCCGCTATCGAGTTAACCTGGTAGTGGACAATGATGGTCTGAACGGTGCGCCGGTAATCGTCGAGGACAATCCGTTATTCCGCTCACTGTTCGGCAGCATCGAATACCAGTCCGAAAACGACGTGCTGGTGACTGATTTTACCCGCATCCGCGCCGGCAGCCTGCTCAAGGCGCACGGCGGTTTCCTCATGCTGCATCTACGCGATCTGCTGGCCGATGGTCTGGTGTGGGAGAAGCTGCGCCGTTTGCTGCGCAGCGGCAGGTTGCAGATCGAGGAACCGGGCACGGCTTTCACCTCGATTGCGGCGGTTTCGCTGGTACCTGAGGCGGTGGATGTAGAAGTCAAGATTGTCCTGATCGGTTCGCGCCAACAGTATTACGAGTTGCAGGAAGCAGACCCGGAGTTCGGACGCCGCTTTCGCGTCAAGGTGGACTTTGCCGATAGTTTTTCCGCCAGCGCCGAAACCCGCCGCGCTTCGGCCATCTTCGTCGCCCACGCCTGCCGGGAACTGGGACTGCCGCATTTTTCCGCCGCCGCCGTCGCGCGCCTGCTGGAGGATTCTCACCGGCAAGTGGATGACCAAGCCCGTCAAAGCGCGATCTTCGCCCGCGCCGAGGCGCTGGTGATGGAAAGCGCCGCGCTGTGCCACGCGCGTGCCGGCCGCCTGGTCGAGGCAGCGGATGTCGAGGCGGCGCTGCGCGCGTGCATCTTGCGCCATGATTATCCCGAACAACGCCTGCAGGAATCCATCGCCGAAGGTGAAGTGCTGATTACGCTGCAGGGTGCGAAAGTGGGTCAGCTCAACAGTCTGACCCAAGTGGATCTGGGGGATTACCGCTTTGGCTTCCCGGTACGCGTCACGGCGCGCACCTTTGCCGGTGAAGACGGTTTGCTCAATATTGGCCGCGAGGTGGAAATGTCCGGACCAATCCATGATAAGGGCGTGTTCATTTTGCAGAACTACCTGTCCGCTTTATTTGCCCATATTGCACCGCTCGCACTTAATGCATCCATTGTGTTTGAACAGGATTATTACGGTGTAGAGGGTGATTCTGCCTCCTGCGCCGAACTTTATGCTTTGCTTTCATCCTTGTCAGGCTTGTCTCTCAAACAAGGTATCGCTGTTACCGGCGCGGTCAATCAGCACGGAGAGGTGTTGCCGGTAGGTGGTATTAACGAAAAAATAGAAGGTTATTTTCGTGTCTGCGAAACGGCCGGACTGGACGGCAGCCAGGGTGTGCTGATTCCACACCGTAACCGCCGACACCTGATGCTGGAACACAAGGTCATTGAAGCCGTCGCCAAAGGTCTATTTCATATCTACACTGCAGAGCATACGAACGAAGGCATAGAGCTGCTCACAGGTTTCTCGGTTGGCATCGCGAACGGGACGGGTAATTATCCTTATGACAGCGTGCTGGGTCATGCCCAAAAAACCTTGCTGGCCTATCGCCGCGCCTGCCAAGTGCTGGAACATCCGAAGGAAGGACGCAAGCATTTGCGCTGAACAATGGGAGCAGACTTCAATGGCACTCAGGTAGTATGTTTTTATATTTTATGGATATCAGCACGGGCACAAAACTTCCGATACATGCCGACACTGTCATCCCTATAGTTCGCTGACCGGGCTTCAATTATTCACTCGCCAGCACTACGGTCTTCCCTATCCA
>JAYSQR010000093.1:0-15319 GCA_043721435.1 Nitrosospira sp. | reverse complement strand
AGATACAGTTCCGTCTGTCGCATGGCAGGCTCCTCATCATGGGGTGGGTATGCGACAGTATAATATATGATTCGTTATTTATGTGTTTAGATACTAGTATCCACGTGATGCTCATATAATGCCTCCATGAGATGAAGAAGTGATGAGAGTGAAAACCGGACAGTTCCATTGCCAGCATAACATTGCGCGCGAGTTTTACAAACAGCGGGCTGCCAGCGAAAGTATAATTCCAGTAACTGTGTTTCACCGCGTAGGCTCGGAGAGCCGCCTAATGGATTATCTGGGTTAAACCTGCCGCTTTGAAAATCCTCGCTCTCGATACTTCTACCGAGTACTGTTCCCTTGCGCTCTGGCTCGACGGCGAGATACTGAGCCGGGAAGTACTTGCCGGGCAACGGCATTCCGAACTGGTTCTGCCGCTGCTGCAGGAAATGCTGGAAGAAGCCGGGTTGGCGCTGGCGCAACTGGACGGTATTGCTTTTGGTGCCGGTCCGGGATCATTCACCGGTCTGCGCATTGCTTGTGGAGTGGCACAGGGACTGGCTTTCGGCGCGAACTTGCCAGTCATGGGCATAGGTACGCTGGAAGCATTGGCGCAGCAAACCGGGAGCGACAGCGTGATTGCCGTGCTCGACGCCCGCATGGGCGAGATTTATCATGCCGCTTACACCAAATCGGCAGATGGCTGGCAAGTAGTGAGTGAGCCCTCGCTCTGCCCACCACAGCAGGCGCCGTTGCTGTCAGGGGATGGTTGGACTGGTTGCGGCAGCGGTTTTGCCAAGTATGACGAAGCCTTGCGCAGTCGCTATCATGGGTGCATCGGACGTATCATCGACAACCTCAGTCCGCGTGCGCGGGAGATGGCGCAACTGGCAGCGCCCGGATTTGCAGGGGGGGTGGGCATTGATCCCGCCGATGCCGCACCGCTTTATATCCGCAACAAGGTGGCGCTGAAGGAAGCTGAACGATGAGTGCCCAGTGGCAGGAAACCCCGCAAATCAGGCGCATGCTTCCGGCAGACCTGGATGCGGTGGTAGCTGTTGAACGCGAGGTTTTTCTCTTTCCCTGGACACGTGGCAACTTCAGTGATTCGCTCGACTCTGGCTATCATTGCCGGGTACTGGAGCAGGCGGGTCATATTTTCGGCTACGGCGTGATGACGATCGGAGCAGATGAAGCTCATCTGCTTACTCTCAGTATTGCCGCCGGATGGCAACGGCAGGGCTGGGGCGAAAAACTACTGCAGCAGTTTATTCGTATCGCCAGAGAACACCATGCGCAATCGATGTTTCTGGATGTGCGCGCATCCAACCAGGCCGCTGCCCGGCTGTATGAACGGATAGGGTTCAGGCATATCGCCAGACGCAAGGATTATTATCCCGCGATGGGCGGACGCGAGGATTCATTGATTATGGAGCTGACGCTGTGAATGCTGCCGTGAACCTGCCATGAACACTAGGCGTGAAGAAATACTCGAGGAACTGGGTCTGACGCCGCTGTGGCACAGCCGGGTTGCCCGGCATGACACGGATACCGCAGTGACTTCCAGTTACCAGACCAGTGCCACGGACGCCAGGCGTGCGCAGATTCTGCGCATGGACTGGACTCAGCTCAAGACCAGCGTGGCAGACTGCACCGCCTGCCCACTGCATCAAGCTCGCACCCGCACGGTATTTGGTGTGGGCGACGAGAACGCTGACTGGCTGTGGGTGGGCGAGGGTCCGGGCGCTGAGGAGGACGCCAGCGGCGAGCCCTTCGTCGGTCAAGCCGGCAAGCTGCTGGACAACATGTTGGCAGCAATCAGTCTGCAGCGCAGCCGCAATGTCTATATCGCCAATATCGTCAAATGCCGTCCGCCCGGCAACCGCAACCCGGAGCCTGCTGAGGCGCAACAGTGCGCGCCTTACCTAGCACGGCAAATTGAATTGATTCAGCCCAAACTTATCATCGCGCTCGGAAAAGTCGCTGCGCAGAATCTCTTGCACACCGATGCCACGGTTGCCAGCCTGCGCGGCAAGTTGCATGAGCACTCCGGCATTCCTTTGATCGTCACCTATCATCCGGCTTATCTGCTGCGCACATTGGCCGACAAAGCCAAGGCCTGGGAGGATTTGTGTTTTGCCAGAAACACGATGCAGACGCTGTTGTAATCGGTGATTTAGCCCCCATTTATCCTGCACCATATTTTTCCAGGAGAGATCCATGCGTAATCTGCTGTTGTCCCTGACATTGCTGCTTACCCTTGCTTTGAGCGGCTGTGGCTACAACACCCTGCAATCTACTGACGAGCAGATCAAGGCGAGCTGGGCGGAGGTTCTGAACCAGTACCAGCGCCGTACCGATCTGGTCCCCAACCTGGTAAATGTGGTGAAAGGTTTTGCTGCGCAGGAAAAAGATGTGCTGCTGGGGGTGACCAACGCCCGCTCCAGGGTGGGTGGCATTCAGGCGACGCCCGAGCTGATCAACGATCCAGAGGCATTCGCCAAGTTCCAGAGTGCCCAGGGAGAGTTGTCGGGTGCGCTGTCGCGTCTGTTGGTGGTAGTGGAAAATTATCCGCAGCTCAAGTCGGATGCCAATTTTCGTGAACTGCAGGCGCAACTGGAAGGTACCGAGAACCGTATCACTGTGGCCCGCAACCGCTACATCAAGGCGGTGCAGGAATACAACGTGGTGGTGCGCTCCTTCCCCAGCAATCTTACTGCAATGGTATTCAGCTTCCAGGTGAAACCCAGCCTCGCGGTGGAGAACGAGAAAGAAATTTCCACTGCACCGAAGGTCGATTTCAGCGCACCGGCAGCGGGAAAATAAAGGTGTTTTCTCAAACGCTGCTCCGGTCGGTTTCCCCGGGGACCGTGGCTGTATGACTTCCACTAGGCTGATTCAAGTCTGGGTAAAAACCCTGATGTTGGCTGCACTGCTGCTTTCTGCTCCATTAGCCGGGGCAGATGTGGCGGTTCCGCCGCTTAAATCTCGTATCACCGACCTGACCGGGACACTTCCCGTTGGTGTAGCCGCACAACTAGAGCAGAAATTGGCGGCATTTGAGGCGAAAAAAGGTAGCCAGGTGGCGGTGCTGATCGTCCCCACTACCCAGCCAGAAACCATCGAACAATATTCGATTCGCGTTGCCGAGGCATGGAAACTGGGGCGCAAGGGGGTGGATGACGGTGCATTGCTGCTGGTCGCAAAGAACGATAGGACGCTGCGCATAGAAGTGGGCTATGGTCTCGAAGGCGCACTGCCGGATGCCATGGCAAAGCGGATTGTCGAAGAAATAATTGTGCCCGAATTTCGGCAGGGAGATTTTGCTGGCGGCATTGTCGCGGGGATCGAGCGTATTCTGGGTGTGATCGAAGGGGAGCCGCTACCGCCGCCCCACTCCATGTCTGGCGCCAGCCCCGCTAGCGGAACGGATGCCGTCCTGGAAAATATGATTCCCATACTCATCGGGCTCATCGTGTTCGGTAAGATATTGCAGTCCATGTTCGGACGCCTCATCGGCGCCACGGTAATGAGTACGGTGGCGGGGCTCATCGGTTGGCTGGTTTTTTCCTCGCTGATCGTTGCGCTATTCATTGCGCTGCTCATATTTTTCTTGAGCCTGTTCGGCAACGCAGGCAGCGGAATTTACCGGGGTGGGCGTGGTGACTGGTCTGGCGGCGGCTTTGGCGGGGGTGGTGGTTTCGGTGGCGGCGGTGGCGGTTTTGGTGGTGGCGGCGCATCGGGGAGATGGTAAGTGAATTTCACGCGCGTACTGCGGCATCTCTTCACCGGTCGACTGACGCTACGGCGCGCGTTTCCCGCTACTTCCCTGAGGGCCATCGAACAAGCCATCAAACAGTCAGAAGCAAGTCACGACGGTGAAATCCGCTTTGCGGTGGAAGCAGCATTGCATATATTGCCGCTGCTTGGAAACCAGTCAGCGCGGCAGCGGTCGATAGAAGTGTTTTCCCAACTGCGGGTGTGGGATACCGAGTGCAACAACGGGGTATTGATTTATTTACTGCTGGCCGACCGCAACGTGGAAATTGTCGCTGACCGCGGAATTCACACCAAGGTTGGCAGCGAGGAATGGGAGGAAATCTGCCGCGCAATGGAAACCGCTTTTCGACAGGGGCGATTCGAGGCGGGGGTGATTACGGGCATCGGCGCCATCAGCGCGCATTTGCAAGCGCATTTCCCGACAGAGCGGCAGGGTGGAGAGAATGAACTTGCCGACAAGCCGGTGATTCTATAGCGCGGCTCTTAATGCCCCTTGTGCGCCCCGATTAGATGCAATGAGTCTTCCTTGCTCTGGTTGAGCAAGTGCCATTTGCGTATCAGTGTCATGATTACCGCCACAAACAAACCAAACAGAATGATGACGGTGTTAACGTGCACATCGAGACTCACCAGCACGGCATACAGCGCCAGCATGGTAAGTATGCTCAGATTCTCGTTGAAATTCTGTACTGCAATAGAGTGACCCGCACCCATCAGGATATGGCCGCGATGTTGCAACAGGGCATTCATCGGTACCACGAAGAATCCCGCCAGCCCGCCGATCAGCATGAGTAATCCGATTGCGACCCACAGGTCGCGTACTACGATCATGGCCATCACCACAATGCCCATGGCGATACCAAGTGGAATCACATTCACCGATTGCCGCAGTGAAACCAAACGTGCCGCCATGACCGCGCCTACTGCAATACCGAGAGCAACCACCCCCTGCAATTGCGCGGCTTTGCTGAGCGGAAAATCGAGCGCCGCTTCGGCCCATTTCAGCACGATAAATTGCAGAGTCGCACCTGCTCCCCAGAACAATGTTGTTACGGCGAGCGAGATCTGTCCGAGCTTGTCGGTCCATAGCAGCTTCAAGCAATGCCCGAACTCGTGTATCAGGAATATCGGGTTTTTGCTGAGTATGCGGTGATCAACCCCGGTGTTGGGAATGTACAGGTTAAAAGTGGCGGCGATGCCGTAAAACGTGGCGATAAGCAGGATACCTGCTTCCGTCACGGTATCCACGCCGGTATCGATGAAGGGAAAATCGAACGCCAGAAATATGGCAGAGACCGCAGGTGTAATCAGCACCCCGCCCAGTACCGTGCCAAGCACGATGGAGGCCACGGTCAGTCCCTCGATCCAGCCGTTGGCAATGACCAGTTTATCCGGCGGCAGCAGTTCGGTAAGTATGCCGTATTTGGCTGGAGAGTAAGCGGCGGCACCCAGTCCCACGACAGCGTAGGCGGCGAGGGCAAAATACTGGTTCGCGGCAAGAAATAGCAAGCTGCAGCCCACGATCTTGATGGTGTTGCTGATGAACATCACCCGCCACTTGGGCATGGAGTCGGCGAGAGCGCCGACGAAAGGGGCAAGAATCACGTAGAACAACACGAACACAAACTTGAGCATGGGGGTGAGATAAGCGGGGGCATACAGGTCTATCAGCAGCGCGATGGCAATAACCAACAACGCATTGTCTGCCAGCGATGAAAAAAACTGCGCCGCCATGATGGTATAGAACCCGCGTTTCAAACTATTCCTCCGGAAATTTTCTCGTTATCAGGCGTTGGATTATATAATGGCGATCCACACCTGTTTTTGAGCAGCGGGTTTTATACCATGAAACCGCTGTGGCGACTAACTGTAACGGCTTTGATCCGTCAGCCAATGATGAAACTCCCGGCAGAAACTATCCTGATGACAGGATTTGTGATTGAATGGCCTGCCAGTCTCTCTACTGACACCATGCAGAGAGCTGTGGCGTAGCAATTCCGCAATGACACCCTGCTAAAAATCAAACAAATGCCTCGTCCCATTCAAGCCCTGATCGATCTTTCCGCACTCGAACAAAATCTGTCCGTAGTTCGCCGCCATGCGCCGCGCGCACGCGTAATGGCAGTAATCAAGGCCGATGCCTACGGTCACGGATTGCTGCGTGCTGCCAGTGCGCTCAAGAGCGCGGACGGATTTGCGCTGCTGGAACTGGATGCTGCGATACGCCTGCGGGATGCAGGCTACCGCCAGCCCATACTGTTGGTTGAAGGTTTTTTTTCCACAGAGGAATTGGCACTGATCGAGCAATATCACTTGAGCGCCGTGATTCACCACAGCGAGCAGTTGGCCATGTTATCTGCTTTTAAGCGGCGCGGTGGTCTGGATGTGTTTCTGAAGCTTAACACCGGCATGAACCGCTTGGGATTTGTGCCTGAGCAGTTTCCTGCCGCGCTGGAAGTCCTGAAAACCAGTCCCGCCGTTGGCCAGATCACATTGATGACCCATTTTGCCCGCGCCGATGAGCCCGCTGGCGAGGATAGTGTCAGCGCGCAATTGCAGCGTTTCAACGCTGTCGCCGCCGGACGAAATTTACCGTGCTCGCTGGCAAATTCTGCAGCGATTTTGCAATACCCTGAGACACATGCCGATTGGGTACGCCCTGGCATCATGCTCTATGGCGCTTCGCCATTTGCCGACAAGACTGCCGCTGAACTGGGTCTGCGCCCGGTAATGACGGTATCCAGCAAAATCATTGCGGTGCAGAACCTCAAAGCAGGGGACGCGGTCGGCTATGGCCACGTTTTTCGTGCCGACCGGACGATGCAGGTTGGCATCGTCGCAGGTGGTTATGCCGACGGCTATCCGCGTCATGCACCTACCGGCACACCGGTGCTGGTGAACGGCAGGCGCAGCCGCGTCCTCGGACGTGTGTCCATGGATATGCTGCACGTGGACTTGAGCGGAATCGAGAGTGCTGGTGTGGGTAGTCCGGTAATACTCTGGGGAGAGGGAATGCCGGTAGATGAGGTGGCGCAGTCGGCGGGCACGATCAGCTATGAACTGCTGTGCGCTCTGGCGCCGCGCATGCAGGTAGTAACGTAAAATAAAAAGGGCGGTCATTTGACCGCCCTTTTTAGTCGAGCAATTTACGCAACAGATGCGGAGATTATTCGACCTTGGCTTTGGCGCGCAACTCGTTGACGGCACCTTCAAACTGTCGCTGCAACACACGTTGCGTCAGATTGTTCTTGATTTCTTCAAACGGCGGAATTTTTAGCGGACGCACGTCGTCCAGTCGAATCACGTGCCAGCCAAAAGGTGTTTGCACCGGCTGCTCGGTGAGTTGACCTTTGTTCAGCCTGGTTAGGGCTTCAGCGAAGGGTGCGACATAATTTCCAGCGGGACTCCACTCGAGCTCACCCCCCTTGCTCTTGCTGCCGGTATCCGTGGATTTTTCCTGGGCAATCTTGTCGAGCTTGGCGCCTTTCTTGATGCTGGCGATAATACTCTTGGCTTCTGCCTCGGTCGCAACCAGAACGTGGCGTGCTTTGTATTCCTTGTCACCCATCTGCGCTTTCAGCGCATCATATTCTTTGCGCATGGTTTCGTCACTGACCGGATGGGTTTTTATGTAGTCGATCTGATATGCCCGGACCAAGGCTGTCTGACGGGCAATCTCCAGTTGAGCTATGATTTCAGGGTCCTTGTCCAGCCCTTTTCTCAATGCTTCCTGGGCGATCACTTCCTCGGCGATAAGATCATCACGCAAAGCTCTCCTGACCTCAGGGGTGTCCGGCTGACCTTGGGTGGCGCGAGCTTTCATAATAAAATCAAGACGCGACTGCGGAATTGCCACCCCGTTCACTTTGGCCATAGGTACTGCGGGTTGAGCCTGGGCGGTGGTCACGGCGATCAAGCCGGAAATGCCGATCGCAATTAATTGCGAAAATTTTATAAGTTGCATAAAGCTCCCTCGTCACTGGATTGAATCGGATAAAACCTCTTCGAGAGTATACGCCTTTACGCTGAGTGCGTGAATATCCTTGCGCATCATCTCCCCCAATGCAGCGTAGACCAAACGATGCCTGGCCATGGCCGATAGTCCGGAAAACTTGGATGAGACGATGGTAAGGAAGTAATGCCCGCCACCGCTTTTGGCACCCTCATGTCCCGCGTGCCGGGCGCTCTCGTCCAGAATTTCAATCTTTTCCGGATCAAGGGTGGCAAGCTTCTGCCTGATTAGTTCGATTGTATTCAATGGGGCGCCCGGTACTTACGTTGGCAGGACTTTCTTGAATGGCTTGACAGTAACTGTTGCATAGACACCCGCAGTGACATAGGGATCAGCTTCCGCCCAAGCTCGTGCCGCCGACAGTGACTCGAATTCCGCCACGATCAGGCTGCCGGAAAATCCTGCCGGACCGGGGTCGGGGCTGTCAATTGCCGGGTAGGGTCCGGCCAGGACAAGACGCCCGTCTTGCTGCAATGCCTTGAGGCGTTCCAGATGTTCGGAACGGGCTGCCAGACGTTTTTCCAGGCTATCGGGAGTATCTTCAGCATTTATCGCGTAGAGCATCATGTTCCTTTGTCCTCTTTGTCTTCCATATATTTTGCCAGCATCAGTCCTTGCAACAGCACAAACGCCAGCATCAGACCCATGAACCCGAACAGCTTGAAATTAACCCAGGTTTCGGTGGAATAGTTGAAGGCCACGTAGAGGTTGACTCCGCCCATTGATGCGAAAAACCCTGCCCAACTGGCATTGAGCCGGCCCCATACCGTTTCAGGCAACTTAATTTGTTCTTTCATCATGACGCGGATCAGGTTTTTGTTGAAAACCCCGTGGGCCACCAGCAACGCACCGGCAAACAGCCAGTAGAGCACAGAAGGTTTCCACTTGATGAAGGTTTCATCCTGCAGTATCAGTGTAGCGCCGCCAAAAACGCCGATGATGACGAGACTTACCCACAGCATGGTGTCGACCTTGCGATGACGGAACCATACCCAGCCGATTTGCATAAAAGTGGCGGCAATGGCCACAGCAGTGGCGGTATAAATGCCATAAATCTTGAATGCGATGAAAAACAGGATGACCGGAAAAAGGTCGAATAGAAACTTCATGAGTGCGCAACGATGAGGTCTGTAGTTGGTAACGAAAAACAAGTATGACAGTCGAAACGGGAAAAAGCTCCCCGTTTTTGTTTGGTTACCCAAAGTTTGTTTCAGTGCAAATGCATCGGCGCTACTTTGCCTTCTTCAGGGAATTCGGCATGTACTACCTCACCTTCCGGGTTTGGGAACAAGGGCGCGCCGCACTCTTCACAGTATTCCAGCGGAAAGCGATTATCCAGTAGCATGACGTGGGTTACGCCACATTCCCGCAGAGTCGTTTCGATCTGCGTCACGGTGTCGCTGCTTTCGTCTTCCTCGCCCACCAGCGCCCAAACGATGCCGTAGAGCACATCGTCGCGATCCTTGAAGGTGAAACTGATACGGTACTCTTCCAGCCACTGGTCAAAAAATGGCGCGATCACTGCACGCAGGCCATTTGCGGGGATATTCAGAGTAGACTGCAGAAAATCGATGGTGGCGTGCATGGAATAGGGTCGGGCGAGGCGGTCCGCCATGCGCCAGGCAGAGAAGAATCCATCGGGTAGCAGCAATTCCAGCGCGCAACCCTGGAATAATGGGCGTAGTGCCTCGCCACCCTGAGCTTGCCAGGCAAGTAGTATTTCCTGTTTTTGAGTTTTGGCCCCGGGCACAGTACCGACTTCGCTGGCTCCAGCGGCTTCCTGCCAGCGGAACATAGGTTTTCCCCGTGGCACGGCAATGGCGCCAAGGAGGTATCGGGTATCGGACAGAAAACGTCCGGTCTCAGCCAGTTGGCGCGGATTCATGTGCAAATCACGCCCTTCTGTCGCCGCCGTCCACAGTTTGCTGGCCAGTTCATGCGTGAGGTGATAACCGCGCGGCAACTGGTCGGGACTGAACAGGTAATCTGCCAGCGAAAACTGGATATCCGCTGCCAGCACGTGCGTCTGCAAATGTACTCGCAGACTAGCAAGCATTGCTTCGGGTATCGGGCCAGAAGGAATCGAAAAGCGCGACCAGGTTAGTACCGGCGCAGCGAACATCAACACATCGTAGCTGCAGTCTTCACGGGTCAAGACACTGCACTCGATTGCCGCTTCGATGGCATGAATGAATTCGCCGTAGCCCGCAGGATCGGTTTCATAAAGCTGATCCAGTGCTGTTTCTAGATTCTGATCATCGCCCGTGCGCAGCTGGGCATGGATCTTCGCCGCCAGCAGGTTTTCCCAGAAGGCATCCTCGATGCGACTGCCAGAAGCGGCAAGTCCTGCCGCCAGACGTGAAAGCTCCTGCACGGCGCGCGGAGATTTGCTGCGGTGCGGAACACGGGTTTTTTTCATGGCAGGGGCCGGTGCGTAGTGATCAACGGCGCATTTTAACCTAAATCCGCTGGCTGGACGGAGCAGGCTTGCGCCGGGGGAGGTCGGGCTGCATGGGATTCGGGGTGTGGGGAGGGGCAGAATGCGTTTCATGACCGCGCCCACTGGAAAATTTATTATACTGAGCGTATCTCAATCCACGGGGATGCCGCTCGGCCTGCAACTCCGTTAGGCACTTTTTCCCAGCCACCACAACCACTAGCGAGAGGAGTAAGAAATGGCAGCTCATATCGAAAGCAAAAACATCAAGGCCCTCCCTGTTCTCCCATATTCAGATTTGCGCGGCTTCACCCAGGAAGATCTGGATGCGATTGCCGGTTAGATGCCCATTTAACGAGCGTAGATGAGCGTAGTTTATGACCCTCCCCACACTAGTCCTGCTGCACGGTTACCTTGGATTTTCACATCGTGGACCGATCGAATATTTCCGTGGTATAGGGCGGACGTTGTGCCGGCTGGATACTGCTTATCTTATTCCGGAAGTGCCGTCTGCTGGCACCGTAGCCGAGCGTGCGGAGGCACTGGCACGGCAACTCTTCCGTAGCGATGCGTCTATATTTGCTTTGATCGCGCATAGCATGGGCGGGCTTGATGCCAGACATCTGATTACCCATCTCGATCCGGACCGGCGGGTAAAGAGTCTACTCACTATTGCTACACCGCACCGTGGCACGCCCCTGGCCACATGGTTCCTCGAATCGCGCAACCCGCTTCCAGTCTGGGTCCGGTACATCGGCAGTCCGGGACTACGCGAGCTGACTCCCGAGGCGCGTGCTGCCATGCCGATTCCAGACCGCGAGGATGTAGCCTATTCCTCCTATGCAGGTTGCCGTCCTCCTGATGAGCTTCCTTTCTGGCTCCGGCCCTATGGGCGTGTCATCCCAGAGGACAACGACGGAATGGTTCCGGTTAGCTCCGCCCAATGGGGAAAATTCCGTGGCATCATGCGCGCGGACCACTTGGAGTTTATCGGATGGAGCCTAGGACTTCCTGATGCCCGGTCTACGCGGCCATTCGACCACATTGACTTCTGGGTCCGGGCTGCCGCTGAGGCCATGGCTGGGGCAAAGGGCAAAACAAGTGAAGGGGAGAGAAATGGATCAGAACGAAAATAGTAAATGGAACATGGCCTGGTATGACTGGCTGGTATTTATAGTACCGGTGTCTCTAATTGCCGGGCTCGGTTTCGAATCTGCCTACGGCCCTAGCGGCGTCGAGTACCATGACTTCCGGGCTGTTGCACACTGGTTTGACCCGGTGTTCTTTCAATACAACCTGATTATGATGTTGATAGCGGTGCTGGTTGTGCCATCGCTTGCTCTGGCCTATATCCAAACCATGGCGGGCCGGAAGGAGCGGCGACTGCGGCGTGAAATCCCAGTGGAGCGCCGCGGTGAAATTCACAAAAGCATGGAACGTCGCGCCTCCTTCAGCGCCTACCGGGGCAGTGTTTTCTTGACTACGGTTATCGTGCTGCTCGGTACTTCAATTCTTCTGCTGTTTAAGCCTGTTTTTTCAACGGGTGAGGTGGGCGTGGACTTCAGTCTTGGTGCCAATATGTTGATGATGGGACCTTTCGTCGAATTGTTCGGGAAAAACCCGGATGCGTATTACTCCCATCTCACTCGGAGCCTGACCGCTTTCCAGTTCGGTTTCCTGGGCGCCTACATTTATTTCATTGGCTCGGTTGCACGCGCGTACTTCACGCTGGATCTGACTTCCCATACCTTTGTGGATGGTGCCATCCGCATGATCGTCGCGAGCGTCCTGGCATTGGTACTCTCTTTCGCGTTCCATGACGAGTTTGAGTCCGTTGCTGCGCCAGTTGCTGCATCAGCATCATCTGCTCCCGCTTCTACTGAACCTTCACCCACTGTTGAAACCCCACCTGTCGAGATCGAGTCTGAAAGCGTTCCCAAAGACAGCGCTACGAAAACAGTTTCAACAATACCAGTGAGCTTGACTCTACTTCCTGTCTTGAGCTTTTTCTTTGGTTTTTATCCCAAACGGGCGTTTATGGTAATCGAACGCATCGTGCTCAGGGTAATGAAGAATATTCCCGGCAACGACTACCGGGCACTGCCGCTTTCCATGCTTGCGGGGATGAGTTATGCGCATGAGTTGAGGCTGGAGCGGGAAGGTTTCGACAACATTGAAAACCTGAGCAGCGCTGATGCGGTGGATCTGGCGATACGTACCTGCTTCAGCTACGGCCAGTTGAAGCAATGGATAAATCAGGCGTGGCTTGCGGCTCATTTGCGCGAGGATTATCCGGGCTTTGTCCGTTGCACGGGTATTACGAATAGCGAGGAGTTGCAGCGATTTTTTTCCAGCTATGATGCCGCGCAGGGTGATGCAGTGGAACAACTGGTGACCGGTTTGCCCACAGACTCCATAACAAATCAGTCTTGGAAGGTGAAACTCACAGCACTTAAAGTGCTGCTCGATGCAAACACCATTCCGTCAGCAGCCTAGCGGACTTGAATTTCTTCAGTTACGTAAGCTGCCATCAAATCGTGTGGATAATAGATTCGGGGCAATCTCGTTCAAACAACATGTATCAATCAGCGTCCTGAATTTTCCGGTTTTGGCAGCGAATCTGCACAGGCGGAAATTGTTATTTACCCATTTTCCATCCTGGATTTATGTCAATAAGCAGATGAAAATTCGCGGCGCTGTTTGTGGGAAATGGTCATGCTGTTTTAAGCTCAGATCAGAGCGACGATACCGTTCAGGGGAAGTGCGGTGGTAACCAGGCAACCAAAAATTGCAAAACGTGGTTTGAGACGGACTGTCATATTCTTGCTGGCCTTCCTGGCATTGGTGACAGTCTGGACAACGATCGGCGTACTCTCCCGGATGTATGAATTCCGGGACGATGATGCCGATCGTGGCGCCGCCACGGTTAAAATAAATAAGTTCGGCGACAGTTTTTCCGAGACGGCATACCTGGCTCAAGGCTGGTCGGAGTCAGATAGCCTGTGGTTCTACAACACCACCCAGGGTTCTAATTTGCTGCCCTACGGCTTTTTCCTGGTGCTGGAGCAGGCGGATTCCCAAGTCTTGTTCCGTAGCAATGAGAACATCAATCGCTATGGTTATCTGCCACAAAACCCCACCATCAGTAACCCGGATGGCCTGCCCGTGGGGATGGTGCGTGACGAATACCGGGGCAAGCAATTCATGGGCTTTACCTGCGCCGCATGCCATACCACCCAGATCAACTACGGGGGTGTCGGTATCCGTGTCGACGGTGGCCCGGCTAATTCGGATATGGAAACCTTCATGGTCGATTTAGCAAAAGCCATGCATGCCACCTTAGAGAATCCGGAAAAACGCAGCCGCTTTGTCGCCAAGGTACTGAAACAGGATAGCTACGACAACGCTAAAGCGGTGCTGGCTGACCTGGAGAAATACGCGCAACGCATCAAGATCTATACCATCGTTAACAACCCCCGGGATACAAAACGGCCGTTAACTCACTATGGTTATGCGCGGCTGGATGCGTTCGGACGCATCTATAACCGAGTGCTCGAGCACATTATGAGCGCGCAACAACTGCGTGAATTGCTGGCCGAAACCCTTTCTCCGGAAGCGCTGGCCGAGGTCATGACAGGGGTGGAGCCGGTGCTGAGCAGCAATGATCGCGACCACATTATCGAGCGCATCCAGGAGTACCTGACAGGCAAACAGATCATCGAACTACGCAATAAGATCTACAACCCGGCCGATGCGCCGGTAAGTTATCCCTTCCTGTGGGATATCCCGCAGCACGACTATGTGCAATGGAATGGAAGAGTCGACAATAGCGGTATCGGCCCAATGGCTCGCAATGCCGGCCAAGTCATAGGCGTATTTGGTACGCTGGACTGGCAGGAAAAGGACGGTATAACCCTGTCCTCGATCTTGGGTGGCCAAGGCTTTGGTGACAAGCATATCGACTTCCAATCCTCGATCAATATTCGCAATTTGCGCCGGGTGGAAAAGCAATTACGCAAATTGACATCACCGCTTTGGCCGGAACATATCCTGCCCAGGATCGATAACACCCGGCTGGCCAATGGCGCAGAACTGTTCACCCGTTACTGCGCATCGTGCCACGAGAGGATTGATCACACGCATCCCAGCCGTCGCGTGGTAGCCAAGATGATCGCGGTCTCGTCGATAAAAACCGACTCCAAGATGGCTGTAAACAGCGTACAATTTTCCGGTTACAGCGGCATTCTGCGAAACCAGTATGTCAGTGTCGGTGTGGGCAATATCTTGTTGCAAGGTCAGGCACCCGTGGTCGCGTTGCTTACATCCGCCACCCGCAACGTGGTCACCACACCCGATAAAGATAAGTGGTTTATACAACGTTGGGCCGAGCGGCTGCTTGATTTTGCGTATACGTTTTTTGACAATGATGTTCAGCCCTCGCTCAAACGCGGCGACTATACCCCAGACACCACAGCTAACCCTTTTGCCTCGATAATGGTTTATAAAGCTCGCTCCCTCAATGGCATCTGGGCAACCGCACCATATCTGCATAATGGTTCCGTGCCGACGCTGTATGACTTGCTACTACCAAAGAGGCAAGCTGACGACCCGGCGGATGGTGAGTACCGGCCGGATGAATTCATGGTCGGTTCACGTGGGTTCGACCCGGTGAAGGTCGGCCTAAAATCGGCGGGTTATGACGGCTTCCTGTTCCGCACCAGCATTTGGGGTAACCACAACAGTGGTCACGAGTATGTTTCTGGCCGCACTCCACAACCGGACGGAACAATACTGCCAGCCTTGACCAGGGAGCAACGTATGGATCTGCTCGAATACCTTAAGTCCTTATAAGCGCACAAGGAACAGATCATGATCAGCCATTGGGGGTTTTGCTGATTAAACACGACGTGCTAAATGTTGCCGCATTTACAACCGAATAACCGCATGAATACTTTGTTTCATGATCTATTATGCGGTGTTATTTATGTCGCTATGTTTAATAATTGACTATCAGTAGTGTCCGGTTAAAAATCGAACAGATTTAGTTGATTAGCGAAATAGGCCTGTTCTGAAAACTGCCCGCTGCCTGAAAAGGCTTGTGATAACTG
>JAYSQR010000092.1:0-15403 GCA_043721435.1 Nitrosospira sp. | reverse complement strand
TGCTAAATTACGAGCTATCTTTTCTATGCTGAAAGTTACCTCAATTATGAGGCAATCTTCCTGACCTTCGGTATCCTTTTGTTATGAGGCAACGCGCGGAAGGCTATGGTACAGTTTATCTGCCTTATGCGCTGGAGAAAAAATATCCCAATGCGGCGAAAGAATGGGGTTGGCAGTATGTGTTTCCATCGCGCAGCCTGTCGGTCGATCCGCGTTCCGGCGTGATGCGACGCCATCATGTGGACGAGAAATCCCTGCAACGCGCGGTTAAACGCGCGGCGCAGCAGGCCGGCATCGCCAAACCGGCTACACCGCACACTTTTCGCCATTCCTTTGCGACGCATTTATTGCAAAGCGGCTACGATATCCGCACGGTGCAGGAATTGATGGGGCATAAAGATGTGCAGACGACGATGATCTACACCCATGTATTGAATCGCGGCGGGCGCGGGGTCGTCAGTCCGCTGGATGCGTGATGAATGACGAAACTTTTAGGCGCGCAGCCGGCACTCTTTTGCGTCAAGCCCGAGCAAGAGAATCCTTAGCGGAAAAATAATCCAATGAACCTAGTCAAACTCTCCTTCCGCATGCTGCGCCGCGACTGGCGCGCGGGAGAATTGCGCGTGCTGGTATTTGCGCTGGTGGTCGCGGTGGGTGGAATGACCACGGTGGGATTCTTCGCCGATCGGGTGCAGATGGCGCTCTCCCGCCAGGGCAACCAGTTGCTGGGGGCGGATTTGATCATTGTTTCCGATCGTCCGCTGCCTCCTCATTACGTTGATGAAGCAAAACGGCTGGGGCTGGCGATTTCCTCGGCGCTCAAATTCCCCAGCATGGCGGCGAAGGGAGAGGCCAGCCTGTTGAGCGAGATCAAGGCGGTCACCGCCGGTTATCCCCTGCGCGGCGAATTGCGTATTAGCGATGATGTTGGTGGTACTGCACCAACCCCGGCAGAGCGCGTTGCCAATGCAATCCCGCCGCCCGGCTCGGTCTGGGTGGACGATAAACTCATAACCCGCCTCGACCTCAAGCGGGGCGATACGATTGAAGTGGGTGCGGCGCACCTGCGGGTGGCCGCGCGGATCACGCAGGAGCCGGATCACTCCATCGGTTTCATCAACCTCGGCCCGCGCGTGCTGATCAATGCCGCTGATCTGCCCGCAACCGGTCTGGTGCAGCAAGGCAGCCGCATCGCCTATCGCCTGCTGGTGGCGGGCGATGCAGCGGTGGTGGAAGAATTCCGGGATTGGGCACAAGCGCGCCTGACGCTGGGCGAAAGAATCGAAGGTATCCGCGATGCGCGCCCTGAAATAAAAGCAGCGCTGGAGCGAGCGGAAAAGTTCCTCAGCCTGGCAGCTCTCGCAAGCGTGGTGCTGGCGGCAGCGGCAATCGCGCTTGCCGTGCGCCGCTTCAGCCAGCGCCATCTCGACGGCTGCGCGGTGATGCGCTGTCTGGGCGCCAGCCAGGCGGGGATGCTGCGCCTGTATCTGTATCACTTCATCATGCTGGGAGCGATAGCCAGCATGGCTGGCTGTCTGCTCGGCCTGGTTGCACAGGAGGCTTTGGTTTACTGGCTGTCTGCGCTGGTGGAAGCGGAATTGCCGTGGCCCAGCCTGTTGCCTGCTGCCCACGGCTTGCTGACCGGCATGGTGCTGTTGCTGGGTTTTGCCCTGCCGCCATTGCTCAATTTGCGCCGGGTGCCGGCGTTGCGCGTATTGCGCCGGGATATCGGCATGCCCACCACCTATAGCTTGACCGGCTATGCGCTGGGACTGGCGGCATTGTCAGGGCTGTTTTTGTGGAAAGCCGGCGATGTGCGCCTGGGGATTTCCGTCATGGGAGGATTCGTCGCTGCGATAGCGATTTTCGGTTTGCTCGGTTTCCTGCTGGTAAAAGCCATGTCGGGTGTGCGTGGACAGACAGGGGGAGCGTGGCGCTATGGACTGGCCAGTATCCAGCGGCGCGCCACCGCCAGCGTGGTACAAGCAGTCGCGCTGGGGTTGGGGTTGATGGCGCTGCTGGCACTGACGCTGATTCGAGACGATCTGCTGCAAAACTGGCGCACCAGTTTGCCGCCGGATGCGCCCAACCGTTTTCTGGTGAATATTCAGGAAGATCAGTTGCAGCCATTGGAAGCATTTTTTAGTCAGCATGACATCGTCCATCCGCCGGTATTTCCGATGGTGCGGGGCCGCCTGACCGCGATCAACGACCAGGTGATAGCGGCGGATAGTTATGCCGATACCCGCGCAAAACGGCTGGTGGAGCGCGAGTTCAACCTGTCATGGGCAAGCGAGATGTCATCCGACAACCAGATTACCAAAGGCCATTGGTGGAAAAGCGGAGATACGGGGAAAGCAGTGCTGTCAGTGGAGGAGGGCATTGCGAAAACGGTAGGAATACGCGTCGGTGATACGCTGACTTATGATGTGGCGGGCAGTCCATTCTCCGCCACCGTGACCAGTTTGCGCAAAGTCGATTGGGATACGTTCCGGGTCAACTTTTTCGTGGTGACGCCACCGGGTGTGCTGGAAAAATATCCGGCGAGCTACATCACCAGTTTTTACCTGCCGCCGCAACAGGCTGAGGTAATGAATCAACTGATCAGAGCTTTCCCTAACTTTCTAGTGATAGATGTAGCGGCCATTATCAACCAGGTGCAGAAGGTGATGGAGCAGGTGAGCAAGGCGATCGAATTTGTTTTCCTGTTCACATTACTGGCGGGATTTGCGGTACTGTATGCAGCGATCGCCTCTACCCAGGATGAACGCATCCACGAGGCCGCCATATTCCGCACGCTGGGAGCCAAGCGCAGGCAATTGGTGCGCGCCTGGGCAGCCGAATTTGCCATAATCGGCGGATTGGCGGGAGTGTTTGCTGCCGCAGGGGCAAGCGCGCTCGGTTATGTCATCGGCGAATACGCATTGAATCTGACTTATACTTTCAACCCATGGATATGGCTGACAGGCTTGCTTACGGGGATGCTGGGCGTGACCATCGCGGGGTTGATGGGAACCCGTTCGGTACTTTCAAAACCACCACTGACGATTCTGCGCAAAATTGCTTAGGGGGTCAGTTCTGCCGGAACCTGACTGCTGCACACTGACCGCACATTCTGCCCGAACATGAATTCTCCGTTGCGCCGCATTGCTCATCTGGACATGGACGCCTTCTATGCGTCAGTCGAGTTGCTGCGCTACCCGGAATTGAGGGGCTTACCCGTCGTGATCGGCGGACGGGACGATCAGCAACCCGCATTTCACCAGAACGGCAGCCGACGCTTTGCGCGGCTGCGCGAATACGCCGGCCGTGGTGTCGTCACCACTTCCACTTATGAAGCGCGTGCGCTCGGCGTTTTTTCCGCCATGGGCGTGATGAAAGCTGCGCAACTGGCTCCGGACGCCATCCTGCTGCCAGCCGATTTCGACGCCTATCGTCATTATTCGGGGCTGTTCAAAGCTGCGGTGGCGAGCATTGCTCCCCAGATTGAAGACAGCGGCATTGATGAGATCTACATTGATCTGAGCGAGCTGCCAGCCGATACGCTGCTACTTGGCCAACGCATCAAACAGGCGGTACGCGCAGCCACCGGACTGTCCTGTTCCATCGGCATCAGTCCCAACAAGCTGCTATCGAAGATCTGCTCGGACCTGGAAAAACCGGATGGCCTCACTATCCTGAGCCTGGCGGATATCCCGCAGCGGATCTGGCCACTGTCCGTCAGAAAAATCAATGGCATCGGCCCCAAAGCGAGCGAAAAGCTTGCGGCACTCGGCATCACCACCATCGCCGAGCTGGCGCAGGCCGAACCCGCTGTTCTGCAGACCCACTTTGGCCGCAGCTATGCCAGTTGGCTGCATGCAGCTTCTCACGGTATCGACGAACGCCCCGTCATTACCAGTTCTGAACCCAAGTCTATCAGCCGTGAAACCACCTTTGAACGGGATCTGCATGCGCGCCATGACCGTGCCGCCTTGTCCAAAATCTTCACAGCGCTGTGCACTCAGGTGGCACAAGATCTTCAGCACAAGGGTTACCTTGGCCGCACCGTAGGAATCAAGCTGCGCTACGAAGATTTTCACACGGTGACCCGCGATCTTACGTTATCTACTCCTACTGCTGATGCTGTCACCATCCGCCGCGCGGCTGAAGAATGCCTGCGGCGTGTGCCGTTGAACCGGAAACTGCGATTGCTCGGGGTGCGAGCCAGCGCATTGTCTGCAAGCAATGCTTCGCCGGATGCCGGTACTTCGCTGCAGCGGGAGTTGCCGCTAACTGTGAATGCTAATTGAATATGTCAGGGATTGCGGTATTTGCGCAGCCAGCGAAAAAAGAACACGTAAATAAAGGCCGGGACGAAGGGCAGAATCCACGGGAACATCTGCGCGAGCCAGGCTGCAAAGAGGCTCTCTTGGTAGCGCGCCTCGGCCGAGGCGCAGGCTTCGGCAGTAAGCTGGCGGCAGGCGAGTCCGATTTCCAGCGATACCTGGGTGTGGGCACGCCAGAGCCAGTATGCCAGCGCTGCCACAAAAAAGAGCAGCAGCAGTGCAAACAGGGTTACGCGGCCTTCTTGTTTCGGTATTATTTGCATTTATTCCCGTTGCCGCAAGGGGCTGGTTGAAGGTCAGGGAGTTCAGTAGGCTTGAAAATCCGGCAGGCCAGTGAGAGACCTTATCGCCCCAGGGGGCCGAACCCTTTCGGTCGAATGATGTACTCGGGGTAAAACGCTGTCAAGCAATGAGCGGCATGGTGAGCGGCATGGCAACGGGATATGACCGATGGGGGCTAACGGTACAGGCGGAAATACTTCTATTAAGCATGGTCGAATGTTACATTGTCGCCAACGCAATCTCCGCTACTTGTCGTGCCAAAAACAAAATCCCTATCCCGTCTTGGAATCATTGCCCTGGTGGTGGCCGTGCTGGCTTATGCAGGCTGGCTGGCAACCCGTCCCGAACCGATAGAAGTCGAACTTGCCACAATCGAGCGCGGCTTAGTGGAAGCGACGGTGGTGAATACCCGTGCCGGAACCATCAAGGCGTGCCGCCGCGCCAAGCTTGCACCTGCGGCAGGAGGGCATATCGTCAAGCTTCTGGTGAAGGAAGGCGAGCGGGTGCAGGAAGGGCAAGTGCTGCTGGAATTGTGGAGTAGCGATCTTTCCGCCCAGCGTGAGCTGGTGCGGCGGCAACTCACCATGGCTGAGGAGCGCCGCCGTGAGGTCTGCATCGTTGCGGACAATGCACGCCGCGAATCCGAACGCACCCAGCAGCTCGCCGCTCAAGGTTTTGTCAGTCCGCAGCGGGGTGAAACTGTGGATGCCGAGGCACGTGCCCGCCAGGCCAGTTGTGATGCTGCCGCGTCGGATGTAAAGCGCGCGCAAGCCCAGATCCAGGTGACACAAGCCGGACTGGAACGAACGGTGCTGGCTGCGCCGTTTGCCGGCATTGTGGCGCGTATCACCGGTGAGTTGGGTGAATACGCCACGCCTTCGCCGCCGGGAATTCCCACGCCGCCTGCGATAGATCTGATCGATGACACCTGTCTGTACGTGAGCGCGCCGATGGATGAAGTCGATGCGCCCAAATTAAAAGCCGGACAACTTGCACGCGTCACGCTCGACGCTCTCCCTGGTCAGACTTTCGCCGGAAGAGTGCGGCGCATTGCGCCCTATGTTACCGAGGTGGAAAAACAGGCGCGTACAGTGGATGTCGAAGTGGATTTCGAAGAGCCGCCGAAACTTCCATTACTGGTGGGATATAGTGCCGATGTCGAAGCCGTCGTCGAGCGGCGCGATAACGTGCTGCGCGTGCCGACCCAGGCGATCCGGCAAGGCGGCAAGGTGCTGGTGCTGGGCGCGGATAGTAAACTGCAGGAGCGTAGCTTGCAAACCGGCCTTGCCAATTGGGCGTTCACCGAAGTTACCGGCGGTTTGAATGTGAACGAACGGGTGTTGCTATCGTCCGATCAGGATGGGGTAACAGCCGGCGTGCAGGTCAAACAAAAACCTCCTCAACCGTGATTCATCTGACTGCCATCACACGCGTATTTCGCATGGGCGATCAGGATGTACGCGCGCTGAGCGGGATTAACCTGGAAATTGCATCGGGCGAATACGTCTCCATCATGGGGCCGTCAGGTTCCGGCAAAACCACCCTGCTGAATGTCATTGGATTGCTCGACCGGCCCGACAGCGGGCGCTACGAACTGGACGGCAAGGATGTCACCGATCTATCCGAGACTGAACAGGCGCGTGTGCGCAGGGAAAAAATCGGCTTTGTGTTCCAGTCGTTTCACCTTGTGCCGCGTTTGACCGCGGCAGAAAACGTCGAGCTGCCGCTGATGCTTGCGGGTATTGCCCCGGCCGAGCGGAAAGCGCGTGTGGATGAAGCGCTGCTGGGTTTTGATTTGCGCGACCGCGCCCAACACCGCCCGGCGGAATTGTCCGGCGGTCAGCGTCAGCGCGTAGCCATTGCGCGCGCCACCATCCTGCGACCAACTGCCTTGCTGGCGGATGAACCAACCGGCAATCTTGACCACCGCATTGGCGCCGAAGTCATGGCGCTGCTGGAAGGACTGCACCATGCAGGAACCACGCTCATACTCGTCACCCACGACCGTGAACTGGGTGCGCGAGCACATCGCCATATCGCCATGCGTGACGGCGAAATCGTGGCGGATGAAAAATGAAACTGCGCGATACGCTGCATCTCTCTCTCAGTACCGTGGTGAGTTACCGGACCCGTTCTCTACTCATCGTCCTGGCGATGGCGTTGGGCGTGGCGGCGGTGGTGGTGCTGACCGCACTGGGTGATGGTGCGCGCCGTTATGTAGTTGGAAAATTCTCATCGATTGGTACCAATTTGATTGTTGTCTTGCCGGGGCGCGCCGAAACCGCAGGCGGATTTCCGGGTGCGGTGCTCGCGCAGACCCCCCGCGACCTGACATTGGAAGATGCCCGATTTGTTGGCCAGTTGCCGCAAGTTAAACGTTATGCCCCGCTCAATGTGGGGGTTGCAGAACTCGCCGCTGCCAGCCGTCTGCGCGAAGTTACCGTGCTCGGCAGTACGGCGGATCTGCTGCCAGTGCGGCATATGAATCTTGCGCAGGGCAGCTTTCTTGCACAGGGCGCAGAGTACAGTGCGCAAATCATTCTCGGCGCGAAGATCGCCCAGGAATTTTTCCCCCACGGCAACGTCATCGGCCAGCGAGTCAGGCTCGGCGACCGGCGTTTTCTGGTATCGGGCGTGCTCGCCGTCCAGGGCGAATCGATGGGCTTCAATTCCGATGAACTCGTCATCATCCCGATCGATCATGCCCAGGCGCTATTCAACACCTCATCGCTGTTCCGTATCCTGGTTGAGGCCAGAAGCCGCAGCGACATAGAATCTGCCAAGGAAGCGATACGCGATACGCTGAAGCGGCGTCACGATGGTGAAGACGATATCACCGTCATCACGCAAGACGCCGTGCTTGCCACTTTTGATCGCATTCTGCGGGCGCTGACGCTCGGCGTAGCGGGAATTGCTGCCATCAGCCTGGCTGTAGCCGGTATTCTGGTGATGAATGTGATGCTGGTGGCGGTGAGCCAGCGCACCTCGGAAATCGGCCTGCTGAAAGCCATCGGCGCGCCCTCCGCCGATATCCGGCTGCTGTTCTTTGCCGAGGCGCTGTGGCTGTCGCTGGCGGGCGCTGCCATCGGCTTTGCGCTGGGACAATTCGGCAGTTTGCTGATCCGCCTTGTCTATCCCCAGCTCCCTGCCTGGCCGCCCGTGTGGGCCAGTATTGCGGGGGTCACCATTGCATTCGTGACCGGTATTCTTGCCAGCCTCCTGCCTGCTGCACGCGCGGCGCAACTCGACCCGGTAAAAGCACTCGCTGGAAGATGAACACCATCGACACTCTGCATTTCGCTATGCGCGCGCTCACTGCCCACCGCTTGCGCACTCTTTTATCTGCATCGGGAATCGCAATAGGGATTGCAGCGGTTATCCTGCTGACTTCAATCGGTGAAGGCATCCAGCGTTTTGTGCTGTCTGAATTCACCCAGTTCGGCACCAACATCCTCAGCATCAATCCCGGAAAAACAAGCACCCATGGGGCATCGGTGGGTGCAATCAGCAGCGCGCGGCCGCTCACCGTCGAGGATGCAGTGGCACTGAAGGGTTCCCGCTATGCCCAATATACTAATGCCGGTTTGATGGGCAACGCGGAAATCCGGGTTGCTGGCCTCAGTCGGCGTGTCAGCGTTCTTGGAGAAGGTCCCGATTTTGCGCGCGCGTTCAACATGAAGGTGGCGATCGGTCAGTTCCTGCCTGCGGATGATCCGCGCAACCCGCGCGCCTATGCCGTGCTGGGATCCAAAACGCGCACCGAATTGTTTGGCAATACCAACCCGCTGGGTGCCAGTGTGCAAGTGGGCGCGTCGCGTTTTCGCATCATCGGCGTGATGGAGTCCAAGGGGCAGGTGCTGGGATTCGATCTCGACGACACTGTTTACATCCCCACTGCGCGCGCACTGGAAATTTTCAATCGCACCGGTGTAATGGAAATTCAGATTGCCTATCTGCCCGGAGCGCCATTACAGGCCGTCATCGATGACGCCCGCCGCATCCTCGTCGCCAGGCATGGGCGCGAGGATTTTACGCTCAGGCCGCAACAGCAAATGCTTGATACCTTGGGTACCGTGCTGGATGTGCTGACTTTCGCCGTCGCCGCTCTGGGCGGGGTCTCACTATTGGTAGGGGCGGTGGGCATGGTCACATTGATGCACATCGCTGTCGCCGAGCGCGTCGCCGAGATCGGCCTGCTCACCGCTCTGGGCGCGACGCGGGCACGCATCCGCATCCTGTTTTTGATGGAATCCACCGTACTGTCCACCCTGGGCGGATTGGTTGGACTGGCTGTCGGCACAGGACTCGCCTGGCTGCTGAAAACTCTGGTGAGCGGCCTGCCGGTAAGCACACCATGGGATTACGTGCTGGGCGCATTGGGGGTGTCGGTGCTGATTGGTCTTGCTGCCGGGGTTGTTCCGGCCATGCGCGCCGCCCGGCTGGATCCAGTCGAGGCGCTGCGAGATGAATAATACTGGGGAGAAAACCACACTCGAAAAGGAGCGGCACTCCAGGCTGACAAGCGGCCATGCGGCCGCATCGCTAACTTGGGTGGCCGCTCCTTACGTGCGGCTGGGCTATGTAGCCTGCTGCGCTACAGTCTGTTGAGGAATGTCGAAATATTGGGCAAGGTCCATGCATCGATATCGCGATCACCCACTGGATCGGGGAGTTTGGCCGGCAGTTTTTCGGAATCTCCCTGGAGGAGCAGCACCGGCATCCTGCTGTCGTAGGCACAACGCAGTTCCCACTGCTGGCCATCCGCCCTGATGATGTGATGCGTGATCAGCGCAATCACACCGTCACAGCCGGTAACCTTGGTCCGGCATTCTTCCTTCCAGGCAGGCTCCCATGACTGCTTGATGGGCATATCGATAAACGAGAAAGTTGTTTGTTCCTTGTTCAATTGCTCGAGAAGTTGGTCGCGCAGCTTGGTATCCTTGAGCGCAAAACTGATAAAGACGGTGTTCGTTTTAGCCATTTAGTTTTCTCCTTGGAGTGGGTGATTGTCGGTAGCAACAAATTACAAACTCAGAGCCGCATTGATTACATCAAGCCCCGGAGCCACGGTGGGCGGTCACTTGGATTTCGATTCGCATGCGCGGGTCGGACAAGCCAGCCGAGAGCATCATTGCCGCAGGTCTGACTTCTCCAAAATACTTGCGCATAACGGGCCAGCACTTAGGGAAATCCGCAGCATCCGGCAGCACGTAAGTTACCCGGACAGTATCCCGCAAACTTGCCCCAGCTTCTTTTAAGGCCAGCTCAATATTCCTGAAGCATTGCTCGGTTTGCTCTAGCAGATCATCAGAGATGGTCATTTTGCTGTAGTCGAACCCGGTCGTGCCGGAGACGAAAATCCAGTCGCCTTCTACAACAGCCCGTGAATAGCCAATTTCTTGTTCAAACGTGGAACCTGAACTTATTAACCGGCGCGGCATGAAATGCTCCCTGTATTAAGCGTAAGCGTAATTTTAATGATAGCTAATTATCCCGCCACTGCTGTCAAAGTAAAAGAGGGCAACAGATAAATTTTTGCATTCATCAATGCGAAAAGCATTGCTTATTGTCGGGTACGACCGTACAGGCATAGCGCAGTTCCTCGATACCGCCTGCGCGGTTAAGTATATATTCGGCTCGCAGTGTTTTAAACTGGGATTCGGTGAAGGTAATTGTTTCGGGTACATTGCGTGCCGCGTTCCAGAACCGTACCCTGCAGAAATCGGGCTCGGATCGGCAGAGGCTGCGGAGCGCGGAGCCATAAACGGCTTTATCAGCATCACGTTTCGCATCGATCAGCACCATATGGATGTATTTACCTGTAGTTCCAAGCTGTACCGAGCGGACAAGACGCCAGCCATCACCGCTCATTAGCGGCTGCGCTGATTTCTGGGGTTGTAGCTTTGGCTGCTGCGACCAGGCAGCAACCGGCCAGGCCAGGACGAACGCAATAAACGCAACACCTATGGATCTCATGTTCACAGACACTCCTTGGTTGAATTCTCGTGCCGGTTTATGGGCCAACTGAAACGCCGGCTAAAACCGATGTTATCCATCAAATAAAATCTACCGTATGTCGGGGGTGACATTCACAATAGGGCCATAAACCCGCATCGATACGGACTTTGTGTTATTCGACTGCAAAGCTCACCACATATTTTTTGGTTCGACACCCCCCTCTTTCGAGAGAGGCAACTGCCGATTATACCCAATAGATGCAGACGTTCGCATCTGAGATAGTGGTTCAGCCTGAAAGGGGAAACAAGAAACCCGTCGCAGCAAGTCAGGGCGGCAATGGATCACATCTGCCCATAGTCCGCGCAGGTGCTTGAACCTATAGCGTGAATGCAATTGAAAGAATGTTGCCGTACCAGGAGCAATTCCTTGCAGGAGAAACATGACTTATTGGCTGCTGTCAGCCATGCGCTGAAGGCCTCAGTTGCGCCAAGAGGAGGCGGTCGAGCTTCAGCTCCGAAGCCACCATTCGCGCGCACGCGACAGGTCGGATTTCAACTGTCAAAAATCTCCTCTGTTTGTATGCTATATATTAGAAAGTAGATGTGCTCGCGTAGTCGGGTCAGAAATCAGTGAAATTCAATAGCCACATGCATCTTTGGCACCTCAGGGTTCGCGCAGGTATTGTGCTTTCTTTGAGTTAAATGGAAAGAGTTGTGCAGATGCCCGCCTCTCTCAATCACATAGACGTGAGCACCCCGATGGGTGCCAACTTGGTCGCTGATGGCGCTACATTCCGTGTTTGGGCGCCGAATGCCCGTGCGGTGTATGCAGTTGGCGATTTCAACGGTCGCCAACGTAATGAGGCGAGTCTTCTCACTCGCGACGCGCAGGGCCATTGGCGAGGTTTCATCCCCGGTGTTCGCGACCGGCATCGTTACATGTTTTATGTGGTTGGGGACGGCAGCGAAGGTCCCAAACGAGACCCTTATGCACGCGAGTTACAGACGCCTTTCCCGAGCGACTGCATCATCCGTACCCCTGATTTTCCCTGGCACGAGAATGGCTACGTTACACCCCGGTTTCCGGATTTCGTCATCTATCAGCTACATGTTGGTACTTTCTTCACACCGAACCTGCTGCGAAAAGGGGGCACTTTTCTCGATGTGGCGCGCAAGGTTCCCTACCTGGCTGAGCTAGGCGTGACCGCGATCCAGTTATTGCCGATCCAGGAGTTCCAAACCAAGTTCAGCCTCGGCTACAACGGCACGGACTATTTCTCGCCCGAGATGGATTTCGGCGTCGAGGACCCGGATCTGGCTCCTTATGTTGCAGAAATAAATCGACTGCTCGATGCGAGGCAGCAAAGCCGCTATAGGGTAGAGGAACTGCGCGGAGAGATGAACCAGCTTAAGGCGCTGGTAGATCTGTGTCACATCCATGGGCTGGCAGTGATCTTGGATGTCGTCTACAACCATGCAGGAGGAGACTTCGGCGACGAGAGTATTTACTTTTTCGACCGCCGATCAACGCAAGGTGGAAACGTGAATTCGCTCTACTTCACCGACAGGGAGCATGCGGGGGGGCAGGTATTTGATTTCGGGAAGCCCGAGGTGCGAGATTTTCTGATACAGAACGCACGCTTCTTCCTTGACGAGTATCGCGTAGACGGCTTCCGCTATGACCAAGTAAGCGTCATCGACCATGATGGTGCGCCGCACGGCTGGAGTTTCTGCCAGGATCTGACCTCCACATTGCACCATTACTGGCCGAACGTTCTGAATGTTGCAGAGTACTGGAATGTCAATCCCTTCATCGTGAAGCGGCTACCCGAAGGCGCTGGATTCGACGCAACGCTTACTGACGGGCTGCGCATTGCCATCCGTGATGTTATCGGTAATGCTAGCTGGCCCGACGAGCGACCTCTTGACATGACGCGCCTCGCAAATAGCCTGTGTCCCGATGGCTTCGGCGAATCCTGGCGTTTTGTGCAGGGGCCGGAGAATCACGACATTGTTTATGAGGGGAGGGAGCAGCGGATTGCCCGGATCGGGCAACCGGACGACCCGCGTTCCTGGTTTGGTCGCAGCCGCGCAAGGGTCGCGAGTGGCATCAGCCTGACGGCACCAGGAATCCCAATGCTATTCATGGGTCAGGAGTTCCTTGAGGACAAGCAGTGGTCGGACAACTTGGAGTTCCACCAACAGCTATTGCTGCACTGGGCAGGGCTTGAGATGGGTGACAGGCAGATGATTGATCACCTCCGTTTTATCCGTGAGTTAGTCCAACTGCGTTGGCGCTATCCGGGTCTCCGCGGCGATAAGCTTCGGGTGGTTCATGTCCACGACCAGAACCGGGTGCTCGCATTCCATCGCTGGGTGGAAGGGCAAGGTCACGACGTGATCGTGGTGGTTCACCTCGCCACCTTTAATCGCACTGAATATCGCATCGGATTCCCCGACAACGGGAAATGGCGCGAAATCTTCAACAGCGACGCGTACGAGAATTGGGTCAACCCCAGCGTGACAGGAAACGAGGGCATGGTCCATGCCGATCCTCATCCGCTCCATGGCTTTGGCTACTCGGCTTCGCTCGTGATCCCTGCGAACGGCATCCTTGTCTTTGCCCGCTGAGATGGCCAGAAGGATAGGAGTTGCTCTTGGCGTCATAATCTATTGTTTTTATAAACAATAATTGTACCGCCCGTTTCTCGTTCTGCACTGTTTTGCCAAGTATTTATCCCTCAACTCACCAAAAAGTCCCCACGGTATTGCATCTCCTGGTTCTTACAGGCGCATCCGTCTGAGTTGTGCCAGAACCGGCCATTGGTGTTTTTCCCCGAAAACAGACAGTCAGACGCGCTGAGTGTATGCTGCAGCCTCTGATATTGGTCGTTAGCCATACCAAAGAAACCCAAGCATTAATACCAGAAGGAAATAAAATAAATGGATTGGATTATTGAAAACAAAGATTGGTTATTAAGCGGCATTGGCGTAACAATGACAGTATTTCTCTTGAAGTTATTTTTCAATAAAGAAGATAAAGGTGCGCAAACGCCGACAGTAAGTCAATCGGTTGTAATAACCAATAATAACAATGCGGAAGGTATGGGTCAGCCAACAGCCACAAGTCATACGAAGGAATGCATGAGCTTACCCGACCGAAAAGCAAGAACCAGAATTTTGTTTATTGATGATGACACAAAATTCAAGGTGGTAAAAATTCTATCCAGCAGTGGATGGATAAACACTTCAATTATAAAAGACGCAAAAACACTGGAAGAGCCGTCTATCGTCAACGCCGACATACTGTTTGTAGATGTTCAGGGCGTTGGTGTTACGATGGGATTTGATAGCGAAGGTCTTGGGCTCGTGCTGGCGCTCAAAGAGAAATATCCGGAAAAGAAGGTAGTAATTTATTCAGCCGAGACCAAAGGTGATCGCTTCCACGAGGCACTTAGAAAGGCCGATTCCTTTTTACCTAAGAATGCTGACCCTTACGAATTTCAAAAACTGGTAGAGGAACTTTCTTCCGGGTTGGGTAATATAAAATAAAAATACCAATGCGATACGAATTATCATCCAGCGACGGCAAAAAGATTGCAAGCACACTACTGAGGAGTGATCGTGATTTCCTGCCGGATCTAAAATCTGAATCAAGCTTGGTTGCGAATGGGAAAATGCGGGCTGGCTGCATTAAGAGCGCCGATGGGCAGATAGTCGCATTCGCAAATGAGCCTGACTTCATCAAAAGTTCTCAAATGTTCAAAAATACTGCACGCTGCATCCTTGGCGCAATAAAATACATAAACGAAATCTCAGCGGAGCAGAAGGATGCTAACAATAAAAACACAGCAAGACTAATACACAACCTCACCTCACTAAACGCGCACAATATTCAAGAGATCCACTCACTTATACCTCAAGAAGAGATTTCCAGAAAAATGATAAAGGAGCAGGTTGGATACGTGAAGAAGATTATTGAACAGTTTCCGCTTGAGACTTCCAACGCTCTTCTTCGGATCGCAAGAAATAATGCCGCAATGAAAGTTGAATTTTCCGTTTTCAAAAAACTATTTATTGCGCAGCCTAAATTACGTCCGTCACTTCATGTGGTGCACAAGGTTTTGCTAAATGTGCTTTACCTCTTCTTTCCCGATTTCACAGACAAAGCCGTGAATGTGATCGTAGACCGAAGCGATGCGCAGGCATATTTTGACTACGAGTCAATACACGTCGCTCTATACCATATGATAGACAATGCTGCAAAATACACCAAACCTAACAGCGAGCTATTTATAAAAATCATAGCTGGTATGCCATCCACTTCCATAGTCTTTCGAATGCACAGCATTAAGATTTTTGAAGAAGAACGCACGAAAATATTTGATGAAGGCTTTTCTGGCGCAATACCCACTATGATTGGCAAAGCGGGCGACGGCATTGGAATGAGCTTGATAAAGAGAATTATCGAGTCAGGTGGAGGCAACTTAGCTCTTCATGTCCATGACGAGACAGAGGAGCACCATTTGGACATCGAATATCAAATAAACGAGTTTGTCATCATGCTCCCTTCCATAAAAGAAACACCCCTAGTCAACGCAATTTAAAATTACATTAAAAGAACGTGGGGAGGTCTAACTGGTGTTTTGAGGAGCGCTAACACTTCGCATCGCTCTGGAAATGCCAAGCGCGTGCGCCTTAAACTATAGAAGTTGACCATCTGTTTTCAGAAAGCACGGAGCTATAGTCGAAAGTGGTGTACAGCCGGGATAGTGAAGAGAGGTTGAGGCGGTGGAGATTTTTGTTGGACAATTTGATTGCTGAAGTCGAATTAAC
>JAYSQR010000091.1:0-15426 GCA_043721435.1 Nitrosospira sp. | reverse complement strand
ACCCGCTGATTTCGCTAACCAGTTTTATGCCAACAGACAACAATCTGCGGCATAATCTAGATGACTTGCCCGTCCACTAAATCGGACTCCGCTCAATTCCGCTGGGTGTACGGCTGGTCGTACCCAAGGATGCGGTGCTGGAGTCAGGTGAACGGCAGATCATATTCATCCACCACGGTGGCGGGCGACTCGAATGGCGCAAGGCCAAAATCGGCCAACGTAGCGGCGATTGGCTGGAAGTGCTGGAAGGCATCGCGGAAGGCGAGCACGTGGTAACTTCGGCCAACTTTCTGATCGACTCGGAAAGCCAGTTGAAAGCAGCGGTGGGGGGCATGACGGGAATGAAGCATTGAGACGCCACCGGTGAACGGCAACCATGATTCTGATATCAGGCAGCCAGCGAGGTTCGAAGGAAAATGTGGCCGAAAACTTGGATAGCCTTGAGGGTTTGGATATTTTTTGGGGGACTCGCGGCATGGATTCTGGCTGCGGTCATGGCGTTCCGCGGCGAATTGCTGTGGGCCTTGGCGTGCGTCCTGTTCGCCCTTGGCACCGACACGGTTGGCCGGGTTTGGAGCCGCAAGTCTCCCGTTCCCATGCCTTATTTCATGCGCTGGATGCTGCTTGTTCCCCGAGGCCCACACTCGCCAAAACGGCTAAAGGAAGTTCTTCAGCCTCAAAGCGGAGAACGTATCCTGGAAATCGGTCCAGGGATAGGCGTCCATGCGCTTCCGATGGCGGCTTCGCTGCTCCCCGATGGGGTGCTCGATGTCCTTGACGTGCAACAAGAGATGCTTGACGACTTGGCCCGGCGGGCAGCAAAACTCAACATCGGCAACATTGCGCCAAAGCAAGGGGACGCCCAGCAACTCCCGTATCCAGACCGAATTTTTGACGGGGCCTACATGATTGGTGTGCTTGGGGAAATCCCGGATGCGGCGGCAGCTCTCGGTGAACTCCGGCGGGTACTGAAGCCCGGTGGTCGGCTGGTCATCAGCGAATTGCTCATTGACCCGGACTTCATCTCACTTTCGACTCTACAGGCGAAAGCCAGGAATGCGGGTTTTATATTCCAACGACGTGTCGGCCCAAGCTCTGCCTACTCCGCCGTGTTTCGGCCCGCGGTCGCTTGATGCAGCGCACTGTGAGCTTATTCTTGACTCCAGGCCTTCGGCTCGGAGCAGCGAGGTAACTGCGTGATAGAAAACCTGATCGAATTTTGCGCCAAGAACCGATTTATCGTGTTTCTGCTGGTGTTCGGCCTGGCCGGCGGCGGCCTCTGGGCCATGAAGAATACCCCCGTCGATGCTTTGCCGGACTTGTCCGATACCCAGGTCATCATCTACACGCCCTGGATGGGGCGCTCTCCGGATCTGGTGGAAGACCAGATCACCTATCCCATCGTCACTGCCCTGCTGTCCGCACCCAACGTGACGGTCGTGCGCGGCTTTTCCGATTTCGGTTTTTCCTATGTCTATGTGCTGTTCAAGGACGGCACCGACATTTACTGGGCGCGATCCCGCGTCCTGGAATATATGAACCAGTTGTCTGGCAAACTGCCGGACGGTGTGGCGCCGCAACTGGGGCCGGATGCCACGGCAGTGGGCTGGATATTCCAATATGCCCTGGTGGACGAAAGCGGCCAGCAGGATCTCGCTTCATTGCGCTCGTTCCAGGACTGGTACTTGCGCTACTGGCTGCGCAGCGTCGATGGGGTGGCGGAAGTGGCTAGCGTCGGCGGCTTCGTGCGCCAGTACCAGATCAACCTTGATCCCACCAAGGTACTGGCTTACAAGCTCAATCTGAATGAGATCATCGACAAGGTGCGCATGAGCAACCGGGACGTGGGCGGCCGGGTGGTGGAGTTTTCCGGCATCGAGTACATGATCCGCGGGCGCGGCTACATCAAGTCTAGCGCCGACATCGAGAAAATCGCCGTGGGCGCCAATGCCAACGGCACCCCGATCCTGTTGCGCGATGTAGCCTCAGTCAGCCTGGGCCCGGACATGCGGCGCGGCATCGCAGAACTGGACGGCAAAGGCGAAACGGTGGGCGGCGTGGTCATCATGCGCTACGGCCAAGATGTCCCTGAGGTAATAGCCCGCGTCAAGGCCAAGCTCAAGGAAATCGAACCCTCTCTGCCCAAGGGCGTCAAAGTCGTCACCGCCTACGACCGCAGCGACCTGATCGGGGAGTCCATCGCCACGGCCAACGAAAGCCTGACGGAAGAGCTAATCATTACCAGCGTACTTATCGTCGCTTTCCTGCTGCACCTACGCTCCGCTCTCATCCCGATAATCACCATGCCGCTCGCGATTCTGATCGCGTTCATTCCTATGTATTTTCTTGGCGTCGGCATGAATATCATGAGCATCGGCGGCATTATCGTCGCTATTGGCGACATGGTTGATGCTGCCATCATCATGGTGGACAACGCCCACAAGCGGCTGGAGGAATGGGAGCGAAAGGGACGGAAGGGCGACCGAACACAGATACTCATTGATTCGGCCAAGGAAGTGGGGCCAGCGATTTTTGCCTCAGTGCTGGTGATTGCCGTTTCCTTTATCCCGGTTTTTGCCTTGGAAGCGCAGGAGGGCCGGCTTTTCAAGCCGCTTGCCTGGACCAATAGTCTGGCCATCGCTGTTTGTGCGGCGCTAGCTGTCACCTTGGTTTCGGCGTGTCTGCCGGGGCTGATCCGGGGAAGAATATTTCCTGAGCAAAGCCATCCCGTCACCCGCCTATTGCAGCGTCTGTACGCACCGGCATTGGCCTTGGCGCTGCGCCACCGGGTCGCCGTCGTGCTTGTAACCGTTGGGCTTTCGTTGAGCATTATTCCCGTCTTTCAACGCATGGGCTCGGAGTTCATGCCGCCGCTGTACGAAGGCACGATTCTCTACATGCCCACCACCCTGCCGGGAATTTCGGTAACTGAAGCGGGCAAGCTGTTGCAGCAAATGGATCAGAAGCTCAAGGCCTTTCCCGAAGTGGCGCATGTGTACGGCAAGTCTGGGCGTGCCGATACGTCCACCGATCCAGCGCCGTTCAGCATGATGGAAGTGGTGGTAGGACTGAAACCCAAGGAGCAATGGCGCCAAGGATTGAGCTACGAAGATCTGGTTGCCGAAATGGACCAAGCCTTGCAACTGCCTGGTGTTACCAATGCTTGGACCATGCCCATTAAGGCACGCCTCGACATGCTCACCACTGGCATACGCACGCCGGTGGGTATCAAAATTTTCGGGCCAGACTTGAAGACCATCGAAACCATCGGCAAGGACATCGAGATGATTGCCAAGGACGTCCCTGGCACCCGTAGCGTCTACGCCGAGAGGGTTTCAGGCGGCTATTTTCTGGATTTCGTCATCAAGCGGGATGAGATCGCCCGCTATGGCTTCACCGTTATGGATATCGGCCGTGTCATCGAATCGGCCATTGGTGGGGAAAACATCACCACCACCATTGAAGGACGTGAACGTTATCCGGTCAACCTGCGCTACCTGCGCGAGCAGCGCGACGATTTGGACAAGCTGGGGAGGATGACGGTCAGCGCCCCCAGCGGCGCCCAAGTACCACTGGCGCAGTTAGCAGATTTACGCATGGTCAGCGGCCCCGCCATGATCCGCGACGAGGACGGCATGTTAGCGGGCTATGTTTACGTGGACATGGCTGGGCGCGATGTGGGTGGCTATGTGGAGGATTTGAAGCGGATGGTGCGGGAGAAAACCGAACTGCCCGCCGGTTACACCATCGCCTAGTCGGGGCAGTACGAGTACATGCAGCGGGTGAAAGAACGGCTCAAGCTGGCCGTGCCACTCACCATCGCCATCATTTTCGTACTGTATTATTTCACTTTCCGTTCTGTCTCCAAGACGCTGATGATCATGCTCGGCGTTCCCTTTTGCCTGGTAGGCAGCGTGTGGCTCCTGTCCTTGCTGGGCTATTACATGAGCATCGCCGTATGGGTGGGAATACTTACGGTGGTTGGCACGGCGGCGGAAACCAGCGCCGTGATGCTGGTCTATCTCGATGTAGCCTGCAAGCGCCGCCTCGCAGCGGGCGGATTGCAAACGCTGGAAGATCTCATTGAGACTGTGCAGCGGGGTGCGCTGGAGCGCATTCGGCCGATGGCGATGATCGGTCTGGTTGACGTCATCGGCCTGTTGCCTGTCATGTGGGCGACAGGCGCCGGCGCCGACGTGATGAAGCGCGTGGCCGCGCCCCAGATTGGCGGTGTTTTTTCGGCCATGCTGCTGACCCTGTTCGTGATCCCGGCCATTTATGTGATTTGGCGCTGGCACAAGGATATCAAGTTGCTGGCGGACAAAATATGATGCCGAATCTGATGCAAACTGGGAAATCACTAGAAAACCGCCAGCCGCTCCCATTCTTGCAAATCGGATACAGCACAGAGTCGTTGCAGCAAATCAAAGGCTGCCTGCAGATTGACCACTGCTGCCGGGCTCAGCGCTGCGCCCAGTTCAAAGCATTCCCCGCGCACCTGCAGAAGATAGGCAGGAGGCGGGGCTCCGTAGAGCTCCCGATAAACATGCAGCACTGCCATCGGACTCATGACATGGGTGGTGTAGCTGGTGTCCTTTTGTGCCGCGAGGCGTGAAAAGGCATAAGGCGCCGCGCAGGAAACACTCGCGTCAATGAACAGCACCCGTTCCCGGCCCTGCAGATCATATGCATGCTCCACCTGCAATTGGAAGTCGGTGAGCGTTTCGACATGCGCAAGATTCAGCGTTTGCAGATGCTCGAGCAGTAAAGGTCCGAGCGCATCATCGCCGCGACTGGGGTTACCGTAAGCAAAAATCAGCAGCGGGGCAATCAAGTTCTATGCCGTCCGTCGGAATCCTTGATCAGGCGCTGAATCAATGTTCCTGTCGCATCCAGCAGCTCCACCTCCAATGGCATTTTGCCGAGGGCATGAGTAGCGCAGGAAAGGCATGGATCGAATGCGCGGATCGCCACTTCGATGTGGTTGAGCAGACCTTCGGTGATCTGCTGGCCATCCAGATATTGCAGTGCCACCTGCCGCACCGCTTCATTCATGGCTTGATTATTGTGAGTAGTGGCAACGATCAGATTGGCGCGCACGATCTGTTCGTCTTCGTTGATGCGGTAGTGGTGGATCAATGTGCCGCGCGGTGCCTCGATCACCCCGACACCATGCAACTGCTGCGCCCCGCTGCTCACCAAATCATCGCTCTGCAGATCAGGGTCGTGCAGCAATTCCTGTATCGCTTCGGCGGCGTGCAGCATTTCGATCATGCGCGCCCAGTGATAAGCGAGAGTGGCCTGGGTGGCACTGCCGCCGCCAAATTCCTTGAAAATCTTGCGCTCTGCATCCGCCCGCTGGGTCGGAATGAAGTTGCAGTTATTGATGCGCGCCAGCGGGCCGACCCGATACCAGCCCTGCTCCCGGCCGTGCGCACGGATGAACGGGAATTTCATATAGGACCATGACTTCACTTCCTCGTGGATGTAATCCCAGTAATGGGTGTAATCCACATCGTCGAAAATGGTCTGGCCATGCTCATCCCTGGCACGCAGGCCGCCATGATACAGATCCAGGGCACCATCAGCCCGCACCAGACTCATGAAGCTGGAGCGGTAAGAACCGAAGCTGTCATGAAAATCCGGACGCTCGCAGTAGATCGCCTTGATCAGCTCCACCGCCGCCTGGCTCCAAGCGATGATCTGATCTATTTCCTTGAGCAAATAATCGCGCTCATCGCACGACAGATTCTTGTTCATGCCGCCGGGGATGACCCCGGTACCATGCACGCGCTTACCGCTGGTGAGGCGAATGACTTCCTGGCCATACCTGCGCAGCGCCACACCCTGTCTGGCGATATCGGGATAAGCCGCCGCCAGGCCGGCAATGTTGCGTTTTCCTACAGCCGCATCAAAACCAAACAGCAGATCCGGCGCAGACAGGTGAAAAAAATGCAAGGCATGCGACTGCAGTATCTGCCCCATATGCATCAGGCGGCGCAGCTTGTCGGCAGCGACAGGAACCGTTGCGCCGATAATCATGTCCATCGCCTTGCAAGCCGCCAGATTATGACTCACCGGACAGATGCCGCAGAGGCGCTGCACCAGCACCGGCACTTCCCAGAAAGGGCGGCCCTGAACGAATTTTTCGAAGCCGCGGAATTCGACTATGTGAAAGCGCGCTTGATGCACGCGATTGTCTTCGTCCAGCAGCAGCGTGACTTTGCCATGCCCCTCCACCCTGGTAACCGGTTCGATCACGATCCGTTTCAGGTTTTCAGGATGGGCGGCGGTTTCCAATTCAAAAGTCATGAAATGAACTCAATCATAACGCAGCATCTCATAGTCCAGCTTCGGCTCCCGGCCTTCGATCAGATCGGTGAGAAACTTCCAGATCGTGTCGGCGGACGGTGGACAACCCGGCAGGAAGTAGTCCACTTTGACCACTTCATAGACGGGATACACCTTGTCGAACGGCAATGGCAGCTCGGGGTCGTTGGGAATCTGGTTTCCTTCCAGCCCGCCCTCGTACAGATATACTTCCTGAAAGCAGTCCCACAGATCGATGTTGTTGCGCAGCGCGGGCACTCCACCCGTGATGGCGCAGGCGCCGATCGCCACCAGCACCTTGCAGTTTTTGCGGAATTCCTTGAGCACATGCACGTTCTCCGCATTGCTCACGCCACCTTCGACGATGCCGATGTCGCATGGCCCGCAGTGCTTGATGTCGGTGAACGGCGTGCGGTCGAATTCGACCATAGCCAGAAGATCAAATAGTTTCTCGTCGATATCCAGCAAAGACATATGACAGCCGAAACAGCCTGCCAGCGAACAGGTCGCCAGCCGGATTTTGCGCTGCTCATTCATGATCCGGCTCCATCGGCTCCATCTGTACTTCGCTGATGTTCTTGTGATCGAAGGTGCGCTGGCCTATGGGTATCTTGTAGCCCTGGCGCTTGATCAGAATCGCGCCGGTAGGGCAGACATGCGCAGCCTTGTCGGTTGCAGCGAAATTGCTATCGCCCAGCCTGCCGCTCGCGGCATTCACCACCAGACGCGTACCGATGCCGCGCCCGGAAATGCCAAACACGTTCTTGCCGTCAACCTCGCGGCTGGCGCGCACGCATAGCTCGCACAGGATGCAGCGGTTGAGGTCGAGAAAAATCTCGGGGTGCGACGCATCCACTGCGCGCGGCTGATAGAAGTGCGTGTAATGCGGACTCAGCATATCCAGATAATAAGCCGCCGCCTGCAACTGGCAATTGCCCGACGCTTCGCATGCCGGACAGATATGGTTGCCTTCCACGAACAGCATCTGCACCAGCGCCTTGCGGTCACTGTTGAGTTCGGGCGTATTGTTTGCCACCACCATATCCTTCGCAGCCGGCATGGTGCAGGAAGTCATGTTGCGGCCATTGACACTTACCACGCACAGCTTGCAGCTGCCGTGTGGCTCGAATTGCGGATTGTGGCACAGGTGCGGGATATACACGCCGGCCGCCAGCGCAGCGTCCATGATGGTCTGGCCATCGCTGAACGGCACGTTTTTGCCGTCGATCGTCATGGTCTTGCTCATGGCAGGTGCGCCCATGCGTCGTCCCGGCCGGTAATGTTGCGCGCAGTCTCCAGCGCCCCGTCCAGGTCAAAAGCCGGCTCGAACGCCAGGTTCTTCAGCTTGTGCTGATAGGCATCGGGAAACTTTTGCAGCAGGTCCAGCACCGGATTTGCCGCAGTGTGCCCCAGCCCGCAGTGGCTCATGGTTTGCATGACATGGCCAAGCTGCTTCAGCTCCTCCAGGTCGGAGACCGTACCGTGGTCATTTGCTATTTTATCCACGATCTTTTTCTGCAACTGCGTTCCCACCCGGCACGGCGTGCAGAAGCCGCAGCTTTCATGGGCGAAGAAGTGGGCGGAATTCTGTACGGCCTGCAACAGGTCGCGCCCGCGCTGGAACACGGTGAACGCTCCTGCGGTAGGCAGGTCTTCGAAGGCAATGCAGCGGCTGAATTCCTGCGCTGAAACCAAGATGCCGGAAGGTCCGCTCACTTGCACCGCGTAGGGGTCTTCTGCACCACAGTCGTCGAGAATTTCATGCAATGTAATGCCAAACGGGTATTCGTAAATGCCCGGCCGGGCGCAATCGCCGGCAATGCTGAGAATCTTGCTGCCGCTGGATTGCGCCGTACCCATGGCGGCGAACCACTCGCCGCCATGTGCCGCGATCCGGGCGACGCAGGCCAGGGTTTCCACGTTATCCACCACCGTGGGCTGGTCGAGATAGCCGTGGCTCACCGGGAATGGTGGACGATTGCGCGGGCGGCCGCGCTTGCCTTCGAGCGACTCGATCAGCGCCGATTCTTCACCACAGATATAGGCACCGGCGCCGAGATGAATTTCAATATCGAAATCAAAACCTGTCTCGCCCAGGATATTCCTGCCCAATAAACCGGCCGCACGCCGCTGCGCCAGCACCTGTTCCAGTCTGTGCAGCAGGTAGCGGTACTCGCCGCGCAAATACAGGAAGCCTTTGGTCGCGCCGATTATCCGCGCGCCGACAGTCATGCCTTCGCATACCAGATCGGCGTAGCTGTTCAGCAGGACGCGATCCTTGAAAGTGCCCGGTTCGCCTTCGTCGGCATTGCACACCATGTAATGCTGCTCACCCGGAGAAGCGCGGCACATCGACCATTTCCTGGCGACGGAAAAACCCGCACCGCCACGCCCGCGCAGCCCGGATGCTTCCATCTCCAGCAGCGTCGCAGCGCTGCCCCGGGCCAATGTCGCCCTGAGCGCAGCACCGGGCGCGCAAGGTTCGCCCAATAATGTGCCGGAGCGGCGGATATTGTCCTTGACCTCGAACAGCCTGGGTGGCCAGTCGCAAACAGGTTTCCTGCCACGGATCAATTCTGCGATCAGATCAAGCCGCGCGTGATCCAGGTTGGTGAGCGGCCAGCCATTGACCAGCGCTGCCGGTCCCTGGTCGCACATGCCGGTGCAGGAAGTGCTGTCCACGCTCAGCAGATTGTCTTCCGACACCTTGCCCGGCTCCAGCCACAGCTTGTGGCAGAAATACCGCATCAACTCCGGATTGCCCTGCATCTGGTCGGTGATATTGTCGGAAAACAGGACGCGGTATTCGCCTGCCGGCTTGAGCGACAGGAAAGAATAGAAACCGGCCACGCCTTCCACGCGCGTTCTCGGCACGTCAAGATGGGCGGCAATGCAGGTGATCGCCGCAGGAGGAATGAAGTGAAAAATTTCCTGCACCTCGCGCAGGATTTGCAGCAGCTTATCCGCCTCACGCCCGTGCCGTTCGAACACGGGTGCGAGTTGCTGTTCGATCTGAGGAAACTCATGAGGCTGCATAAAACCCTTCTCCACCATGAAACTCAGTATATGTGCGTTATGCCTTGCCGCCAAACTGATGGCTGTTCTAAAAGCAGTTAACAAATCCGCGGCAGCGGGTCATCTTCCAGCTCTTCCAGAATGCGCTCGCCGCCCAGTTCGGTTTGCAATACCACATGCGCACGTCCCGCGCGGACACTGCCGATGATCGCGGCCTCACGCCCCTGCGGCAGTGCCTGTAATCGCGTCAATGCCGCGGCTGCCTGCGCCGCCTCCACCACTGCCACCACCCGCCCTTCGCATGCCAGGAACATCGGGTCATAGCCCAGCATCTCGCATACCGCCGCCACTTGCCCGCGCACCGGAATTGCGGTTTGCTTCAACCTCACTTCCAGGCCGGTGGCGCGGCAGATTTCATGCATCACCGTGGCGAGTCCGCCGCGCGTCGGGTCGCGCATGAAACGCAAACCGACCAGCGCAGTCAGTGCCTGCGTCAAAGGCAGCACGCTTGCTGCATCCGACAGCAGATCGCCGCGCAGACCGAACTGCTCGCGCGCCAGCATCACGGCAATGCCGTGATCTCCCACCGGTCCGCTCACCAGGATTGCATCGCCGGACTGCACCCGATCCATGCCAAGTTGCAGATGCCGCGGCCGGGTGCCCACACCGGTGGCAGCGAGATAGAGGCCGCCGCCTTCGCCGCGCGGGACCACCTTGGTATCGCCTGCCACTACCACCACCTTTGCCTCACGCGCGGCCGCAGCAAGGCTGATGACAATGCGTTCCAGTTTGGCGATTTCGAAACCTTCCTCGATGAATGCATTGAGTGTCAGATAATGCGGCACCGCTCCTGACACTGCGAGATCGTTTACGGTGCCATGCACCGCCAGCGAACCGATGGTGCCGCCCGGAAACTCCAGCGGCTGCACGGTAAAACCATCGGTCGTTATCATCACCACCCCTTCCATCACGGGCAATGCCGCCGCATCCGTCTGCACATCCAGCAGCGGATTGGCAAGATGCCGCGCGAACAGGGTCTCGATCAGTTCGCGCATATAACTGCCACCGTTGCCGTGCGCAAGACGGATATGCGTATCATCCATGGGCAAATCCTGCCTCGACCAACTGCCCCAGCGCGATGCCGCCGTCATTGCACGGCAGTCTCTGCGGCAAGTGCGCAGTAAAGCCGGCGGCGGCAAGCTGCGCAACTGTCAATTCGGCCAACAGCCGGTTCTGAAACACGCCGCCAGTCAGACCTACCTGGTCGAACGGGGCCAATACATGAATGCGTCGCGCCTGGGCAACAATGGAACGTGCCAGGCTCAGATGAAACTGCATCGCTCTTTGCGCCACTGGCACATTTGCCTGCAGCAATGCCAGCACCAGTGGCCTCCAGTCTGCCGTGAACAAACCCGATGCATCCTGGTCAAGCGGCAAATCCACCGCTTCAGCCTCGCCTGCAGCGGCGCTTTCCAGATACATGCCCGCCTGACCCTCGTAACTCGTCTTATCGATCAAACCGAGCAGACTTGCTGCGCCATCGAATAGCCGGCCGACTGCGGTGGTGACAGGTGAATTCAATCCCTGCTGCCATGCTTTCTTCAACAGCGTGGCATCGATGGCGGGTGGCCGGTTATCCAGTCCGCTCTCCCAGCACAGCGCCATGCCGGAGCGCCACGGTTCACGTCCCGCCCGCTCCCCGCCCGGCAGCCGGAATGGCCGCATACGTGCGACCCGCTGCCACGCGCCGGGGCAGCCATGCAGCGCCTCGCCGCCCCATAACGTGCCATCCTCCCCCAAACCGACGCCATCCCAGGTAAACATCAGCCATGTCTTCTCCGGGCAATGCTCCAGTGCCACCGCCGATGCATGGGCGTGGTGATGCCAGACGCGGATCAGCGGCAATCCCTGACGCGCAGCCCAGCGGCTGCTGGCATAACCGGTATGAGCATCGCATACGATGGCCTGCGGTTCCACCCGGTACAACCGCTGCAAATCCGCGATGACCTGCTCGAATACCGCCAGACTGCGCGGGGCATCCAGGTCACCGATGTGGGGAGCGAGCACCGCTCGTTGCCCCCACCCCAGGGCAACGGTATTTTTCATGTGGCCGCCAACCGCCAGCAGAGGCTGCGTGAATCCACTGGGAACATCCAGCTCGATCGGCGCAATCCCGCGTCCGGCGCGGAGCAAGCGGGGCTTCCCGGCAACGATGCGCATCACGGAATCGTCTGCCGGACGTGCAATCGGGCGATTGTGATGCAGAAAGATTTGTGTCACGTTACCCAGCCATTGTTCCGCTTCCGAATTTTCCGTCAGCACCGGCTCGCCGCTCACATTGCCGGAAGTAGCGACCACGGGTCTGGCCAATCCGTCCAGCAGCAAGTGGTGTAATGGACTGTAGGGCAGCATCGCGCCGATTTCATCCAGTCCCGGTGCAATCGATTCCGGCAGGGTCGAATCGCTACGCCGCCGCAACAGCACGATCGGCCGTGCCGGATCACATAACAATGCGTGCGTCGTGGCATCGGTTTCCAGCTCCTGCTGCACCCGCTCCAGACCGTCTGTGCCGCACCATGGAAACATCACAGCCAGTGGCTTGTGCGGGCGCTGTTTGTTGGCGCGTAGCTGGGCAATGGCTGCAGCATTACCCGCGTCGCACAGCAAGTGATAGCCGCCGACACCCTTCACGGCGACGATCTCACCGTAATGCAATGCGGCGATGCAGGCATCCAGCGCCGCAGCGCCAATAACCCGATCACCCGGTGCAACGAAACAAAGCTGCGGACCGCACGCCGGGCACGCCACCGGCTCGGCATGAAAGCGGCGGTCAAGTGGATTTTCGTACTCGCTGCGGCACGCCGGACATAATGCAAACCCCGCCATGGTCGTGTTGGCGCGATCATAAGGCAGCTGCGTGATCAGGGTATAGCGCGGCCCGCACTGCGTGCAGTTGATGAAGGGGTAGCGATAGCGCCGGTCATGCGCCGCCTGCATCTCCCGCCCGCAGTCGTCGCACATGAAATAATCCGGCGGCATATGGATTTGCGCTGTCGCAGTTGCACTGGGCATGATCTCGAAATGATGCAGCCTGCGGTATGCAATCTTTTCGGCACGGATCATTTCCGGTTGTGCCAATGGCGGCGCATCGCTGAGCAGCGCCGCGCCAAACGCATCGAGCACGGAGGTCTCGCCCTCGGCCTCGATCAATACCTGGCCCGCAAGGTTTTGCACCCGCCCCGGCAAGCCGAACCGCTGCGCCAGGCGAAAAACGAACGGACGGAAGCCCACGCCCTGTACCCGCCCCGTCACCAGCCAACGGCGCGCCTCAGGCTCCACACTTTGAACCATTTGTTGATCCTTTGCGTTCATGCGGGGCACGAGCAGGGGTATCCAAGGAATCTCTGAACAAGCGCCCTCAGGCGTCGAGAACCTGAGCGTCGCTGGCCGCTGCGTTGGTCCTGACCCCAGCGGCCCACCATATCCGGCAAGCACCCTCATCCGATACCATACAGGGACCGACCGGTGATTTCGGCGTGCAGGCGCGGCCATAAATCTTGCATTCGTTGGGATTGATTTTACCCAGCACCACGCTCGCGCATTCACAGCCAGGCGGCATTTGCCCGGCACGCTTGCGTCCTGCTGCGTCAAAATCCGGGAATTGAATACGCGCATCATGTCTGGCGTAGCGCGAGTTGAGTCCGAAACCGGAAGCAGGAATCACACCTATGCCGCGCCAGTTGGCATCGGTAATATGCAGCGCCTGCGCGATTTGCGCTTGTGCCCCCGGATTGCCACCGGGGCGTACCAGTTCGGGATAACAGTTGTCGAGAAAGCGTTCTCCTTCAAGCAACTGGCGTAATACCGAATACATCGCCGCCAGCAACGAGACCGGCATGAAGCCGGCAACTGCTGTGGGAATACGGTGTTTCTCCACCACGAACAGCCACTCTTCCGGCCCCATCACAGTGGAGACATGGCCAGGTGCAACCAACCCATCGAAACCCGGCGTGTCTGAATCCAGCAGCATTGCCACTGCGGGCCAGGTGCGCCTGGCCGACAGCAGCACGGACAGATTCTCCGGTATCCCTTCAAGCAGCATGGCTGCCACCGGTGCGGTGGTGGTTTCGAAACCGGCGGCGAAAAACACTACTGCCCGCTCCAGATTTTCCCGCGCAATCCTGACTGCCTCGCGCGGGCTGGCGATGGGCCGGATATCGGCGCCGCTGGCTTTGGCCTGTTCCAACGAACGCACCTCACCTTTGGGCACATTCACCGGCACCCGCAACATGTCGCCAAAAGCAACCAGGATCACATTTGCCTGCAACGCCAGTTGTATCGCCTGGTAGACATCTTCTTCCGGGCATACGCACACCGGGCAGCCCGGCCCCGCAATCAGTTCAACCGTCTTGGGCAGCGCACTCCTGATACCCGCCAGCGTAATCGAGCGTTCGTGTCCACCGCATACATTCATAATGCGCACACGCCGCTGCAGCGGCAGCGCGCGGATCTTTGCGAGCCACTGCTGGGCAGTCAGCGTCACGTGGCTGCCTCGTGCAGATGCACACCATCGGGCTGCATTCTAGGCTGCACAGTCTCTCCCTGGCCCACGCGCGCACGTTGCCATGCCAATTCGCTGCGCAGCCAATCCAGCCAAGGTTGCAGCCCCAGTGCCTTGCGCGCGGCAAGCTGCATCACCGACACGGTGCTGGCGAGGTTACGCAGATTTTCTTCGGCGCGCACCGGACTGAAATCATCCAGCAGCGGCAGTAAATCACTCTTGGTAAGAAGCACCAAATCGGCGGCGCGGAACATCACCGGATATTTGGCCGGTTTGTCGTCACCCTCGGTAACCGACAGCAGGACGACATTGCGATGCTGGCCGAGATCGAAGCTGGCGGGGCATACCAGGTTGCCGACATTCTCGATGAACAGCATATCCAGCCCTGCCAGCGGAAACTGATGCAGCGCATCGTGTACCATGTGCGCATCCAGATGGCACGCCGAGCCAGTGGTAATCTGGTGCGCCGGCGCGCCTTTGGCGCGGATGCGTGCAGCATCATTCTCGGTTTCCAGATCGCCCTCAATCACGCCGATTCGGTATTCGTTGCGCAAGGCATCGATGGTCGCTTCCAGCAGCGCGGTCTTGCCCGAACCGGGGGAAGACATGAGGTTGATCGCCAGCAGCCGATGCTGGTCGAAATGCTGCCGATTGTGCATCGCCTGATCGTCGTTCTTGGCCAGCAGGTTTTTCAATACTGCCACGGCGGTGGTGCCGTTCACCGGCTTGTAGGCGAATTCGCGATTACCCGGCGTAATATTGCAGCCGCAAGTGTCACACATGATTGGTTCCTTCTGCAGTAATCAGCTCAACACTCATGAGCATCATCTCATCCCCGCTCACCAGTTGGGTATGGCAGCTGCCGCATGCTGCGCATACCAGCCAGCTCGGCTCGGCCTCTGTCTCGGCGCCGCAGCTTTCACAACTCACCTTAAGCGACGCCAATTCGATTACCAGCGTAGATTCCGCCGCCAGGGTGCCGGCGCTGGCAAAAGGATAGGCATGTTGCATCAATGAAGGCTCAACCCCGGACAGGGGGCCCACTTTCAGTGTTACCAACCCCACACTTTGCGCCCCATGTGTCAATGCAAGCTGCTGCACCTGATCAATCAAGGATTGACAGAGCGAGAGTTCATGCACCCCTTGCCTCCGCGGCCAGCATTTCGTCGTAAACCTCCCATGCCGAGCGCGCTTCCTGTTCATTCATTTTCTGGATCGCATAGCCCACGTGTACCATGACGAAATCGCCAATGGCCAGCGGCTCGCCCTGCAGCAGGAACAGGCTCACTTCGCGCGCAACACCCTTTGCCGCACAGTGGGCATTAAAGCCGTCGATTGCGACGATTTGCATGGGAATGCCTAGACACATAATCCTAAATCCGGCAGTTGACCGCTCATTCTCAGTTTAACAACATAACCTATCACTAGTGTCCGGTTAAATTGAGACGCACCGGCAGAAACGCCAACATTGATAAGGATTTCAAGCGATTCATGGGTGTCCACGATTTGAATTTCATATT
>JAYSQR010000090.1:0-2358 GCA_043721435.1 Nitrosospira sp. | reverse complement strand
TTTAAGTGAATGATTGAATGTCCCGGTATGTCGCGCTTCTTCGCTTCGACAACTGCCAGCTTGTGGTTTCGATAGACCAGCACATAGTCTGCGATCTCCGCCTTGCCGCGCTTGCCACCGCCCTGCAGCCTCCCCGGTGCGATCACCTCGCGCCGTACGCGGTTGCCCGGCTTCGTTCATTTCATCTCGGGATAGCGAGTGAACTTATTGCTGTCTTGCGTCAGCAGCCGCATGAGTTTGGGGTGAATGAAGAGCTTGTCCTTGCCCATCGTCGTTTCATGCAGCACGCCGAGTTCCACCAGCCTTTTCAAATATCGTGAAGCTGTATGGCGGCCACCGAGATTCGCCTCGGTGATATTTGCAATGCGGCAATATGGCTGCTCAAAAATCAGCTCCACCAGTTCGCGTTGATAGATTTTTTCAGCGTTGAGTTTCACGTGCTCGACCGTGTGCGCCAGTAGTGCGCGAATCGCGGCAATCTTGGCCGTGGTCCATTGCGCGGTTTCTTCCACCCCGCGCAGCACATACAGAATCCACGGCTCCCACGCCTGCTCGCGGGTGACGTTTAGCAGCAAGCTGTAGTAGTCGGCTTTGTGAGCAATGATGTAGCGGCTCAGATAGAGAATCGGCAATGTCAGCAGATTTTCCTGAATCAGGAACAGGCTGTTGATGACGCGGCCGGTACGGCCGTTGCCATCGGTGAAAGGATGAATCGCCTCGAACTGATAGTGCGCGGCTGCCATGCGAATCAGCGGATCGATCTCGACGTTGTTGTGCAGAAATCGTTCCCAGTTGGCGAGCAGATCGCGCAACTGTGATTCACCTGCAGGCGGCGTGTAGATCACCTCGCCTGTCCGGTCGTTGGCCAGCGTGGTGCCCGGCACACGTCGCACTTGCATCTGCACACCTTTCAGATGGGTGCAAATCATTTCGGCGGTACCGGTGTTGAGTGGTCGCTCGGTGATGGCCTGATAGCCCAGCAGCAATGCCTGGCTGTGCCGCAGCGCTTCCTTGGTATTCAGATCCGCACGCTCGCCGAAATCGCGAAACTGGAATAGTCTATCCTTGGTGGTCACGATGTTCTCAATTGCAGAACTGGCCTGCGCCTCCAGCAGCGGCAGGGTGTTGATGAGCATGGCCGGGTTTGGAATCAGTTCCGCCGCCTGCTTCAGTTCCGCCAGCGCCGCGCGGGCGAGGATACACTGCTTCAGGATGGTGTGCGTCTCCAGAGCAGCCGTTGGCGGCAGTAGCGGCAAGGCGTTATACGGCTGGTCAGGTCGCCAGGCAGAAACTTTCTTGGTGCTGCTTTTGGATTTTTGTGCCATTGACGGAGTGTATGGTGCAGGCTGCACCACGTCAACATTTAATGGTGTGTTTTTTGACTTTTTGCGCCATCAATTGCCATCGTGTTGCGGCGAGTACCATATCCGCAATTGATGGAGCATTATTTCAATTTATGCACCATTAAAGTGCGGCCTGAACTCAAACGTAGCCCGCGTGTAGAGCAGCGCAATACGGGTCAGCTTCGAAAGATCAGACACCCCGGAATTCGCTGCACTCCATCCGGGCTACACATCAAACGTGCATAGAAAATGGCGATTTCTATACACGTCATTCCCTATATGTCGATATTTCCGCGTTTTGTAGACACGTCTACGCGATATGTCGATGGCATAGACATGTCCGCTTACATGCGACCGCTGAACGCCTCGTGCAGCAGGGATTTTTTTAGTTCGGCCAGGATGCGCGCCGGCGCTAGAGATTTTATTATTCTCGCGGGCTGCGAATGTCTCGAAACTACTTCGGCAAATACTGCAGCGGATCCAGTGGCTTACCTTGTTTGCGGATCTCAAAATGCAGCTTCACCTGATCTGCATCGCTCGATCCCATCTCGGCGATCTTCTGACCCTTTTTAATTTCCTCGCCTTCGGTCACGAGAATTTTCTCGTTATGTGCATAGGCGGAAAGCCAGGTGGCGTTGTGCTTGATGATAACGAGTCGGCCATAGCCGCGCAGACCCGCGCCGCTGTAGACGACTTTTCCAGGTGCCGACGCAAGAACCGGCGTGCCCTTGATGCCCGCAATATCGATGCCTTTGTTAGCATCTGTATACACAGCGACGATCTTGCCTTTTGGTACCGGCTGAATCGGCCATGCCCACTCGACATCATCGCTGGCGGGCGACGCGGTGACGACACTCACCGGTGGCGTCGCTTGCGTGGGCGCGACGGGCACGGTATTTGCGGGTACAGATGCCGATGCAGCGCCAGCAGATTCTGCCAACGCCTTTGCGTACGCCGCGTCGGTATACGCAAGCTTGGTTGCTTTCGGCTCAGTCTTTAATTTGTCGGAATTGAC
>JAYSQR010000089.1:0-15493 GCA_043721435.1 Nitrosospira sp. | reverse complement strand
CCCAGCGCAAACGCAGCATCAGTTCCGGCAAGCTCGCCTGCTTCCAGCGGGCGAGCGGGCCTAATCCCATCAGAAAAATTGCTGGTGTCATCAGCGGTACAAATACTGCCTCGAAATAGGGCGGCCCGACCGATATTTTACCGAGATCAAGCGAGTCCATAATCAATGGATAAAGCGTACCAAGCAAAACGCTGCCCGCAGCCACCATCAGCAACAAATTATTGGCAAGCAGCATTGATTCCCTGGATACCAGATCAAATTTACCGCCTAGGCCAACTTTGGGTGCACGCCAGGCGAACAGCAGCAGGGAGCTGCCTATGACGATAACCAGAAATGCCAGAATGAATATGCCGCGCGAGGGGTCAGTAGCGAAAGCATGAACCGATGTCAGCACTCCGGAGCGAACCAGGAAGGTACCGAGCAGGCTTAAGGAAAATGCACAGATGGCAAGCAGCACCGTCCAGCTCTTGAAGCTGCCACGCTTCTCGGTTACTGCCAGCGAATGAACCAGTGCGGTGCCTACCAACCATGGCAGGAAAGATGCATTCTCGACCGGATCCCAGAACCACCAGCCACCCCAGCCAAGCTCGTAATAGGCCCACCAGCTACCCAGCATGATACCGATGGTGAGGAATACCCATGCGACAGTAGTCCAAGGGCGTGACCAGCGTGCCCAGGCTGCATCCATCTGCCCGCTGATCAACGCAGCAATAGCAAAAGCAAAAGCTACAGAGAAGCCAACGTAACCCATGTAAAGCATGGGGGGATGAATTACCATACCAGGGTCTTGCAGCAAGGGATTCAGATCGCTCCCTTCCAGAGCTGCTGGCAAAAGACGGTCAAATGGGTTGGATGTGACGAGCAGGAACAGAATAAAACCCACACTAACCAATCCCATCACACCGAGCACCCGAGCCACCATCTCATCCGGCAGATGACGACTGAATACACTTACCGCAACTGACCAGGCCGAAAGCATGAACACCCACAACAGCAATGAACCTTCGTGTGAGCCCCAGGATGCGGCAATGCGGTACTGTATCGGCAGCTCGGAATTGGAATTTCTGGCAACATTCATCACCGAGAAGTCGTTGTTGACAAATGAATAAGCGAGGCAGCCAAAGGCAATGGCAAGAAATACAAATTGTCCTTGTACCACGGGTCGTGCCAGTGCAATCCATGAAGGAATGCCGCGGGCGGCACCGATGATAGGCAGGGTTCCTTGTGTTATTGCCAGCAGCAACGCGAGAATGAGGGCAAAATTACCGAGTTCTGGAATCATGGTCGGGACTATGAAGTTAGGGGTTAAGAACTAAGGGTTGAAGGGGAGGTGAGCAGGGGCAACTTTGTTCCTGCCTTCTATCCAATCACTGTGTCATTACTGTTTTTTGTATTCTAGCCTGCTCCAACGCGCCAGCAGCTTCCGGCGGCATATAGTTTTCGTCGTGCTTGGCAAGTACTTCGTCTGCACGGAAAACACCATCCGCCGACAGTTTTCCCTGAGCCACCACGCCTTTGCCTTCCTTGAACAAGTCAGGGAGAATACCCGTATAGACTACAGGGATAACTTTGGCAGTATCGGTTACGACAAAATTTACTGTCACACCGTCACTCTGGCGCTTGATGCTGCCTTCTTCCACCAACCCGCCGATGCGGAAACTCTTGCCTCTAGGCGCTTCGTTGGCGGCCACCTGGGAGGGGCTGAAGAAAAAGACCATGTTGCTTTCAAATGCGTTCAGCACCAGTGCAGCAGCAATACCCAAGGCACTCACACCTGAAACAATGATCGCCAGTTTTCTATGACGTGGTTTCATTTCTTTTCTCTTGTTTAGTTGATTCATGAATCAGACTAAGATGTTTCAGCAAAGTTCGCTTGCGATTGAATACCAGCGCAATTTCTCCGGCTATGCAGACAACCGACACCAGGTAGGAGCCCCACACATAAAACCCGTATCCGCCCATGGAAAAGAAATCCGACCAACTGGCCCAGATCATTGTGCCACTCCCCGCAATTCGCCTACCCACGCTGTATGACGTTCGCGCTCCAGAATGATGGTGCGCGTACGTATCAATATCACTGCGATAGCGTACATCCAGCATGCGATGGACATGATGAGCATGCCGGTCAGCATGGTAGTCGCCATTTTTGGCGATTGCGTAACGCTGACGGTGGCTCCTTGATGCAGGGTATTCCACCATTTAACCGAGAAATAGATGATCGGTATGTTGACCACACCCACCAGCGCGATCACTGCCCCGGCTTTATCGGCCCGGCGCGGGTCATCTATCGCGGCCTGTAGCGACATAAAGCCAATATAGAGAAACAGCAGAATCAGTTCGGATGTGAGCCGGGCATCCCATACCCACCATGCTCCCCACATGGGTTTGCCCCACAGTGCACCAGTCCACAGAGCAAGAAAAGTAAACATTGCACCTGTCGGTGCAATGGCAGTGGCCATCATGGAAGAAAGCCGGGTGTTGAACGCAAGGCCGATACCAGCCCAGACTGCCATGATCACGTAGAGAAACATCGACATCCATGCCGCCGGCACATGAATGAAAATGATGCGATAGGCTTCACCTTGTTGAAAATCGGTGGGAGCGACAAAAAAACTGATATAAAGTCCCACCGCAAACAATATGATTGCGGCGATGGTGAACAGCGGGATCATTTTTCCGGCCAGAAAATAAAAACTCGCCGGAGAGGAATACTTGAACCAATTAATTGCCATGTTTAAAAGCTCTGAGTCCTATATTTCTGATTTTGCACCCAAGTTTGCAGCCGCCGATTCTAAACTAAAAACTTAAAATTCAGAATTGCTTTCTTCATTCCATCGAAATTCGCAATGAAACTGCTGTGGCCCACGGTGCCAATACCAGCGACGCCAGCAAAAAAGCCCCCAGTAGCGACAAATGCGCACCCGCTCCCAAGCCCGCTGCACTTGCTTCTACCGCCCCCGCACCAAAAATCAGTACCGGGATATACAGTGGCAGCACCAGCAGCGATACCAATACGCCACCGCCACGCAGCCCTAAAGTCAGTGCCGCACCGATGGCGCCAATCAGACTCAGAACCGGCGTACCTAGCAACAGCGATGCAGTCAGTACGAGCAATGCATCCGCCGACAAGTCATACTGAATGCCCAGCACCGGCGACATCAGCACTAGCGGCACCCCCGTCACCAGCCAGTGTGCCAGCGCTTTGCCCAATACCAGCATAGCCAGCGACTGGGGTGAGAGCAGCATCTGTTCCAGTGTGCCATCCAGATAATCGCTGGAGAACATTCTCCCCAGCGATAACATTGAAGCCAGCAGTGCCGCCACCCACACTACGCCCGGCGCCATGGTGCGGAGCATGTTGATTTCCGGCCCCACGCCGAGGGGAAACAGGCTCACCACGATGATGAAAAAAAACAGCGTGGTGAGGACATCTGACCGCCGCCGCATCGCCAGAAGAAGGTCGCGCTTGATTACCCACAGAGACATGCTAGGTAAGCTGCAACCGCTGGGTTGCGCCGGTAGTGATATCAATCTCCTGATGGGTTGTCATCACCACCATGCCGCCTTGCCCCAGATGCTGCTCCAGCAGATTCTGCATTAATTTCACCGCGGCACTATCCAACGCTGCCAGTGGCTCATCCAGTATCCATAATACCGTCCCGCAGACCAACAAGCGTGCCAGCGCCACTCTGCGCCGCTGTCCTTGCGACAGCACCTTGGCTGGCAACAATTCGCGTCCGCCTAACCCCATGTGTTGCAGGGCTCCATGCGCTTTTTCTGCATCAATCTCGACACCTGAGAGCGCGCTGGAAATACGCAGATTCTCAATCGCAGTCAAATCATCCTTTACCCCGCTCAAGTGGCCAAGATAAGTGATGGCGCCGTAATAATCCCCCCTCAAAGAGCGAATATCAGTGTCGTGCCAACAGATTTTCCCATGGGCTGGAGTCGCCAGTCCACACAACATCCGTAGCAGACTGGTCTTGCCGCTACCATTGGGTCCATGCACCTGCAGCAGCTCACCCGCTTCCAGAGAAAAATTGATATCCCTGAATAACCTGCGGTCACCGCGCACACATTCCAGGTCACTTCCCTGCAATATCGACATTGGTTAGAGCAAAAAGGTTGCATTATAGCGTATTGACACACCCTGTGGCTTCACCTCAATCCGCCTAATTATTCACATCAGTCGTTGTCATGTGTAGCAGCGTAGAGGATCGAGGAAAGTCAGGAAATTGCAAAGTTGAGGTTTATTGGTTTCGAGGATTATGTGGGGCTACTTGTTCAAGAAATCTTCACGGAAAAATCCCGGCAAATCATATGAATCACCTCTCCCTCTGGGAGTTGTGCTACGCTTCCCGCCAACAGTTCCCCAGACTCCCTCTCGTCGACGTCTCCAAGCACATCTAACGTAGCTGCAATCAGCATGACACGATTTTCTGTAGTAGTTCCCACGCTCAACGAAACAGACAATATCGATCCGTTGCTGACTCGCCTGTTTGCGCTCGACCTGCCGCCGGATAGCTTCGAAGTCATTTTTGTCGATGATGGTTCAAGCGACGGCACGCCCGACAAGGTTCGCGCCTGGGAAGGACGGGCCAGCGTGCGGCTGATTGAGCGCCGGGAGAAACCGGATCTGACGGCATCCATCCTGGCCGGGGTGGCGGTGGCGCAGGGCGATGTCATCGTGGTGATGGATGCGGATCTGAGTCACCCGCCCGAACGCTTGCCTGCGTTGGTGGCGCCGTTGCTGGATGGCAGTTATGACGTGGCCGTTGGCAGCCGTTACGTGCCAGGCGGGAGCACCGAGGGTTGGCCATGGTATCGGCAATGGCTGTCACGCGTCGGTGGCTGGCTCGCACGTCCCATCTGCGATGTGAATGATGCCACTTCCGGATTTTTCGCCTTCCGCCGGGATCTGGCGGCGACCATTGCTGGAAATGCGCGCGGGTACAAGATTCTGCTTGAACTGATCATGGCGGGTCAGGGCAAACTCAGGGTGGTAGAAGTACCCATCTGTTTCCGTGACCGGACACAAGGCACCTCCAAGCTGTCCTTTATCCATCAGTGGACTTATCTGCAACGGCTAATGATATTGGCCGGAGGCACGGTCTCTGTCGGCACGGCCAGCCGCTTTGCGGCGGTCGGGTTATTCGGTGTGGTAGTTGATGCGTTGCTGTTCCAATGGCTGATGAGCCGCGAGGCAGGACTCGCGTTGGCGCATGTCAGCAGTTTCTTCGTAGCTGCTGCAGTGAACTACTCGCTCAATTCCAAATGGTCATTCCGGCCACATCACGCAGGCTATCTGCGCTGGCGCCAATTCGGCCGTTTTCTAACGGTTGGCATATTTGCGTTGTTGATGCGCGGTGGAGTGCTGGCCTTGCTGGTCTATGGCTGGCACGTGCCAGCCACACTGGCAATCTTTCCGGCGATCGCTGCGACTGCAGCGATCAACTATCTGGGTTCCGCCTTTTATGTATTTCCAGTCGGGCAGAATCCGCCATCACTGGATGTGCGCTGGCGGGTGGCGGCGGTCGGGGTGGTGGCATTTACCCTGTTGCTACGTCTGATCTATCTTGGCCAGGCGCAGCTGATTCCGGATGAGGCATATTACTGGAGTTATGCCCAGCACATGGATCTGAGCTTTCTGGATCATCCGCCGATGACTGCGTGGCTGATCTGGCTGGGCACCACTGTCGTGGGTAACAACGAATTTGGAGTGCGAATCGGTGCATTCCTCTGTGGCCTGGTAACGATGGGTTACCTGTATGCGCTGGCGCGCAATCTGTACGACAAATCAACTGCCATGCGCACCGTTCTGCTGCTGGCTGTGCTGCCGCTAAGCTTTGCCTCCGGCATGTTGATGACCCCCGATGCGCCGTTGCTCGCTGCTTGGGCCGCTACGTTGTACTACCTGGAACGGGCGTTGGTGGCGGGTCGCAGCTCAGCCTGGCTAGGTGTAGGCATCGCATTCGGCTTGGGCATGCTGTCCAAGTATACGCTGGGCCTCTTGGGTGTTGCAGCTTTGCTGTTTGTGATCCTGGATCCGACTGCACGCCGCTGGCTGCGCCGCCCGCATCCGTATCTCGCAGCAGCACTGGCATTGTTGCTGTTTTCGCCAGTTATCGTCTGGAACAGCGAGCATCAGTGGGTGTCGTTCCTGTTCCAGTCGCAACGAGCCAAAGGAATCGGCGATCAATTCTCGCTGCACTACCTGTTTCTGCACATGCTGATATTGCTGACCCCCGTGGGTCTGCTTGCTGCAATATTGGCGCTGCTGCCAGGAGATAATCACGATGATAGTCAATATGCACGCCGGCGCCGCCTGTTTATACGGGCATTCACTGGTGTACCGCTGGCAGTATTCTTCTGCCTCAGCCTGTTCGGTTCGCCGAAGTTTCATTGGACCAGCCCGGTATGGCTTATGCTGCTGCCGACGGTGGCATGGATGATGGGGCAGGTTGGTGATCAGCGCGCTATCGCCAGCCGTTTGCGAGCAATGTGGAAGCCGACGATCATAGTTGCCATGTTTTTTTACGCATTCGTATTGCACTATGCAGTGCTTGGAATACCAGGAGCCCCATACCCGAATTTTACAAAACATTATTTCTGGCGTGAGGCAACGAGTGAAATCGAGCAGATTGCACAGGATGTTCGACGCCAGACCGGACAGGAACCGATTGTTGTCGGCATGAGCAGATGGTCGGTTGCAAGTGCCTTGTCTTTCTATAATCATGGCGGGCAGAGAATGGAGATTCACTCCCGCAACGTGTTTGGGGATAAGAGTGCCATGTACGACTTTTGGTCTCCGGCGCCAGCGCCAACAACCCGGCCGATCATTCTGGTGGGGATGGAGTACAAACATCTTGAGCGTAACCGGGCAGGCAAGGATCTGGAGCCGATGCTCTATCAGCCTGGCCCGATCCAGTATCGCGAGATCATGCGGGATAACAAACCGTTGCGACGTGTCTATTACCGGATCGCGCAGGGATATCTGGGCTACTAATCTTCCTCCCCAATCTCAATCACAAAAGGTACTGTAGAATGTAGCTCCTTGTGGAGAAGGAAAGCTAGGGTTATGCAGTTGAAAGGACGCAATCTCTAAATATCGAAATTAGTTTAATAGAAAGTTGTTGAATATTGATTTTAATCATATTTTCTGCTAACAAAATGGTACGAACGCCTTCGTGAACAACATACTGCACGCACTACATCCGGCAGGCTACCGGGCAGCTTGCGAAAATCCGACAGAACACTCTATGCGACAACAGCTTTCGCAAAGAACACCGTTACTCAGCGGCGATGATACTGCGGCCAAGCGGAGGGAGATACGTGTCTACTTCCACGCCACATTCGACCGTTACGAGCAGCTTTTTGAGATGTTGCGCGGTAATGCAGCCTACTACAAGAAACCCATCTCGTTGCGGCATCCGCTGATCTTCTATCTGGGTCATACCGCAACTTTCTTTACCAATAAGCTGCTGCTTGCGGGGTTGATCAAGGAGCGGATCAACCCCAGGATGGAATCCATGTTCGCGGTTGGGGTTGATGAGATGAGCTGGGATGATCTCAACACCACGCACTATGATTGGCCTGCGGTCGAGGAAGTGCGCGCCTATCGCAATAGCGTACGCAATACCGTCGACCGCCTTATCAGCGAAATCCCGCTCACCTTGCCGATAGGCTGGGACCATCCCTGGTGGACCATTCTGATGGGTATCGAACATGAACTCATCCACCTGGAAACCTCTTCCATACTGATCCGGCAGCATGCACTTGAATACGTCAAACCACATCCTGACTGGGAACCCTGCCGCAAATCCGGGCCGGCGCCGCAAAACCAGCTTATCGCCGTGCCGGCGGGTACGGTGCATCTCGGCAAAAGCAAGACCGATCCAATCTACGGTTGGGACAATGAATATGGCAGTCACGTAGCGGAAGTTCCGGCTTTTCAGGCCAGCCGCTATCTGGTCAGCAACCAGGAATTCCTGGCTTTCGTCCAGGCAAACGGTTATGTCATGGAAGCTTGCTGGGAAGAGGAGGGCCGCGCCTGGCTAAGCCACGTGCGCGCCGAGCATCCCACTTTCTGGGTCAGACATGGCTCCGAGTGGCGGCTGCGTTTGATGACTGAAGAAGTAGTCATGCCCTGGGATTGGCCGGTGGAGGTGAACTATCACGAGGCCAAAGCCTTCTGCAACTGGAAAGCGGCGGCATGCGGACAACCGGTCAGGCTGCCGACGGAAGATGAGTGGTACCGGTTATACGACGTGGCCGGTTTGTCCGAAGTCCCGCGCACCGCAGCGGCAGCGGGCAATATTCATCTCGACTACTTCGCTTCCAGTTGTCCCGTTACCGAATTTCCACAGGGAGAGTTTTTCGATGTGGTCGGTAATGTCTGGCAATGGACGGAAACACCGACTTATCCATTTGAAGGCTTCGATATCCACCCGTACTACGATGATTTCACCACGCCGACCTTCGATGATCAGCACAATCTTATCAAAGGCGGCTCCTGGATTTCATGCGGCAATGAGTCACTGAAGAGCGCCCGCTACGCCTTTCGCCGCCATTTCTTCCAGCATGCCGGGTTTCGCTACGTAATTGCCGCTATGCTCGCTGTTCAGCCTAGCTCGCACTATGAAACCGACAAGTTGCTCTCGGAGTATGCCGAATTCCATTACGGCGACACCTATTTCGGCGTAACCAATTTTTCGGTGGCGTTGGCCGAACTGGCTATTGCCGCCATGCGCGGCAAACCGGCACACAAGGCGCTCGATCTGGGCTGCGCCTCGGGGCGCGCTACCTTCGAGCTGGCGCGGCATTTTGACCATGTCACCGGCATCGATTTTTCCGCCCGCTTCATCGGCCAGGGCGTACAACTTGCCGAACAAGGCGTGCTGCGCTACACGCTGGCGGATGAGGGTGAGCTCGTTTTCTACAAGGAACGCACCCTGAGCGGTCTCGGCCTGGATGACGTCAAGCATAAGGTAGAGTTCTACCAGGGTGACGCGTGCAACCTCAAGCCGTTGTTCTCAGGTTATGACCTCATACTCGCAGCCAATCTGATTGATCGTCTGTACGACCCGGCCAAACTACTCAGCACTATTCATACCCGACTGAATCCCGGTGGCTTGCTGTTGATCGCTTCACCCTATACCTGGCTGAAAGAACACACCAAACGGGAAGCATGGATAGGCGGGTTCAAGCGTGATGGGGAGAGTTTTGGCACTCTGGATGGCCTGAAAGAAATTCTTGGCAGTCATTTCAGGCTGGTTCAAGGACCGCAGGAAATACCCTTTGTCATCCGTGAAACCCGGCATAAATTTCAGCACACATTATCGGAAGTTACGATCTGGGAGCGGGTTGCTTGAGTTTCGACTTCAGTCGTGACATCAGCCGTAGCGGAAGCGCCAGTCTTAAATATGACGGGCGGCAGAACATGTTCGGCACGGCAGAGGTCATCCCGCTGTGGGTTGCCGATATGGACTTCCCTGCACCGCCAACCGTAACCGCAGCGCTTGCTGCGCGCGCCGCCCATCCCATCTATGGTTACACTATCTATCCGGATAGCCTGTATCAGGCACTGATACACTGGCTAAAACAACGCCACGGCTGGGAGGTGCAGCGCGAATGGATCGTGATGTGCCCAGGGGTGGTGCCTACGCTGCACGCGGCGGTCATGGCTTATGCCGGGCCGGGCGGCTCGGTCATCGTGCAACCGCCAGTGTATTTCCCCTTTTTCTCCGCCGTCACCAGCACTGGCGGACAACTGCTACTAAACCCGTTGTGCCTGGAGAATGATCGCTACACTATCGACTTTGATCACCTGGAGCAGTGCGCGGCGAAGGCTCGTCTGTTACTGCTGTGCTCCCCGCACAACCCGGTGGGCAGGGTATGGAGCAAATCCGAGCTGGAGCGCCTGCTGCGGATCGCGGAAAAGCATGATCTGATCGTATTTTCAGACGAGATCCACGCTGACCTGGTCTACCCTGAAAGCAAACACTGCACACTCTCGCTGCTGGCCGGGAATTCGCCCAATATCGTTACTGCTGTTGCGCCCAGCAAGACTTTCAATATCCCCGGCCTGAATCTTTCTGCGCTTATCGTGCCGGATCAGGAGCGCCGCACGGCAATTGCCCGGGCATTCGACACGATGCACGTCAGCGCGTCCAATCTCTTCAGCATCGTCGCCTTTGAGGCTGCTTACCGGGAAGGAGCGGCATGGCTGGATGAATTGCTGATTTACCTGCGGGATACGCGGGATTTCGTCGACGAATACCTGACTGCCCATCTCCCGGAAATCCGGCTTATCCAGCCGGAAGGCACCTACCTGCTATGGCTGGACTGCCGCACGCTGGGGGTTGCATTGGGGAAAACCGATGCACAACTCAAACATTTCTTCGTGCATGAGGCCCATGTAGGCATGAGTCCCGGCACTCTGTTCGGCGAGAGCGGCAGCGGCTTCATGCGCATGAATATCGGTGCACCGCGCCATGTCATTGCGGCAGCCTTGGAAAATATAAAGAAAGCGCGCTATGGGGCTTAATCAGGAGCGTATTAGACCATGGGATTCATTTGACTTGCCGATTCATGGCGAAGGCTTTACATTGACTGGGGCCGGGGGCCTCAGTATAATTCGCCTTCTTTTTGTCGGGGGTATAGCTCAGCTGGGAGAGCGCTTGCATGGCATGCAAGAGGTCAGCGGTTCGATCCCGCTTATCTCCACCAAATTCTCGGTAGCAACAGTAAAAATCCTTTAGTCCCCATCGTCTAGAGGCCTAGGACATCACCCTTTCACGGTGAGTACGCGGGTTCGAATCCCGCTGGGGACGCCATTGATGCGTAGAAATAAAGGGCGGCTTTTTCAAGCCGCCCTTTTTTCGTCTGACTCCGGTAGTATTGGCCCGCAAGAACTTTAGCAAAGTAGAAAAAGAAAATGCTACCACGACAGGCAAGCGATAATTCCATGCAGCTCAGGTTCTCGGCAGATTGTCGCCAGTGTCAGCGGCTGGCACGATTCCTGGATGAAGTGAAAACTCGGCACCGGGATTATTATGCCCGCCCTGTCCCGGCCTTTGGCGATACCACGCCCAAGCTTCTCATCATTGGCCTTGCCCCCGGCATGCATGGAGCAAATCGAACCGGCAGACCTTTTACCGGAGATCATGCGGGAATTCTGTTATACCGGACGCTACATAAATTCGGCTTTGCCAGCCATGAGGAATCAACTTCTGCAGATGACGGCTTACAACTCCCCGGATGCCGCATCACCAATGCAGTCAAATGCCTGCCGCCGGAGAACAAACCAGAGCCGGCCGAAATCCGTCAATGCAACGGCTATCTTGCGGCTGAAATTACAGATTTTGCAGCAGGAAGGGGCACGGCGCTGCTCGCTTTGGGTACCGTCGCGCACCAGGCGGGATTGATGGCTTTGGGGCTCAAACCCAGAGCTTATCCTTTTGATCATGCTGCAGTTCACGCCTTGCCCAACGGCCTGACACTCTATGACAGTTATCATTGCAGCCGCTACAATACCCAGACCAAACGCCTGACCACCGAAACGTTCGAGATGGTGTTTACAAAAATTTGTGCCGATTTGGCGCTCATCTAGAAAACTGGAGGAACCATGCCCTACGTCAATATCCGTATCGCCGGCTCGCTCAGCCGCGAGCAAAAGCAGAAGATTGCCGAAGAAATCACCGATACGCTGGAGCGTATTGCCCACAAACCCAAATCTTATACCTACATTGCTTTCGACGAATTGCCTCATGAAAACTGGGCTATCGCTGGCAAGCTGCTAGGCGAGGAGTAAGCTTTTTGCCGGCAGTACCTGTTTTTGACGCCAAGGCTTTTGCCTCAAACCTGCCCGCCCAACCGGGTGTTTATCGCATGTTGAATGCAGCAGGGCAGGTGATCTATGTCGGTAAGGCAATAAATCTGAAGAAACGCGTTTTATCCTATTTCCAGAAAACCGGTTTAGCCCCCCGCACCCAGTTGATGGTGTCCCAAATCACGGCGATTGAGACCACCGTCACCCGCTCCGAAGCCGAGGCATTGCTGCTTGAAAACAACCTGATTAAAGCCTTAGCGCCGAAATACAACATACTGTTCAGGGATGATAAATCGTATCCATATGTTGTCCTGAGCGGGCATCATTTTCCGCGCCTTGGTTTTTACCGGGGGGCATTGGACAAACAGCACCATTATTTCGGCCCCTTTCCCAATGCGGGGGTGGTAAGGGAGAGCATTCAGCTCCTGCAAAAGGTATTTCGCATTCGCACTTGCGAGGACAGCGTCTTCAGCAACCGCACCCGGCCCTGCCTGCTTTACCAGATCAAGCGTTGCAGCGGACCTTGCGTCCAGCTGATCGCTGAACCAGCTTATCGCGAGGATGCAAGAAACGCCGAGCTTTTTCTGCAGGGCAAGCAAACCGAAGTGCTGGAAAGCATCGCCGAGAAGATGCAGCAGGCTGCCGACCGCCTGGATTACGAGCAGGCTGCATTATTCCGCGACCAGATTCAGGCATTGCGCAAAATTCGGGAGAAACAGTTCGTTGACAGCGGCAGAGCGCTGGATGCTGATATCATTGCCTGCGCTGTTCAGGATGGGGGTGGCGGGAAAATCTGTGTCAATCTTGCCATGGTGAGGGGAGGGCGCCACCTGGGGGACAAGAGTTTTTTCCCACAGAATGCGGAAGGATATGATCCAGCCGCCGCAGTGGAGGCTTTTCTCGCCCAGCATTATCTCAATCGTGGCGTGCCGCCAGTCATCATCGTCGGTGAGAAAATTCACCGGGAAGCATTGCAGATCCTGCTTAGCGAGCAATGCGGCCATAAGGTTGCGATCAGTCTCAATTCCATCAGCGAACGTCGCATCTGGCTGGAGATGGCGACAGAAAATGCGCGGCTGGCACTGAAACAAATGTTGGAACGGCAGATCAGCCAGGAAGAACGGTTGCAGGCCTTGCAACAAGCACTGGATATGGCTGGCCTGGCCCGCATCGAATGCTTTGACATCAGCCACACGCAAGGCGAGGCCACTGTCGCTTCCTGCGTGGTTTACGACAACTACTCCATGCGCAATGGCGAATACCGCCGCTACAACATCAGTGGCATTACGCCGGGGGACGACTATGCCGCCATGCGCGATGTTCTGTCACGGCGTTACCATAAAGTTGCCGAGGGGGAGGGCAGGTTGCCCGATCTGATTTTGATAGACGGCGGCAAAGGACAGGTAAGCGTTGCCCAGGAGACACTGGTAGAACTCGGACTGAATGATGCTAATGTACTAGGGGTGGCGAAAGGCGAGGAACGCAAGCCCGGATTGGAACAATTGATTTTTCCAGGCATGAAAAAGCCGTTACAATTGCCCAAGGATCATCCCGGTCTGCATCTGATCCAGCAAATTCGCGACGAAGCGCATCGTTTTGCGATTCAAGGCCATCGCGCTAGGCGCGGCAAATCCCGCACCAGTTCAAGTCTGGAGCAGGTCGGCGGGGTCGGCACGAAGCGCCGGCAGAATCTGCTGGCGCGGTTTGGTGGATTGAAAGGCGTGCTGACTGCGAGCATTGAAGAACTGCAACAGACCGAAGGCATTAGCCGTGGGCTTGCAGAAAAAATTTATAAGGAACTGCATTGAATCCAGCGACTGAACGCCCCAGTTACATTTCAACGGCATATTCCGCTCTCTATGCCCTTTAACTTGCCCAATATTCTCACCTGGTTGCGGATATTGGCGATCCCATTGTTCGTCGGGATTTTCTATTTTCCGCCGGCATGGTTATCGCACTCTGACCAGAATCTGATCGCCACTATTATCTTTGCCGGCGCGGCTATCACCGATTGGCTGGATGGCTATCTGGCCCGGGTACTGAACCAGACCTCGGCTTTCGGCGCGTTTCTTGACCCGGTGGCGGATAAACTGATGGTGGCAGCGGCACTGGTCGTACTGGTACAGCTGGAGCGGCTCGATGCACTCGTCGCTTTTATCATCATTGGCCGTGAAATCACCATTTCAGCTCTGCGCGAGTGGATGGCACAGATCGGCAAAAGCAAAAGCGTGGGGGTCTCCTTTATGGGGAAAATAAAAACCGCGTCGCAAATGATCGCCATTCCGTTACTGCTGTATCATGACAAAGTTGGCGAAGGTTTCAACCCGCAGGAAGTGGGAACATGGCTGATCTATCTGGCAGCCGTACTGACGCTGTGGTCCATGGTGTATTACCTGAAGGTTGCAATTCCACAGGCGTTGAAGCATAGCTGAGATTATTCGGAAACCGCGTCGTTACGTGGCTTTTCTTGACAAAAACAGCAGCATCTCTATAATCCCTGCTTTGTTTTCGAGGTGTCTCCAGAAATACCGGGATGCCTCATTTGCGGGAATAGCTCAGTGGTAGAGCACAACCTTGCCAAGGTTGGGGTCGCGAGTTCGAGCCTCGTTTCCCGCTCCAGCTTCCAGGGAAAATGGATCTTTTAGCATGAGACCCCACGCACACAGCTTGCGTGATTTTTGCTGAAAAATCTGTTTTCCTTTTTTAGTTTTTGCTATAGCGTTGTAACGCAGCCTGTTTGCTGGCTGCACAACAACGGCGGGGTGGCAGAGTGGTCATGCAGCGGCCTGCAAAGCCGTGGACGCCGGTTCGATTCCGACCCCCGCCTCCAATTCAACATCCTAACTCGTCCGGTAATGTCCGGAAAACCAAGTGAATACGCGGTGTTAGGGTGAGTCGATAGTCCAATGCAGTGTGGTAACCGCATCGAGATCAGCGGCTACTATCAGGAAATATGAACTTCCGTTCCCGACACATTTCAGACAATTGGATTTCCCGATAACGGACACTCAACGTTTGAATTCACTGGCGTTGCTCGGCATTATCACGTAGCGTCCGGTGGAATGATTAGTTAACCAACTATTCAAGATCGGCCCCAGTGTAATAGCCATCTAGATCAATATTGACCATTCTTAGGGGCAGGACGTCATCGATTAACCGTCGATAAAATGCGAATAATGCATCTTTTGTTAAGTGTTGCCCAGTTATTTTTACATTATTGAATGACGGATGAGTAACGTGGTTACCTTTCACGATGGGCATAAATTGAGAGCGAAGCAATACTCCTTTTTTAAGTATGCATACTGCATCCGGTGAGATGCCAGCATCGTTCTTCTCGTTCCCGTACGTAACGATTTTGTCCGATAGGGTTTCTAGATTTAGGCCGTCATAGGCAAAGATATACGTCAAGATAGGGTTCGGCTTGGGCACTCGGCATTCGACAGACCCCTTGTGATAAATCTGTTCGCCACTTCGGAAAAGTGCCTTTGTAACTGCGATAGCATCAAGCGTATCCTTAAGTTCAATAGTACCAAGGTAGCTCTTAACTTCGATAGTAGCCACAACGCTTTGAGCGGAGTCCGATTTAGTGGACGGGCAAGTCATCTAGATTATGCCGCAGATTGTTGTCTGTTGGCATAAAACTGGTTAGCGAAATCAGCGGGT
>JAYSQR010000088.1:0-15528 GCA_043721435.1 Nitrosospira sp. | reverse complement strand
GGTGAAAATACGACGAGGGATACGTTTCATGGATTCTCCTAACAAGTTGATAAAGTAACATCAACTTGCCCGTCCACAAAAGTGGGCCTCGCTCAATTCATAACACGATTGTTTTGAGCCCAAAATTAAGTATTCAAAATGATTTTGATCAATTTATAGTTCTTCATGCCGTAGGAGATGTTGTTGAAGGCTATCCTTATGCATATGAAAACGACAAGATCAGAGTAAAGATTTGCTTCGAGAAAATGAATAAAGTCGAAGCTTATGTACATAAGTCACAATTGTCAGAATTACTGTATATCGATGAAACGAATATTCAACAAATATTGGAACTGGAAAGGGACTATAAATTTCTAGTGAAGCGAATTGATCCATCAAACAAGATTATTGAGCTCGGCCGGAAAGAAATTCTTAAACGCGCAACCAAAACTTTGGAATATGGTAGGGAGTATGAGGTTAAAGTCGTGAGCGACCGATATAAGAATGTGGCGATTAATGAAGATTTCGAGGCGCTGTTGCTCGAAAAAGTGCGGCCTAGTAATTCAAAACAAACAAAAGTTATCGTTGCCCGCCTTGATCAAACAAATAATAGAGTTGAAGTAACCTATTCAAGCTAACGGTAGTTATCTAATAATCAGGCATGATTTAGTTGAAGATATATTTGTGGCAACAATATTTTGGTTTTCCAGTGCCCAGTTTTATTCTCTCGAGCGCGCTATTCCGGTTTTTTAACGGCAGACGCGCACGCTTGCAAGCTTTCCCACGCGATGCGCCCCTCGTATTTGTTTCCCTTTAGCGCGGCAAGCACGGTGGTGTTGTCGGCCCGCTTCAGCAGCAGGGTGAACAAAGGGATTAAAGGGTCAGACCCCTTTAAACTCACGCTCAACTCGACAGCTTGTCCTGAGCTTTATTTTTTTGCCATAGCTTCGCAATTATCAATAAATGCCTGCCGCGCAGCTTCGTTGGTGAAAGTTGGAAGCGCCGCCTGCATTCCCGCGCCAGAACAATTCGTTGAATTTACTTCAGGAGCTCCGTCGCCACCACAACTAATCAAAGCGGCACTAAGGGCAATAATAAATACAGTATATTTAGAACTCATTAAATTCTTCCTCTTTAAAAATCATCAATATGGCGCGGATTCAAGTCCGAAATGTAATAGCTAGCGGTTGCTTGGCGTCGCTCACCGGCACCCCGAAGAATATCTCATAAGGAGTCCCAAGTTCCAGCACTTTGCGCGGTCGGTGGTTGGGTTGTTCTACACCGCTTCCGCCAGTTCTTACGCTGTGACATTATAAACGATAGAGACCAATTCTTTCCGCGAAATTAAAAACCCCGCTGGTTGTGAGCGAGTTGAACGCTCGCCTATGGATTAAGAGGATGTTTGTTGTTGCGGTGTGAATTATAGCCATGAGATCGACTCTTCCCGGTGCCCAGTTTTATCTCTTCGGGCGCTATTCCGGTTTTTTAACGGCAGATGCGCACGCCTGCAAACTCTCCCACGCGATGCGCCCCTCGTATTTATTTCCTTTCAGCGTGGCGAGCACGGTGGTGTTGTCGGTCCGCTTCAGCAGCAGGGTGAACGAATATTCGGGGCCGGTGTACGCGCTCTGCGCATAGGCGCGGCTTACCGGCTGCGGCGCCGAGTAATCGAAGACTGCATCAGGATTCAAGGGCGAGGTGCGCGCATACATTTCCGGTATCTGGTGCAGCGCATGGGCGTAAATTTCCGATGCCGCGATATTCGGGTATTCCCACATTTTGTATTGCAGGCTGCTGATGACCCAGCGGCTGTCGGCTTGCAGTCTGTCGACCACGCAGCGCGCCAGACTGGCGTGATTTCCCTGGAGCTTGCCGTCATAAAGTTGCGGCTTGTCTTTGACGCTGCCGATGCTTGCGCACCCGGTCAACAGCATGGCGATGACCACAATAAATTTTTTCATGAGCTGTTTCCCCTTCAAGAAATTCACGCAACTTAACTATGGACTTGGCGTGCTGTATTGTAAAGGAGCCTTAAAGAAGCAATCGGTCGGTTGCGCAGGCCAGCTACAATGGCGGGCATAACTTTTGCGGAATTCCGACCGATGTCCCGATTTTCCAGATGGCGTACCCAGCAGCGCGAATCCGGCGTTGAGTTGAGCGAACAGAAAGGGGTGCGCGCGCTGCATCTGGGCAGCAGCATGATACAAAGTGCCATGCGGCTGACCGCGCCCAACGATCTGGAGCTGGCTTACACCCGCTGCATGATGGGCTTTCTGCTGTTTCATCCCGGCCCGGCAAATATTCTGATGATCGGTCTGGGCGGCGGCTCGCTGGCGAAGTTCGTGTATCACCGCATGCCGCAGACAAAAACCACCGTGATTGAAATCAATCCGCAGATTGCTGTGACCGCGCGCAATTATTTTTCTCTGCCTGCCGATGACGAGCGCCTGCAAGTGGTGATAGCGGAAGGCGGTGACTATGTCGCCAGCCACCCCGCCAGCGCAGACGTGTTGATGATCGACGGTTTTGACGACGGCTGCCAGGTGGCTACGCTCTGCAGCCAGGATTTTTACAACCGCGCGCGCGAGGCACTGAACAGGAACGGTGTGCTGGTGGTCAATCTGCTCAGCAGAGACAAGGGCCACGATGAATACATGCGGCGCATCCAGCACAGTTTCGACGGCCATGTGGTGACGTTGCTGACGGAGGTGCGCGGCAATCAGATCGTTTTCGCGCTTAAGCACAGCCCCGGCAAGCTGGCATGGGAAGAATTGAGACAGCGCGCGGAAAAACTCGAAAGCGAACTTGCCCTGCCGTTCTCTAAGTTCATCATGGGATTGCGCAAACACAACCCGCATGGCGGCGGGTATCTGGGAATCTGATCTGATCGCGTCTTGTTGGAGCCATCCATGTCAGCGGTTCCTGATGCGGCTGCTGCCCGGTTATGGTAAAGTTTGCGGGTTGTCGTCGAAATGAGTAAAGCAAACCATGGAACTGTACGAATCCGAGCACACTAAATTTATGCGCGAACTGTTCGCGAAGAATCCGCAACTGGCCGAACAGCAGAAAGAAGCGCGCGCCATCTGGTGGGACAAGAAGCTGGACAAGGATGAACGCAAGCGCTTCGAGGAAGCGAAAGTGCCGCAGACAGGTTACGTTTATTTCGCTCAGAAATAACGTTTCCTGGCAATTCCCGCCCGCAGCAAAAACTTAGAGCGCTTCGAACACCCCCGCCGCACCCATGCCGGTGCCGATGCACATGGTGACCATGCCATATTTCTGCTTGTGCCGACGCAGGCCGTGCAGCAGCGTGGCGACGCGGATGGCGCCGGTCGCACCCAGTGGGTGACCCAGCGCAATTGCGCCGCCCAGCGGGTTGACCTTGGCGCGATCCAGCCCCAGATCGTTGATCACCGCAAGACTCTGCGCGGCAAAAGCTTCATTCAGTTCAATCCAGTCGATAGCATCCTGTTTTAATCCAACCTGCTGCAGAACTTTGGGTATCGCCTTGATCGGGCCAACACCCATTATCTCCGGCGGCACCCCGGCCACGGCAAATCCCAGGAAGCGCCCGATCGGTGTGAGATTGAAGCGCTTTAACGCAGCTTCGCTCACTACGATTACTGCGCCCGCCCCGTCGGACATTTGTGAACTGTTGCCCGCCGTCACCGTACCCCTGGCAGCAAATACCGGTTTCAGTTTGGCGAGCGCTTCCTGGCTGGTGCCGGGGCGCGGGCCTTCGTCGGTATTCTTGACAGTGGTCACGCTGCGGATTTCATGCGCGGTAAGATCGGGGCGTTTTTCTTCGATGGTATAGGGCGCGATTTCCTGCGTGAATTCACCGGTCTCGATGGCTTTCAGCGCCCGGGCATGGCTAGTCACAGCAAACTCATCCTGGGCTTCACGGCTTATTTTCCAGCGCTGCGCAACTTTCTCTCCGGTCATGCCCATGCCGTAGGCGATGCTGACGTTCTCGTCGTGCAGGAATATCTCCGGGTTCATGGCTACCTTGTTGCCCATCATCGGCACCATGCTCATGCTCTCGGTGCCGGCGCCTATCATTACGTCAGCTTCGCCCAGGCGGATGCGATCAGCAGCCAGCGCCACTGCCTGCACTCCGGAAGCGCAGAAACGGTTGACGGTCATGCCCGGCACGCTGTTGGGCATGCCCGCCAGTAGCAGCGCCACGCGCGCCACATTGATGCCCTGTTCCGCTTCCGGCATGGCGCAACCGGCGATTACGTCGTCAACCGCGGCCGGGTCCAGCCCGGGGCATTGCCCCAGCGCAGCTCTCAGCACATGCACCAGCATGTCATCGGGACGCACATTCTTGAACATTCCGCGCGGCGCTTTGCCGACCGGAGTACGCACGGCGGCGACGATGTAGGCGTCCTGTGTTTGTTTGCTCATGGCATTTCTCCTTGATTCTAATTTCGCAACGGCTTGCCCGTCTTCAACATATGCTCCACGCGCGCCTGAGTTTTCTCGGTCGCCAGCAGTTCGATGAAAGCGGCACGTTCCAGCTCCAGAAACCAGGTTTCGTCCACCAGGCTGCCGGGAGTCAGATCGCCGCCGCACATGACATGCGCAACTTTGCTGCCGATCAGATAGTCGTGTTCGGAAATGAAACCGCCTTCCAGCATGTTGACCAGCATGCTCTTGATGGTGGCGATGCCGGTGCTGCCGGCCACCGGAATATTGCGGCTTTGCAGCGGCGGACGATAACCGGCTTCCGCCAGCGCCACCGCTTGTGCCTTGGCAGCATGGAGCAGTTCAAACCGGTTCATTACTATCAGGTCGGCCGGACGCAGGTAACCCAGTTCCTTTGCCTGTTCGGCACTTTTTGCCATTTGCGCCGTGGCCACTGTCTGGAAGTAATTTTTCAACAGCGGAAAGGGATCGCCGTCTTTCGCTTCGCGTGCTGCGCGTAAGGCGAATTCCTTGCAACCGCCGCCCGCCGGCAATAACCCCACGCCCACTTCCACCAGGCCGATATAACTCTCCAGCGTAGCCACGGCGCGGTCGCAGTGCATCACAAATTCGCAGCCGCCGCCCAGGGCGAGTCCGTCTACTGCCGCCACCGTCGGGATCATCGAGTAGCGGAGATCTTGCGAAGTCTGCTGGAACTGCGCCACCATCGCTTCGACCTCGGCGAGTTTGCCGGCCATCAGGGCATCGGCCAGATTAAGATTGCGTGCGGCCTTGAGCACCGCAGCCTGCGCTGTTTTTCTGATTTTCCGCGCCAGCAGACTGAAAGTGGAAGGCGGCCCATTGCTTTTCAAGCGCTCGGTGGCTTTTTGCAGATTGGCCCCGGCGGAAAATGGCGGCTCGGTCTGCCAGAGCACCAAAGCGCGCCAGTTGCATTCTGCCTCGTCTACCGCCTGCTGCACTCCGTCCAGCACATCGCTACCGATGGTGTGCATCTTGCTCTTGAAGCTGACGATGGCGATGTCGTCGCCGGTGTGCCACATGCGCACCGCGTCGGTCTCGAAAATGGTTGTGCCGTATTGCGTTTCCTCGCCCAGCAGACGGTCGGGGAACATCTGCCGCCGGTACACCGGCAGGGTTGAGCGCGGGCGCTGGGTTTTTGCAGCCGGCGCATACGAACCCTGTGCCGCATGCACGCCGCAGCGATCCGGCTCCAGCACCCACGCGGGCAGCGGCGTCGTGCTCATGCTTTTGCCCGCAGCGATATCTTCGTTGATCCAGTTTGCGATCCGGCTCCATCCCGCCGCCTGCCAGATTTCAAACGGCCCCAGGTTCCAGCCGAAACCCCAGCGCATGGCAAGATCCAGATCGCGTGCATTGTCTGCGATGGCGGCCAGATGCACGGCGCAATAATGAAACAGGTCGCGGTACATTGCCCACAGGAATTGTGCCTGAGGATGCTCGCTGGCGCGCAGTGCAGCGAATTTTTCCGCCGGGCTTTTGCGCTTGAGCAGCTCCTTGATGTCGTCGTCCGCTTCGCCTGCGGCAGGACGGTATTCCTTGGTGGCGAGATCGAGCACATGGATTTCCTTGCCCACTTTCTGATACACCCCGCGTTTGCTTTTCTGTCCCAGCGCACCGCTGTCGATCAGGCCTTGCAGCCAATCCGGGGCGGCATAATAGCGGTGCCACGGGTCGGCAGACAGCCCATCACGCATGGTGTTGATCACATGCGCCAGAGTATCGAGCCCCACCACATCGGCGGTGCGGAAAGTGGCGCTCTTGGCGCGGCCAATCAGCGAACCGGTCAAGGCATCCACCAGATCAAAACCCAGCCCGAACTCCCTGGCGTGATGCATGGTGGCGAGCATGGAAAACATGCCCACCCGGTTGGCGATGAAATTAGGCGTGTCCTTGGCGCGGATTACGCCTTTGCCGAGAGAAGTGACGAGGAATTTTTCCAGGTCGTCGAGCATCGCGGCATCGCTGCCTTCGCAGGCGATCAACTCCACCAGGTGCATGTAGCGCGGCGGGTTGAAAAAATGCACACCGCAAAAACGGTGGCGCAGGTTTTCGGGAAACGCCTGCGCCAACTGGTTGATGGAAAGCCCGGAAGTATTGCTGGCGAAAATGGTGTGCTCACCGAGATACGGCGCAACCTTGGTATACAGCTCGGTTTTCCAGTCCACGCGCTCGGCGATGGCCTCGATCACGAGGTCGCAATCCTTGAGCAATTCAAGATGCTGGTCGTAATTGGCGGGCTGGATACAGGCTGCCTTGGCCGCAACTGACAGCGGTGCGGGCTCCTGTTTCTTCAGATTCTCCACCGCCTTGACCACGTTGGCGTTGGGATCGCCTTGTTTTCCCGGAAGCTCGAACAGCAGCGTTTCGACATTGGCGTTGACCAGATGCGCCGCAATCTGCGCCCCCATCACGCCCGCGCCCAACACCGCGGCCTTGCGCACGATGAAATTATTGTTGCTCAATTGTTCCTCCCATCTGATCTGGTTCTCAAATCATTCTTGCGGCACCACGCGCGGTTTGCGCTGCTCGTCCACCGCCACGTAAGTCAGTACTGCCTCGGTCACTTTGCTGCATATTTCGTCGCCGCCCTCGCGCGGGCCGCGCTGGGCATATACCTCCACATCCACCGTGATCGAGGTGCGCCCCACCTTGATGATTTCGGCATAGAAGCTCACCAGATCGCCGACAAATACCGGCTGCTTGAACACGAAAGAGTTGACTGCCACTGTTGCCACCCGTCCGCGTGCGCGGCGGATTGCCGGCAGACTGCCGGCAATGTCCACCTGCGCCATGATCCAGCCGCCGAACACGTCGCCGGCGTAGTTGGTGTCTGTCGGCATCGGCACGATACGCAGGATAGGGTCGCGCCCTGCGGGCAGCGATGTGTGGATTTCGGGAACAGTATTCATTTTCGTCGCACCTCAATATTTAGCGGGCGGGTCAATGTCCCGCATAGAGCTTCTCAACTTCAGCCTGGTAGCGCTCAAGCATCTGCCCCCGCCGCAGTTTCAGGGTGGGTGTAAGCATATCGTTTTCGACCGTCCACGGTTCCGCCAGCAGCGCCACGCGGCGCACCCTGGCATAGCCCGGAAACTCGCGTATCTGCTGCGCGATTTTCTCCAGCACGATTTCTTCGGCTTTCGGATTGTGCAGTATGTGGTGCAAGTCAGGATCAAGATTGTACTGCACCGCGACGCTTTCCCAGTTGCGGGGATTCAAAACCACCAGCGCGCTCAAATACGAACGCCCGTCACCGACCAGCATCACCTGCTCGAACAAGTGGTCGCGCAAAATCGCCGCTTCCATATCCGCCGGCGGAACCTTCTCCCCGTTGGACATGACGATAATTTCCTTCAGGCGGCCGGTAATGGTCACCCGCCCCTGCTCATCAATGCGCGCGATATCGCCGGAATTGAGCCAGCCGTCAGCAGTCAGCACCGCCTGGGTGGCTTCCGGATTATGCCAGTAGCCCAGCATTACATTGGGGCCGTGGATCAGCAATGCATTGTGCTCACCGAGCCTCACGCTTACGCCGGGAATGGGCGGGCCCACGCTGGACGGTAAATTATTCTCGAAAGTGTTGGTGCATACCACTGGACTGCTTTCAGTCATGCCGTAACCTTGCAGGATGGGCAGTCCCAGCCCGATGAACACGCGCGAGACATCGGTCGACAGCGCTGCGCCGCCGCTCATCGCCATCCGCAACCGTCCGCCCAGTCTGCTCATCACTTTGCGCGCCACCAGTTTGTCCAGCAGTGGCCACAGCAGGTGCGAAGCCCGCCAGGGACCCCGCCCCTGCTGGTGTTCAAAACGGCTGTAGCCTACAGCCACCGCCAGGTTGAACAGTTGACGGTTCAGCGCCGGTCCTTCCGCCAGCTTGGCGCGAACCCCGGTATAAACCCGTTCATAAATTCGTGGCACCGAAACCAGCAGAGTCGGGCGGATAATCAATAAATCTTCTTGCAGTTGCTGGATCGAACGGGCGTGGGTGACTGTGGCCCCGGCCATCATGGGCAGGTAGTAGCCGGCAGTACGTTCGAACGTATGCGACAGCGGCAGAAACGAAAGCAGCAGATCGTGTTGCTCTATCCGCACAACCTGCAGGCAGCTATGGGCGTTGCTGAGCATGTTGTGATGGCTCAGCATTACCCCCTTGGGGCGGCCGGAAGTGCCGGAGGTGTAAATGATGGTGGCGAGATCATGCGGCGCGCAGACATGCCGGACCTCCCCGGTTTCTCCCATCTGCGGCAGCCAGTCAGGCAGCGCCCGCACCAAGCCGTCAGCAGTCTGGTTGGCGTCATCGGCAAACGGATTGATTGTCACGACCCGCAACAGACCATTGACCTGATCGCGCACTTCGGAGAGCGTCTGCCACTGCACCAGATCTTCCAGCAGCAACAGCCTGACTCCGGCGTCGCGCAGAACATACGCCGCATTCTCGGCGCGGTCGGCAGTATAAAGCGGCACCACCACCAATCCCAATCCCAGCGCGGCCTGGTCCAGCATCACCCACTCTGGGCAGTTTTTTGCCATCACTGCCACCCGGTCGCCTGGGACCAGACCTTCTCCGGCGAGAGCCGTCTGCCAGCGCGCCACTTCCCGAGCCATCTGCTGCCAGGTGCGATCGCGCCACTTTCCGCCCGACTGGTCGAAATCCCGGTAAGCCACCCTCTGCGGTGAACGGCGCACGCGCTCGCTGAACAGACCGGCCAGTGTTCCGGCTATTTCCGCCGGGATGATGTCCATCGGGTTGTCTTGCATGGATGTGTTTATTTCTGTTTGCCGAAATCCGCCGGAAAATCGTCCACCATGATGACGCTGCGGCGCAGGGATTTCATGTTTTCCAGCGATTCCGCTTCAACCGTAGTGATGATGCCCCGTTGCAGCGCCGCAGCAATTTTCTCATCCCCTTGCGCGGAAATCAGGCCGGCTTTGACGGCGGCGCGAACCTTGGCTTCCGCCATCTCGCACACCACCGCGCACTGCAGCGCCTGTTCCAGAACGCCCAGCGGTTCATCCGCGGACGCCGGCACATAGATTCCCGCAGTCAGGCGGTCACGCGCCTCTCCCGGTTCCAGCAACAACGTAGCTACTTTGTGTCCCAGGTCATCCGATGGCGGCGAGTATGGCTTGCCCAGCGGAAATACCAGCAACCGCAACATCCATGCCGCGATGCGGCTGGGGAAATTATCCAGCAAGCCGTCAAATGCCTGCTGCAGATGGTAAAGCGCATCCTGTATCGACCAGTGCAACAATGGCAAATCGGCTGCAGGACGGCCATCGTCCTCGAAACGCTTCAGCGTCGCCGAGCACAAATAAAGCAGGCTGAGCATATCGCCCAGGCGCGCAGAGAGTTTTTCCTTGCGCTTCAGCGCTCCACCCAGCGTCAGCATGGAGATGTCGGCAACCAGCGCAAAGGCGGCGGAGAAACGCGACAGTTGCCGATAGTAATGCTGTATTTCCGGGGCGGCATTGCTCGGCGCATCCGCCAGCGAAGCGCCGGTCAGTCCATGCAGCAAGGAGCGCAAGCTGTTGCCAGCGCTGAAAGCGACGTGCCCCATCAATGTCTGGTCAAATTCCAGCGAGGCGCGGACGGCATCGCTGTCGTTGGCAGCGTGAATTTCCTTCAGCACATAAGGGTGGCAGCGTATCGCTCCCTGGCCGAAAATCATCATGCTGCGCGTAAGAATGTTGGCGCCCTCCACCGTGATGCCGACCGGGGTTTGCTGATAGGTACGCGCCAGATAATTGCTGGGGCCCATGCAAATACCCTTGCCGCCGTGCACGTCCATCGCATCGTTGATCGCCTGGCGGCTGCGTTCGGTGAGATGGTATTTGACGATGGCAGAAATGACTGAAGGTTTTTCGCCCAGATCCACCGCGCCTGCCGTCATCACTCGCGCTGCATCCATCATGTAGGTGTTGCCACCGATGCGCGCGAGCGCTTCTTCTACCCCTTCGAAGCGGCCGATGGGGGTGTTGAATTGCACCCGTACCCGGCCATACGCGCCGCTGGTGCGCGCTGCCAGTTTGGCCGCGCCGGTGGCGGTGGCAGGCAATGAAATCGAGCGTCCGGCGGCGAGGCAATTCATCAGCATGCGCCAGCCGTAGCCTACGCCTTCGCGCCCGCCGATCACCCATTCCATCGGGATGAATACATCCTTGCCGGAGTTGGGGCCATTCTGAAAAGCCGCATCAAGCGGGAAATGGCGGCGGCCGATAATGACCCCCGGCGTATTGGTGGGAATCAGCGCCAGCGTAATGCCGAGATCTTTTTCTGCGCCCAGCAGCCCGTCGGGATCGTGGAGTTTGAACGCCAGTCCCAGCAATGTCGCCACCGGCCCCAGCGTGATATAGCGTTTTTCCCAGGTGACGCGCATCCCCAGCACGCCCTGCTGGCCGTTGAATTCGCCGCGGCAGACTATGCCGGAATCGGGAATCGAACCCGCATCCGACCCCGCGCTGGGTCCGGTGAGCGCGAAGCAGGGTACTTCCAGGCCTTTTGCCAAGCGCGGCAGATAGTGGTTTTTCTGCTCCTCGGTGCCGTAATGCAGCAGCAGTTCCGCCGGTCCCAGCGAGTTCGGCACCATCACCGTTACTGCTGCCGTGCCGCTGCGCGAGCCGATTTTCATCACCACTGCGGAATGCGCCAGTGCCGAGAAGCCGTGGCCGCCGTATTGTTTCGGAATGATCATGCCGAAAAAGCCGTTGTGCTTGATGAACTGCCAGACTTCGGGCGGCAGATCGTGCAGTTCACGCGTGATATGCCATTCATCCAGCATCGCGCACAACTGTTCCGCCGGACCGGCAAGAAAGGCTTGTTCCTCGGCACTCAGTTGCGGCTTGGGGTAGGCCAGTAGCTTGTTCCAGTCCGGCTTGCCGCTGAACAGGTCGCCGTCCCACCACACGGTTCCCGCATCCAGCGCTTCCTGCTCGGTCTGCGAAACCTGCGGCAGGATCTTGCGGAAAATTTTCAGCACCCGGTTGGAAATGAGTGCGCGCCGCAGTGGCGGGACAAACAGAATGGTGCCGATAACGGCAGCCAGCAGCAGAAGCAGGGAAAAGAAAGTCATAGTCGAGATGAATTCTCCTGCACGAGTAGGTGTGACTACGTCATATTACCCTAAACTTGTGCCAGCTAGGACTGGATATGATCGGTAGTGTTCGAACGCCAAGTTTCGATCTAACTTGGATATTCAAATCCTGCCTAGCAAACGTTTCCCCCACATTCGCTATAGAATTGCGATCATAGCAGTCCAGATTTTCGGTGAGCGACCCCTTTGGGCTCGTCGCGCCGGAAAATCTCGGCCATGCCGAATACCGGTATTGAAAACAGAAGCAAACACAGCGCGAGTCTCATGGCATTTCTTTCGGTTGGCCCCAACGTTTAAGTTAGGTTGCGGAGGATCAACTTTGAAGTGGCTTTCATGACGGTCCATATCGAAGCACGTAAAACGTGGACGTTGTTTTGTCAATAAGGCCAAGATCCAAGTAATTCAGATGCCACCTCAATTTCATTGCTTTGACCATCTCGTGTGGCACAGTGTCGAATACCTCGGAGCGAGAAGATAGATCGTCAAGTTTGGGATCTATGGCATGGATTACCCGCGCAAACTCAATGGCAAGACGGGTGTAATGAAGCGAGTGCCCTGAGGTTGCAATTGGGGTAGAGATATACACCTGCCCTGGCGCCATACCGGCAGAATTCCGTTGCTCATATATCCGCCACAAGCGATCTCGCTCGGCACTCATTGTTTGTGATATCTGATCTGTCGGGTCGAAGACAGAATGGTCAAAGAAGCCAATTGCGCTAAACCCCTTTCGCGTAACTTGGGCGAAAAGAACTTCATCCGTACGTTTAGCATGACCCGCAGCTTCGACCACTTGACTCAGGTGCAAGTGGTGATAGCCCATCGTGTTGAGAAAGAAGTCTTTGTCTTCCCATTTGTCCGTAGATGGCGCAGTACTTGATGATGCTGGCGTGAAGCCGTTTCGGAATGCCCGTAACGAGAGATTAGGGTTCAAGTCATCTCCACGTCTTACCCGCTGAAGCAGTGCGCTTGTGTCCGTGGCTAATGCCTTCCATCTGCGGTCAGCCGTTAGGGTAGGCTCAATGGTTACAGTACGTGGTCGAGGCGGGATTAGGCGAAAGGCCCAATTCACGTAGTCAATCAGAAGCGAGCCAAGAGGTTTTGCTTCAAGTATGGCAAGTGTCTGTCGATCATTCGGGAATTTTGGAATGCTTTTGGCAATGCCGAGTCGAAACTGCCTGAGTCGCTTCGATTCTGTCGGAACTCCTGTTTGTGATGCGGTAACCATTGGCAAGCAACCTAACGTCCGTGGTGAGGCGCACGCGGCCGCTCTTGCCGCGCGTCGCTCTCCACCACGCGGTTAGCCTTCATCGCCCCTCTTGAACGTGAAGCGCGAAGACGGTTCACCACGAAATAGATCGAGAAGGTATTGACGATCCGCCTCCTGGCGGACCAATACGTAGACATCGGGCTTCCAGTCGCCAAACACGGCAAAGTGAACCTTGTCTGGATCAAGGGCACTGAACGCACGAGCAAGAAGTTCTTCCTCCTGCTGAATGTCGGTAAAGATCCAAGCGCCCTGAAGGCGCACACTTGGATCGGCACCGACAAACTTTTGTTCAACACTACGGAACAACAGCGCGGGATCGTGATCAGGCTCTGGAGCGGCACCTTCGGTACCTATCCGCTCTGCCTGCTGAATGAAATCGGCTGTCCGTCGCTTTACGTCCAGAAGTGTAGTGCGCCCGCCTTGAGGCCCAATGACCCAATCGACAGCGCGATTGCCAATACCGAGACCAGCAACTTCAAATTCCATTGGAACTGTAGCATCCACCTTATGTGCTGGGATCATCTCAACGAGCGTAGCCTGATGACGGTCCGGGTCAGCCAAGCGCTCAAGATACGCGGCGCGCTTATGTTCAGGAAGCCGTGAGTGCGCAGATGAAAGGGCGAAGAACAAGCAGTCCACCGGTACCCACATATGCGTACCCCAGACAAGCTTCTTGGCAATGTCGTACGGTATCCCAAATTCGTACCGCCATAGGCCAGTCATCTTGTCGAGAAAACACGCCGAATTGATAAGGCGTTGAGGAACGATTGCAATTAGTGCGTTCGCACGTTCCTCCGGCCAACCACTTGCAGCCGCGTTCGTCAGCAGTCGCTCTCGAAGCGTACTTTTCCCGCCAACAACTTTGGGGAACACCTGGTCGATGAACATGAAGGCTAACTTTGTTATAGGGAGACAGTTTTGCGCCATAACTCCGACATCTGCTCCCTAACTAAGCATCGTGGATTGCGCCAAAAGCAAATTGTAGCCTGGCTTTCGGACAACTATACTGTGTTTTTGCACAGCATTAAATAATCGTGAAAAGCAGCACTGCGCCGTTGCCTCCTCTGAAGTTCGCGAAGGTACTCAACCAATTGCGCTCGCGCATCCGCTATTTGCACTACGGCATATGGATGGAGGAGGTTTCTGACAGCCAGGACTCGACCTGTTACTAAATATTTGATTGTTCCCCGCTGCGCTCCCGCTCCCCACTTACTTTGTGCTCATCCTGTTGTCCACTTTCTTGACGCCCTCCACCAGCCAGGTGAGCGTGTTGGCGCGGTCTATCTGGCTCGGGTTGCTTGCCAGACCGCTCAGCATGATTTCACCGCTGTGCACCTCGACGCGCAAATCCAGTCCCCTGAGTTCCGGGTCGGTCAACAGCGAGGTTTTTACCGTGGCGGTAAGGGTAGCGTCATCCACCACGGCCTTTTTCGGCGGCTCTACCCAGGTTTCATGCGTTCCCTCCCCGAACTTCTGGCAAGCACTGATGGACAGGATGCTGCTTAGCACCACGGCCAGAGCAAGTGATTTATGGCTAATCTTCATATTGCCCCCCTTCATATAGATTGGATCGAATCAGCAACTGACGATCGGTGATTGCGATCATCAAGCCGCCGCAGCTTGCAAACCGCTTGCCCGCAGATATTCCAGCACCTGCTGCGACAATTCTTGCGTCAGGCAATCGAACTCCTGCAGTCCCTGCATCGGGCGCAGCCAGGTAAGCTGCCGCTTCGCCAGTTGGCGCGTGGCGGCCAGTCCCATTGCGCGCATTTCGTTGAGACTGACTTCTTTGTTCAGGTACATTCCCACCTGCCGGTAACCGACACAGCGCATCGCGGGGCTGTCGGCATCAAGGCCAAATTTATCACGGATGGCGCGGACTTCGCCAATCAATCCCAGCTCGAGCATTTCCTCGAAGCGTTGCGCGATGCGCTGGTGCAGTGTTTCACGCTTGCTGGGTATCAGGGCGATGTGTGTCACCTGGTAAGGCAGATAAACATATTTGGGTTTTTTCAGAATCTCCGACATCGGTTTATCGGTCAGGTAATACACTTCCAGCGCACGCTGGATGCGCTGGCTGTCGGTTGCTTTAATCCGTAAGGCGCTGACCGGGTCAAGCTGCTGCAACTGCTGGTGCAGCGCCGGCCAGCCGCGCTCTGCGGCCATGCTGTCGATCACCATGCGCACGTTGCTGTCGGCAGCGGGAAGTTCCGACAGACCTTCCAGCAATGCACGGAAATAAAGCATGGTGCCGCCAACCAGCAGCGGGATGTGGCCGCGTTCGGTGATCTCACGCATCGCAGTCAGCGCATCATCGCGAAACTGCGCAGCGGAGTAACGCTCGTGCGGATCGATCAGGTCGATCAGATGGTGCGGCACTGCTGCCAGGGTTTTCGCGCCGGGTTTGGCGGTGCCGATATCCATGTGCCGGTACACCTGGGCCGAATCCACGCTGACGATTTCCACCGGCAGGTGGCGGGCGATTTCCAGTGCGACGCCGCTTTTTCCGCTGGCGGTCGGCCCCATCAGGAAAATTGCGGCCGGGTGGTTCACGGCAGCTTTGGGTTTCTGGTTTGGCACGGTCATTTGGTTGAAGTATAGCCCGCGCAACATGATAAACGCCAGATTCGATGACGTGCGAATTGCCTCAATAAAAAAGTAACCGAAGGGGTGTCTCAAGAAGATACGTTGCCTCAAATTGTTGGTAACCGAATTAAGTGGGGGTTATCGACATGG
>JAYSQR010000087.1:0-15643 GCA_043721435.1 Nitrosospira sp. | reverse complement strand
GTAATCGCCGCGGTCAGCGTGGTCTTGCCGTGATCCACGTGCCCGATCGTGCCTACGTTTACGTGTGTCTTCGTCCGCTCAAATTTGCTCTTTGCCATGATTGCTTCCTATGCTTGATAAGGGTTATTTTTTGTTGATGACCGCTTCAGCTACACTTTTCGGTGCTTCCGAGTAATGCTTGAATTCCATGGTGTAAGTCGCACGTCCCTGAGTTGCCGAACGCAGTGACGTGGAGTAGCCAAACATCTCCGCCAGCGGTACTTCCGCACGTATCACCTTAAGACCGGGCATGTCGTCCATACCCTGTATCATGCCGCGACGGGATGATAAATCACCCACCACATTACCCATAAAATCCGCTGGCGTTTCCACTTCTACCGACATCATCGGTTCTAATAATACCGGGCTGGCTTTGCGCATGCCATCCTTGAATGCCATTGAGGCTGCCATCTTGAAGGCGTTTTCGTTGGAGTCCACATCGTGGTAAGAACCATCGAATAGCGTAACCTTGACATCCACTACCGGGAAACCTGCCAGCACGCCGTTGGGCAGGGTTTCGCGCAGGCCTTTTTCCACCGCCGGAATGTATTCGCGCGGAACAGTTCCGCCCTTGATCGCATCAACAAACTCAAAGCCTTTGCCAGCATCATTCGGGGCCATCCTGAGCCAGACGTGACCATACTGACCGCGCCCACCGGACTGTTTGATGAATTTGCCCTCAACCTCTACTGATTTCCTGATGGCTTCACGATAAGCTACTTGCGGCGCGCCAACGTTAGCTTCCACACCGAATTCGCGCTTCATGCGGTCAACAATGATCTCCAGATGCAGCTCTCCCATACCGGAGATGATGGTCTGACCGGATTCCTCGTCGGTACGGACACGGAAGGACGGATCCTCCTGCGCCAGACGATTCAGGGCAATGCCCATTTTCTCCTGATCAACCTTTGTTTTTGGCTCCACTGCAACATGGATCACTGGTTCCGGAAATATCATCCGCTCCAATGTAATAATCTTGGTGGGGTCACACAATGTGTCGCCGGTAACGGCTTCCTTCAAACCCACTGCGGCGGCGATGTCGCCAGCACGCACTTCCTTGATTTCCTCGCGCTGGTTGGCATGCATCTGCAGCAGCCGTCCGATACGCTCCTTCCGACCCTTGATTGGGTTGTAGATGGTGTCGCCAGTAGCGACCACGCCAGAGTAGACACGGAAGAAAATCAACTGGCCGACATAAGGGTCGGTGGCAATCTTGAATGCCAGACCGGCGAATGGTTCGTCATCGCTGGCATGACGTTCATCAGGCTCGCCATTTTCCTTTTCCCCATTGATCGCGTGGATATCCACCGGCGAGGGCAGGTAATCAATTACGGCATCCAGCATGGCCTGTACGCCCTTGTTCTTGAATGCCGAACCGCACAACATGGGTACGATTTCGTTATTGATAGTGCGCATGCGTAACCCTTGCTTGATGTCGGCAATGGACAAATCACCCTCTTCCAGGTATTTGTTCATCAGCTCTTCATTAGCCTCAGCGGCGGTTTCCAGCATTTTCTCACGCCATAGCTTGGCGTTTTCCAGCAAGTCGGCGGGAATCTCTCGTTCCTCGAATTTCATCCCCTGGGTTGAATCATCCCAGTAAATGGCTTTCATCTTCAGCAGATCGACAACGCCTTCGAATTTTTCTTCTGCGCCGATGGGTAACTGGACTGGTACCGGATGGGCTTTCAGACGCGCTTGCATCTGTTCGTAAACACGCATGAAATTGGCGCCTGCACGGTCCATCTTGTTAACAAAGGCAAGGCGCGGAACCTTATATTTATTGGCTTGACGCCATACGGTTTCAGTCTGGGGCTGTACTCCGCCAACCGCGCAAAATACGGTACAAGCACCATCCAGCACACGCAGAGAGCGTTCGACTTCAATGGTGAAGTCAACGTGACCCGGGGTGTCGATGATATTGATGCGATGATCGGGATAGTTATTTTCCATCCCTTTCCAGAAACATGTGGTGGCGGCAGAAGTAATGGTAATGCCGCGTTCCTGCTCCTGCTCCATCCAGTCCATGGTGGCTGCGCCGTCATGCACTTCACCAAGTTTGTGCGATACGCCGGTATAAAACAGAATCCTTTCGGTGGTCGTGGTCTTGCCGGCGTCTATGTGCGCCATGATGCCGATGTTCCGGTATCGTTCGATGGGTGTTTTTCTTGCCACAGTATTCCAACCTTAAAATTTAAAACTGCCGTGACGCCAACAGCGTCACGGGATGTGTAGAAGGAAACAATATTTTCAACAACCGGGGGCAGCGATTACTTTAAGCCAGGACCGAATTGCTGCGTTGCTCGTTCTCGCGCTATTGTCAGTTAATCGCCGTTAAAACCGGTAATGCGCAAAGGCCTTGTTGGCTTCTGCCATGCGGTGCACTTCCTCGCGTTTCTTGACCGCGCCGCCGCGACCTTCCGCCGCTTCCGCCAATTCTCCGGCAAGACGCGCACCCATGGATTTTTCCCCACGTTTACGCGCGGCATCACGTAGCCAGCGCATCGCCAACGCATTGCGTCGAATCGAACGTACCTCGACGGGCACCTGGTAGTTAGCGCCGCCGACACGGCGGCTTTTCACTTCCACCATCGGCCGAACATTAGATAACGCCTGGGTAAATACTTCCACCGGATCTTTGCCGGTTTTCTTCTGGATTTGATCCATAGCACCATAAATGATCCGCTCTGCTACCGATTTCTTGCCACGCGTCATCAGAACATTGACGAATTTTGCCACTTCGGTATTGTGATATTTGGGATCTGGCAAAATTTCGCGCTTCGGAACTTCTCTCCGTCTTGGCATTCTCTAACCTCAGTATTAAATTATAGTTTAGGTGTTCGTTCGATCTGGCAAACACACTAAGTTCATAGCTGTTCTTAAGCTGCTTTTGGTTTTTTGGCGCCGTACTTGGAACGGCTCTGTTTACGGTCTTTCACCCCGGCAGTGTCCAGACTGCCGCGCACCATATGGTAGCGCACCCCCGGCAAATCCTTGACGCGACCACCGCGTATCAGTACCACCGAGTGTTCCTGCAGATTGTGGCCTTCACCCCCGATGTAGCTCGATACTTCAAAACCATTGGTCAGGCGAACCCGCGCCACCTTGCGCAGAGCTGAGTTCGGTTTTTTTGGCGTTGTGGTATACACCCTGGTGCAGACCCCGCGCTTTTGCGGGCTGTTGCCCAGCGCCGGAACTTTGCTCTTTACACGCCTTGCCGCGCGGGGCTTACGTACTAATTGACTGATTGTCGGCATTCCTGTTCCCTAAAAAAACCGGGACGGCGATATCACAATTCCGCCGTCCGTGTATGAATTGGCCAATTTTTTCGCCGGGCCAAGCATTCCTTGGGGGCGACTAAAAAGACTGCGGATTCTATGGGGTTTATCCCCGCATGTCAAGGCTATCGCGCTATCCAATATGGTCTGAGTTCGAATGGAATACGTGTTTCTGCAGGGGCATGAGTCTGAAGAGTGGTTTTGAGGCCGATCACCGCATCGATAATGATCGGCCAGGATGTGCGGATGCGCTATTTCACTCCCGCACAGAGCATGTTGTCAGCAACGCGCTCTATGCAAGACGTCCCAGCATTTCTGCGACGGTTGTACCCATTGCGGCCGGAGTGGGGCAGATTGTGACGCCAAGATCTCTCAGCATGGCCACCTTTTCTGCGGCACTCTCACCCGCTGATGAAATGATGGCACCGGCATGCCCCATGCGGCGGCCTTCCGGTGCGGTCAAGCCCGCGATGTAAGCAATGAGCGGTTTGCTCATGTTCTCTTTGGCAAAAATACCGGCTTCGACTTCTTGTGGCCCGCCTATCTCGCCGATCATGAGCACTATTCTGGTCTCGCTGTCTTCTTCAAATATTTTAAGAATATCGCGGTGCGAGCTGCCATTGATTGGATCGCCGCCAATACCTACCGAGGTTGATATGCCAATACCCAGTGCCTTCATCTGGTCTGCGGCTTCATAGCCCAAGGTGCCAGAACGGCCGACTATCCCGACATGCCCCTGCATATAAATATGCCCTGGCATGATGCCCAGCATCGCACGTCCGGGGCTGATGGTGCCGGCACAGTTGGGGCCGGTCAATATCATTCTTTCTTTTTCAGGGAAGCGGCGCAGAAAGTTCTTGACGGTCATCATGTCCTGCGTGGGAATGCCATCGGTAATCGCCACACAGTATTTAATGCCTGCATCAGCGGCCTCCATGATCGAATCCGCCGCAAACGCAGGTGGAACAAAGATAATGCTGGCTTCGGCTCCGACCTGTTGCACCGCTTCCTTCACCGTATTGAAGACGGGCAGTCCCAAGTGTTGCTGGCCACCCTTGCCAGGGGTGATGCCGCCCACGACATTGGAGCCGTAGTTGATCATGTCCTGGGCATGGAAGGTGCCGATTTTACCGGTAAAACCCTGCACAATAATGCGTGTGCTCTCGTTAATTAGAATTGCCACTGTGTTCCCCTTGTTTTGCGACCATTTCATTGCGCGCCTGAACAGCTTTTTCAGCCGCTTCTGCCAATGTTTCTGCCATGATGATGGGCAAGCCGCTTTCGGCAATGATCCGGCGGCCTTCCTTAACATTGGTGCCGGATAAACGCACAATCAATGGAATCTTCATATCGATATTCTTGACCGCATGCACCACGCCCTCGGCAATCCAATCACAACGGTTAATGCCGGCAAAGATGTTGACCAGCATTGCCTTAACACCTTTATCGGCCAGTACCAGACGGAATGCTTTTTCTGTACGCTCGGCCGATGCGCCGCCACCGACGTCAAGGAAATTGGCAGGCTCGCCGCCAGCCAGTTGGATCATATCCATGGTAGCCATGGCCAGGCCCGCACCATTGATCATGCAGCCGATGTCGCCATTCAGTCCAATGTAGCTCAGTCCATGTTCGGCTGCCGCCACTTCGCGCGGGTCTACCTGTGTTTTATCGCGCAGCTCGGCAATCTTGTGCCGCCGGAACAGGGCATTGTCATCAAAACCCATTTTTGCATCCAGCGCGATCAGCTCGCCATTGCTGGTGGTAACCAGCGGATTGATTTCCAGCATATTTGCATCAAGATCACGCAAGGCACGATAGCAACCTTTTATGGTTTTGACCGCCTGGTTTAGTTGCGCGGTTTCCAGACCCAATGCAAAAGCCATTTTGCGCGCCTGGAAATCCTGCAGACCGACAGCAGGCTCAATATATATTTTTTTGATTGCTTCAGGATTGGTTTCGGCCAGCTTTTCAATTTCCATTCCGCCTTGCGCGGAACCCACCATGACAATGCGTTCATGACTCCGGTCAAGCAGAAAACAGAGATACAGTTCTTTTGCGATGTCTGTTCCCGCTTCGACATACACTTTGGAGCAAATCTTGCCTGCTGGTCCGGTTTGATGAGTGATCAGCTTTTTACCCAGCAATTCTTCTGCAGCTGCTTTGACTTCATCATGCGCCCGGCAAATCTTGATGCCGCCGGCTTTGCCGCGCGCTCCCGAGTGAATCTGTGCTTTTACTACCCAGATATTGCCACCGATTTCCCGGGCACGCTGTACCGCTTCTTCGGGGCTGTAAGCCAGGCCACCCTCTGCGATCTTGACACCATATTCCGCTAAAATCTCTTTCGCCTGATATTCGTGGATATCCAATGCCTCACCCTCGTCTATTGCATAAAAATATAAAGAAAGGGCCGCTAAAGGCGGCCCCGGAGATTTTTGCTATCAACCTCTTGCAGCAATCGCTTCCGCTGTTCTTACGACATTGTTAGCCATTCTTTCCGAAGCCGCATCAATCAAGCGACCGTCCAACGCAGCTGCGCCTTTGCCTTGGGCGGCGGCTTCTTTCAATGCAACCAGAATACGCTGTGCTTTTTCAATTTCCGCAGGCGGCGGGGTAAACACCTCGTTTGCAAGCGCAACCTGTGATGGGTGGATCGCCCATTTGCCTTCACAACCCAGTGCGGCAGCTCTTCTGGCCGCCAGTTTGTAACCGTCAGGGTCCTTAATGTCGCCGAAAGGGCCATCAATCGGGCGCAAGCCGTAGGCGCGGCAAGCGACCGTCATGCGGCTGATGGCGGCGTGCCATTGATCGCCGGGATAATCAGGGTTGAGGCCGCCGATGTTGGTTGTTCTGGCACGGTTGCTGGCGGCATAATCAGCTACGCCGAAGTGCAATGCCTCTAGACGTCCCGAAGCGCCGTTGCGGGCAATATCTTCCACATTGGCCATGCCCAAGGCTGTTTCGATCAGCGCTTCAATGCCGACTTTGTTCTTTAATCCCTGCTGCATTTCCAGTTGGTTTAGCATGGCCTCAACCATGTACACATCGGAATAAACGCCCACTTTGGGAATCAGGATGGTATCCAGCTTGTGGCCAGCCTGTTCGATCAGATCCACCACATCACGCACCATGAATTGGGTGTCCAGACCGTTGATGCGCACCGAAAGGGTTACGCCATGTCCTTTCCAGTCCAGATCATTGATTGCTTCGATGACATTCTTGCGTGCTTGTACTTTGTCATCTGGAGCGACGGCATCTTCCAGGTCAAGAAAAATGAAATCTACGCCGCTTTTCAGTGCTTTCTCGAACATGCCCGGATTCGACCCCGGAACTGCCAATTCGCAGCGCTGCACACGCTGCACCGAGGCTGAATATAATGTATGACTCATTGTTTTTCCCAGTTTGGGTTATTTGATGCGACAGTATCAATCGCGGTGTTTTGCTCTTCCAGGCATGGATAGGGGCAGAAAAACGACCCGCCACTCCACTTAAACAACTCGTCATTCTACTTTTGAAGACCATAATGTCAATTTTTACCTGAAGTTTCGCCGGCATTTTTGGTAATAGTTGCTCCCCAATAGCAAGCTGCCATAAGCGAAAGGGGTGGTGTGGGGAATTTTCGGAGGAATCGGGTGAAACGGATCAGATTCCGGGAAAATCATTACCCTGATTTCAGGAGGCGCCTCTATGCAGTCACGATTCTCGCCTGCAAATCATGCGTATCAGAGCTGGTAATTTCGACCTCGATAAACTCGCCAGTTTTTATGTTCCCTGTATTTGCTAGGTACACCACGCCGTCGATTTCCGGCGCATCGGCAGCGCTGCGGGCAATGACTTCATTTTTCCGGATTTCGTCCACCAGTACGGTCATGCGCTTGCCGATCTTGCGGGTAAGGCGTGCGGCGCTGATTTCTTCCTGCACTGCCATGAAACGGGCGCGGCGCCCCTCCTTTTCTTCTTTCGGGACGTGATCGGATAACGCATTCGCCGCTGCACCTGCCACCGGCGAATAGGTGAAACAGCCAACGCGATCCAGTTGCGCTTCCTGCAGGAATTCCAGCAGTTCCTCAAACTCCGCTTCAGTTTCACCCGGGAAGCCGACGATGAAAGTGCTGCGCAGCGTGATGTCCGGACAAATTGCGCGCCACTGTTTGATACGTGCGAGATTATTTTCGGAGCTGGCAGGACGTTTCATTGCATGCAGAATGCGCGAGCTGGCGTGCTGGAATGGCACATCAAGATACGGCAGGATTTTCCCCTCGGCCATCAGCGGGATCACTTCATCCACATGCGGATAAGGGTAGACGTAATGCAACCGCACCCAGGCATTGGCGTCATGCGCCAACTCACCCAAGGCGCGGACCAGCTCGGTCATGCGGGTTTTGATGGGCCTGCCTTGCCAGAAACCGGTGCGATATTTCACGTCCACGCCATAGGCGCTGGTGTCTTGCGAAATTACCAACAGCTCCTTGACGCCGGCTGCGAGCAGATTTTCTGCTTCCTGCATGATTTGATCGAGCGGACGGCTGACCAGATCGCCGCGCATGGAGGGAATGATGCAGAAAGTGCAGCGATGGTTGCAGCCTTCGGAAATTTTCACATAAGCGTAATGCCTGGGCGTGAGCCGGATTCCCTGCGGCGGGATCAGGCTGGTATAGGGGTCGTGCGGCTGCGGCAGATGCGCATGTATCGCTGCCATGACTTCCGGCAAAGCATGCGGGCCGGTGACTGCCAGCACTTGCGGATGAGCTTGTTTGACCACGTCGCTTTTTGCGCCGAGACAACCGGTGACGATGACCTTGCCGTTTTCCGCCAGCGCTTCGCCGATGGCGTCCAGTGATTCTTCCACCGCGCTGTCGATGAAACCGCAGGTGTTGATCACCACCAGGTCGGCGTCTGCGTAAGTGGGCGAGATGTCGTAGCCTTCGGCGCGTAGCTGGGTGAGGATCTGCTCGGAGTCCACCAATGCTTTGGGGCAGCCGAGCGAGACGAAGCCGACTTTGGGAACCGGATGTTTGAGAGAGGGCATGGAATGGTAAATAAGCTGTGGTTATGGATGAATGCGGAATTGTAAAAGTATCTGTTGTTGCCGTAGTTTGTCCGTAGTTTGTCCGTAGTTAAGCGGTTCCCTAGTGGCCAAAAAGGCTGCCAGCCAGCCAAATGGAGCTGATGCCCAGCATGATCAACACAACCTGCTGGACGGTAGCCTTGATTTCGGGACGCCGGTGCAGGCCGGGAATCAGATCGGACATCGCCACGTAGATCATGCTGGCCGCAGCCAGGCCCAGCAGCGACGGCAAGAGATGATTCATGTCTTGCAGCATGAAGTAGGTCAACATCCCACCGATCAGGGTGGCAGCACTGGAAAGTAAATTGAACAGTAATGCCTGCCGGCGGGTGTAGCCAGAGTTGAGCAGAATCAGAAAATCGCCGGCTTCTTGCGGAATTTCGTGGGCAATAATGGCGATAGTGGTGACGATGCCAAGCTGCACGTCCACCATGAATGCTGCAGCGATGAGTATACCGTCGACGAAATTATGAAAGGTGTCGCCCAGCATGATCAGCATGCCGCTGCGGCCATGGTCGTGACTATGCGCAGCAGTGGCGGTGGTAGCGCCATGCAGAGGATCGTGGGCCTCGCATTCATCTATGTGGCAATGGCGCCACAGCACCAGTTTTTCCAGAATGAAAAACAACAGGATGCCGAACAGCACGGTGGCGGTGATTTGTGCTGGATTTCCCGAAAGCTCCAGCGCTTCCGGCAGCGCGTTGAGAAAAGCAGCCCCCAGCAGTGCGCCGATAGCGTAGGAGATCAGCATTTGCACCCACGAGACGCGTGTGTTGAGCGTCAGTGCGGCGGCAAACAACACGCTCAATAGCCCCCCCAGCAGACTGGTGGTAATGATCCAGGCGAGAGTGGACATGAAAACGATTTGCGGAAAAATGCGGGATTATACGCTGTTGCTAGGGAACCTCTGAATAAGTCCTTCGTGGAGTCCGCGTGGGATTGGTTCAGAGATTCCCCATATTCGAAATTCAGCTGATAGTTGTTATGCGGTCAGCCAGATCAATCCTGCCATCCGCCCGGTGCTGCCATCACGACGATAGGAAAAGAATCTTGCCGGGTCGCTGAAAGTGCATACGCCGCCGCCGTAAACCGCCATCACGCCCGCTTCTGCCAAGCGCTGTTGCGCCAGCAGAAAAATATCGGCAGACCACTTCCCGTTATCGCATGCAGTGAAGGCGCGAGCGGATTTTTTGTCATGATTGATAAAGGCCTGGCGCACCTCTTCGCCAACTTCAAAATGAGCGGGACCGATTGCCGGGCCGAGCCATGCCATGATTTGGGAACTCTCCCCACCCATCTCCGCTATAGTGCGTTCAATCACCCCCGCGGCCAGTCCGCGCCAGCCGGCATGAGCAATCCCCACCGTCGATCCGGCGGCGTCGCACAGAAACACCGGCAGGCAGTCTGCGGTAAGCACCGCACAGACAGTGCCGGGCTGCTGGCTGAATGCGGCATCGCTGCCGGCGCTACAATCATAATCATCCGCGCAGACCGGCATCGTGCCGTGTACCTGTTTCAGCCAGCGGGGCTCGCCCGGCAGAATGCTGCGCAGCAGAGCACGATTCTGTTTGACGGTCGATGGCTCGTCACCTACGTGATCCCCCAGGTTGAGGCTGGTATAAGGTCCGCTGCTCACACCGCCAGTGCGTGTGGTAAACAGCGCTCTGACATTGCGCGGCGCAGGCCAGTCGGGAGTGATCCAGTCATTCATGGCGGTGAATTTGTGCGAGTAGAATATTTGTCACGAATTGATATCACGATGCTGCCGCAACGCTTGCAAGAGTTTCTCCATATCCTCAGGCAACGCGGCTTCCCATGCCATGCTCTTTCCGCTTTGCGGATGCGTCAGCTCCAGTTTTTGTGCATGCAAGGCTTGTCTTGGGAACCGGCTGATCAATTGCCCGATTTCTTGCGCAATTTTCTTCGGCTTGCCACCATAAACCGGGTCGCCCACCAGCGGGTGGTCGAGGGAGTGCATGTGTACCCGAATCTGATGGGTGCGTCCGGTTTTCAGGCTGCATAGAAGCAGGGTGCAGCCGTCGAGGTGCTCCAATACCCGATAGTGGGTACGCGCCTCTTTGCCGCTGCTGGATACTGCCATTTTGGTACGTTGTATTGGATGCCGTCCCACCGGTGCATCCACCGATCCGTCATGGGAAACATGGCCCTGCACCAGTGCCAGATAATCACGTTTCACAGTGTGTTTTTGCAGTTGCCGTACCAGACTGGTTTGCGCTTCCAGGGTTTTCGCTACTACCAGCAGGCCGCTGGTGTCTTTATCCAGCCGGTGAACGATACCCGCGCGCGGCACACCGTTCAACTGCGGTGCATGGTGTAGCAGAGCATTCAGCATGGTGCCCTGCCAGTTGCCGCTACCGGGATGCACCACCAGTCCGGCAGGTTTGTTGATGATTATGAGCGAGTGGTCTTCGTAAACGATGTCAAGCGGAATGGCTTCGGCGGCATGCGCGTTCTCGGCGGGATGGGGTTGCGGTTTGACCTGAATCCTCTCACTCCCCCAAACTTTTTGCTTGGGACTAGCCTCCACCCCATCCACACTTACCTGTTTCCCCACTATCCACGCCTGCAAGCGACTGCGGGACCAATCCGGCAGCAACCTCGCCAGAGCCTGATCGAGCCGCAGACCGGCGCAGTCCTGGGGGATCGTCAGTGCGATGATGGTTTCTGCCGATTCAGCTAGTGTGGGCTTTGCGTTATAATAACCGACAGATTTATTTTCGTTTTCCACAGAATTCATCATGTCGCGTAGTTTAGCTTTATTCCTGCTGTTGCTGTTATCGGCATGCGGTTTGCTGCCAAAAAATACTGATCGCGAAGACCAGAAAAATTGGTCGGCGAGCAAGTTCTATTCTGAGGCAAAAACGGAATTAAACGACGGCAACTATGCGGCTGCCATCAAATTGTTTGAGTCCCTGGAAGCGCGCTATCCTTACGGACGCTATGCGCAGCAGACGCAGCTTGAGGTCGCCTACGCTCATTATAAAGATAACGAGAAAGCTTCGGCTATCGCTGCTGCCGACCGTTTCATCAAGCTGCATCCGAACCATGCCAATGTGGATTATGCCTATTATCTCAGGGGGTTGGCGAATTTCAACGATGACCTGGGGATGATGGGCATTGTCACGGAAATGATTAGTGGACAGGATATGAGCGAGCGTGACCCGAAAGCGTCGCGCGAATCATTTGAGAACTTCAAAGAATTGGTCACGCGTTTTCCCAACAGCAAGTACACCCCCGATGCGGTGCTGCGCATGAAGTATCTGGTCAATATGGTGGCCATGCTGGAAGTGCATGTGGCGCGCTATTACATGAGACGGGGGGCCTATGTTGCGGCGGTTAATCGCGCTCAGGTTGCTTTGAAGGATTACCCGCAGACTCCAGCTACGGAAGAAGCCTTAGCCATCATGGTGCAGGCATACGATGCGCTGGAGATGAACGATCTGCGCGATGATGCTGATCGTGTGATGAGAAAGAATTTCCCCAATAGCCGCTATCTCGCCGATTCACCCGTGATTGATGACAAGCCATGGTGGAGGCTGTGGTAGCCGGGAGAGTCACTGGGGCGCTGCCGCCGCCAGCCAGATCATCTGCGATCAGCCCGAATAGGTATTTACGCGTCGTCTTCTTGCAAGCGGATGGCCAAAACATCACATTTGGCATGATGCAACACGCCATTTGCCGTTGAGCCCAACAATAACGCGAGACCATGGCGCCCGTGCGAGCCGACAATAATTAGATCGACCTGCTCTTGCCCGGCCATCTGCACAATCTCCTGTCCGGGTACACCCCAGACCATCCGGCGGCGGGATGCGGCTATGCCCAACTGATCACCAAGTTGCATCAGCCTGGACTTTTTTGCCTCAAGCAATTCATAGGATGAATCTTCATCCAGTGGAATCACCGTGCCATAGGCCGTGTCAGGCATGGGAATATTGTCTATCACATGAATGATGCTCAGTCGGGCGCTGCATATTTCTGCCAGACGTTGGGCTCTGCTGGCGACATAATCGCCGTGCGCCGAGAAATCCGCCGCCAGTAGAATATGCTGATAGTCATTAATCATTTTTCTTGGGCAGGGAGCGAAGAATCCTCCCAGCCCTCAGTCTGTCTATATCACAATGAGCCAAAAACAAGCGCAGCAAGAAGGCCACCGATGATGGGGCCAACAACCGGAATATAGGCATAACCCCAATCGCTGTCCCTCTTATTGGGTATTGGTAGAATGGCGTGCATAATGCGCGGCCCCAAATCACGGGCTGGGTTAATCGCAAACCCTGTGGTTCCGCCCAGTGACAAACCAATACCGAATACCAGCAAGGCTGCCGGTAAAGCATCCAGTGAGCCAAGGCTGCTCTGAGGAGCAACCATGCTCAGAATGCCGAATATCAGTATGAATGTTCCGACGATCTCGGAGACGAGATTGTTGAACGGATTTCTTATCGCTGGACCGGTACAAAATACAGCCAGCTTTGCATCCGCATCCTGTGTCTGTTCAAAATGCTGGCGATAAGTAATCCATACGATGAACGCGCCGAGCATGGCGCCCAGCATTTGTCCGGCAATATAAATTGGCACGTCGCCCCATGGAAATTTGCCGGCGGCAGCAAGACCAATGCTTGCAGCAGGATTTATGTGTGCGCCACTGACAGCAGCGACTGAATAAACCGCGACAAACACGGCAACTCCCCAGCCTAAAGCAATGGCGATCCAACCGCTGTTGTTGCCTTTGGTTTTATTCAATACCACATTAGCCACTATGCCGTCGCCCAGTACAACCAACAGACAAGTGCCAATCAATTCGCCGAGAAAAGGAGTCATCATGATATAAGTTGGAAATTAGAATTTAATGGTTATTTGTTGATAAGTGGCTGCTGGCGTTATGGCTGGAAACATTCGATTCTCTGCTGATAAATTCTAATCTTTGTTCATTTCAATTGTTACCAGTGTTGTAACGATGCGAGTCGACTCCATCACGAGCATTGCATCTGGGAAATAGCCTTGATCCCCGGTGAGTATAGTCCGATGGCGAGCAAGGTCAATGTGAAATCTCATGTGTCTCTCTCAACAATAGATTACCGAGGTTTGAGCATCATCCGCAGCACTCCCCACACATTCTCCACAATTTTCCCTTGTGCCTGTGCGTTCGGATGTATTCCATCGGTCAGAAAAAATTCGCGCTTGTCGCCGAAGCCATCTAGCAGGAATGGCAGCAGTTTGAGCTGGTGGCGTTGCGCCAACTGCGGATAGATATCCTGAAACTTCTGCGTGTAGCTTATGCCATAATTGGGCGGCAGGTGCATTCCTGTCAGCAGCACCGTTGCTTGGTTTCGCTGGCAAGCCTCGATGATGGCCCCCAGGTTGTCGCGGATGGATTCGATGGATGAGCCACGCAACCCATCATTGCCGCCGAGTTCGACGATGACGATGCCAGGGCGGTGAGTTTTAAGCGCCTGTTCGATCCGATTGCGTCCGCTCAGCGTGGTTTCACCACTGATGCTGGCATTGACCACTAGGTAAGCCGGCGATTGCGTTTGCAGGCGTTTTTTCAGCAAATTTACCCATCCGGCTTCCGGCGGCAGTCCATAACCGGACGACATACTGTCGCCGAACACCATGACAGTGCCTGCAGTTTCCGCTGTGGATGCCGCGCTCGCGTTGCCGGATGCAACGCCTGATAGAATACACAGAATAATCAGGAAATACTTCATGACAGACAATCCTATGGTAAGGCCTATTGTGCAGGCAACTGCCCTGACCAAGCAAGTCAGCACTGGCGAAGACCAGTTGGTCATTCTGCAGGACGTCAATCTGGCAGTGAATGCAGGCGAAGCAGTTGCCGTGGTGGGTGCATCGGGTTCGGGTAAATCCACCTTGCTGGGGCTGCTGGCAGGATTGGATACGCCCTCCAGTGGCAAGGTTCATCTTGACGGCGAGGATATTTTTTCCTTGGACGAAGACGGCAGGGCGGCGTTACGCGGACGTTTGCTGGGTTTCGTGTTTCAATCGTTCCAACTGCTGCCAGCACTGACTGCGCTGGAGAATGTGATGCTGCCATTGGAATTGGCCGGCGTGAACAATGCCCGTGCTCCTGCGCTGGAATTGCTTGAGCGAGTCGGGCTGGGGTTGCGCCTGAAACATTATCCCAAGCAACTCTCTGGCGGGGAACAGCAGCGTGTCGCTATCGCACGCGCTTTTGTCACGCACCCGCAATTACTGCTGGCGGATGAACCCACCGGCAATCTGGATTCGGCCACCGGCGCGCAAATCATAGAACTCATGTTTGAACTGAACCACGAGCGCGGCACGACACTGATTCTGGTGACCCATGACGAAGCCATTTCCAGCCGCTGTGCCCGGCGAATACGGCTGGCTGGAGGGAGAGTTGTTTGAATCTGGTAAAGTTATGTGCCATGCCCTGCACACCAAAAACCGCACACTCTACCCCGTCCCGTGGGGTTGCGGCAAAATCAGGCGCTGCTACGTTGCGCTCCTTGTCCTCGTAGGCCAGCTACGACCTGCGTCGCGCGCCTTGCAATCATCCTGATTTTGCCAGCAACGCGCTCCACGGAGGACTTGTTCAGTGGTTCCCTAAAGGAGTTTTTGAAACTGCTCGCGATTCAAGTCACAATCACGCAGAATCTTAGCGAGCAACCCTGGGCCAATTGTTTCGCGGGAGTGGACTGGCACTACTGTCGAACGACCATCGGAGTGATGAAGGAAATGGTGACTGCCTTTGACGCGGAGTATTTCAAAACCAGCTTTCTTCAAGACCGACAATAGTTTCTTGCCAGTCAGACTGGGAACAGATGTCATGCAGCAACTGAAATGCGTTGAACCCCGACAAAATCGAGCGGCTCCGCCACATCACCTTGAACTTCAAGACAAAGCTCAATAGCTTCACGGATGCGCTCCATCAGGTCATCAAGCGACTTCGCCTGTGTGTGACAGCCTGGTAGAGCTGGAACCGAAGCCACAAAATATCCTGCTGAATCTTTTTCAACAATCACATCAAATTGGTGGGTCATATCAGCCTCCAAGTTTCCACGCCAAATTGTACACCGAAGCGGTGTGCAGCGTAAAAACCAACTATCTATCTGGGTCTAACGAATGATTAGCTTTTAATTTGAGCCTGGCCCCTTTACTCATTAGTCAGAAATATAGGCTACAGAAGGATGTTTAAAGAACGAGCGTACAAGTTTTGGGTCGTTGCCGATTGCTTGCAACTGCTGGTTCACGC
>JAYSQR010000086.1:0-15699 GCA_043721435.1 Nitrosospira sp. | reverse complement strand
ATAGCCGTGCAAGGTGGCGAGGTGGTTGCCCAGGTGGTGGACACAATGAAAGGGATACACACGTCGTCCAGCCAGATCGCTGAGATCATTGGCGTGATCGACGCCATTGCGTTTCAGACCAACATTCTGGCGCTGAACGCGGCGGTGGAAGCGGCGCGCGCGGGCGAACAGGGTCGCGGTTTCGCAGTGGTCGCGACCGAAGTGCGTAATCTGGCACAGCGTAGCGCGGCAGCCGCCAAGGAGATCAAGGAACTGATCAGTGATTCGGTGGAGAAAGTCGGCTCGGGAACCAAGCTGGTGGATGAAGCGGGCAAAACGATGGAGGAAATCGTCACTGCCGTGAAACGCGTGACCGACATTATGTCCGAAATCACGGCCGCATCGCAAGAACAGAGCGCGGGCATTGAGCAGGTCAACCAGGCGATTACCCAGATGGACGAGGTCACGCAGCAGAACGCGGCACTGGTGGAGCAAGCCGCTGCCGCCGCGGAATCGATGCAGGAGCAGGCGGAGAATCTGGCGCGCGCGGTGGCATCGTTTCGTCTGGAACAGACAGACCCAGCCATGGCTGGGGCACTGCTTTCATCGGAACGGCGCACTCCCAACCGTGCGACCAACATCGGTCGCTTGCCTGCGGGCAAGACCCCAGGCAAGAGCGGCAAGAGTGCCGTGCGTCCCGCATCCGCTAAATCAGCAGGGGATGTCAACGTAAAGACCGGTACCGATGATGATTGGGCGGAGTTTTAAGCTGGGTGATGCGTAAGTTTGTCGAAACGTAAACTGGTAGGAGCGGCTTCAGCCGCGAATGCAGCAGACTCCGTTCGGGCTGAGCCTGTCGAAGCCTGTCCTGAGATGTCGAACCGGCCTATTGCACAGAGCCCTTCGACAAGCTCAGGGAGAACAGTAAATTGAAGGACCGTGTTATGGCCATTTTCGCGGTCGAAGCTGCTCCTGCGGGATGGTGAGGTTGGGATGCGGATGTAGGAGACACTTTAGGGGTGATCAACCTCGTGCTTGTAAACTCTCCGCGCCCGAACGCACTCCATTAGCAATCGCTTTGATTGACAAACAGAATGCTCATCAAGAGTCCTCGAGAGGAAATTACCATGACCGAAAAAATACTGCGATCAGCTGGTCATGAGTCGCGTGAATTTGAGTTTTCATCCGCAGATTTTGAACATATCCGCAAGCTGATTTATGAGCGCGCCGGCATCTCCCTGAATGCCAGTAAGCGGGACATGGTCTATAGCCGTCTCGCTCGGCGGCTGCGGGCCAAGGGCCTGACCCGATTCAAGGATTATCTGGGGCTGCTGGAGGACGATGATGCCGATGAATGGGAGGAGTTCACCAATTCGCTGACTACTAATCTTACTTCATTCTTCCGCGAGGAGCACCACTTTCCGCTGCTTGCTGCACACGTTAAAACGCGCAAGCACGGTCAGCAAATTCAGCTTTGGTGCAGCGCCACTTCCACCGGTGAAGAGCCGTATTCCATGGCAATGACCATGATGGAGGTGTTTGGCACTCTTACGCCGCCGGTGCAGATTTTGGCAACCGATCTTGATACCAATGTGCTGGCCAAGGCGCAGCAGGGGGTATACCCCATGGAGCGGCTGGAAAAGATGTCCAGCGATAGGATCAAACGATTTTTCCTCAAAGGCACCGGCAGCCATGCGGGTATGGCCAGGGTGCGCAAGGAGTTGCGCGATATGATCACTTTCCGCCAGCTCAACCTGCTGGATGGATCCTGGCCGATACGCGGGCCGTTTGACGCCATATTCTGCCGCAACGTAATGATCTATTTCGACAAGCCCACCCAGTACCGGGTTCTGCAGAAATTTGTGCCGCTGCTGGCGCATGACGGCCTGATGTTTGCCGGTCACTCCGAAAGTTTCCATCATGCTGTGGACTTGTTCAAGCTTCGCAGCAAGACGGTCTATGAACTGGCGCGCAAATTACAGGCGCAACATGGCTGACGGCTACGAAGAACAGCTTGCGCCGAATCTTTATTTCGATCGTAGTTTTAACCTCGAAGCGGCAAAAATACTGCCGGGAGAATATTACGTTACCGGGCGCGATATGGTTCTGGTCACCGTGCTCGGCTCATGCGTTGCCGCGTGCATCCGCGACCACCAGAGCGGCATCGGCGGCATGAATCACTTCATGCTGCCGGACAGCGCCGTCGGCGATGAGAGCCCGATGGGTACATCGGCCCGCTACGGCACCTATGCGATGGAAATTCTCATCAACCAGTTACTGAAGTTGGGTGCGCACCGAGCCAATCTGGAAGCAAAAGTATTTGGTGGCGGTAATGTGCTGAAGGGTCTCACCGTGGCCAACGTAGGTCAGCGCAATGCGAATTTCGTGCTGGAGTTCCTGGCTACGGAAAAAATCCGGCTGGTGGCACAGGACTTGATCGATATCTATCCGCGCAAGGTCTATTACTTCCCGAATAGCGGCAAGGTAATGGTGAGAAAACTGCGTAACCTCCACAACAGCACCATTTTCACTCGCGAGAAGGATTATGGTGTTCGCCTGCAGAAATCCAATGTTGAAGGCGATGTGGAATTGTTTGGTTAAATTCAGCCGGTAACTAGAGCTAGAGAACCTTTAAATAAGATAGGAACATCATGAAAAAAATCCGAGTTCTGATCATTGACGACTCCGCGTTGATCCGGAAAATCCTCACGGAAATCATCAATTCCCAGCGTGACATGGAAGCAATCGGCACTGCCCCCGATCCGCTGGAGGCTCGGGAAATGATTCGCGCGCTCAATCCTGACGTGCTGACCCTGGATGTGGAAATGCCCAAAATGGATGGGATCGATTTCCTGGAAAAACTGATGCGGTTGCGACCGATGCCGGTGGTGATGGTCTCCACCCTGACCGAAAAAGGCTCGGAGGTTACGTTCCGGGCGCTCGAACTCGGGGCGGTGGATTTCGTCTCCAAGCCCAAGATCGACATTGCGTCTGGCATGAAGGAGTACAGTAATGAAATCACCGACAAGATCCGCGCTGCAATGGCTGCAAAAATCAGGCAGCATGTGCCGATAGCGGTCGCCCCGAAAAACAACGCTGATGTCGTCTTGCCAGCAGTCGCGAACCGCGTCGCTTCCACCGAAAAGCTGATCATCGTCGGCGCATCCACCGGCGGCACCGAGGCCATCAAGGATTTCATGATTCAGCTGCCACCGGATTGCCCAGGTATCCTCATCGCTCAGCACATGCCGGAAGCGTTCACCAAATCATTCGCCGAACGCTTGGACAGGCTCTGCAAAATCACCGTGATCGAGGCGAAGGGTGGCGAACGGGTGTTACCCGGACATGCGTTCCTCGCACCCGGGCATTCGCATCTGCTGCTCAAGCGTAGCGGTGCGAATTACATGACGGAATTGAGCCGGGGGGGTCTGGTGAATCGTCATCGCCCGTCGGTGGATGTATTGTTCCGTTCGGCCGCCAACTATGCGGGGAAAAACGCGATAGGCGTGATCCTTACCGGCATGGGCAAGGACGGCGCAGCCGGGATGCTGGAAATGCATCAGGCGGGGGCATACAATTTCGCTCAGAACGAGGCCAGTTGCGTGGTATTTGGCATGCCAAAGGAAGCGATCGCGCTGGGCGGAGTGGACGAGGTCGTGCCGCTGCAGGATATGGCGAAACATGTGCTGACGAAAATTTCCAGCATGGGCAAGCACAGTCACCGGGTTTAGCGAAGTGTCGGCAGTCGTTGTTCCGGTTGTCGCAAGCAAAATACGTACAGCCTCTGGCCTGTTAAGCCATACCACGATGAATTCAGCCGGCACCTCACCGTGCCTGCCTGCTATAATCCTATTGTTTTAATGTATAGTTGCACGCGAAACGAGCGCACGGGTTTGGCTTACACCGTGGCTGGAAAATGGCGGCTTCCAGATTTGACGGGGGTTTGTGTTTCCAATCGTGGTGCCCAGAAGAGGACTCGAACCTCCACAGTGTTGCCACCGCTAGGACCTGAACCTAGTGCGTCTACCAATTCCGCCATCTGGGCAATGCCTGGCCCTATTCGGGGTGCAGGGCAGAGGCGCAATTCTATAGGAAATCATTGCTTTGTCAATCAAGAAACAACCCCAACTGCGCGATCTGGATCCCCATCTTGAGCGTGAAAAGGAACGCTACGGCCATCCATTGCCAAGCCGGGAATTCATGCTGCAAGTTCTGAAAGAGCAGGGCGTACCTGTTACCGAAGCAGCATTGCAGAGCTTGCTCGGGATCACCGTAGAAGAACACGAAATTTTCAGCCGCCGGCTTGCCGCAATGGTGCGCGAAGGCCAGATCATGCGTAACCGCAAGGGCGATATTTGCGTGGTGGAGAAGCTTGATCTGATCAAGGGCAGGGTGCAGGGCCATGCTGATGGTTTTGGTTTTCTGATTCCCGACGATGGCAGTCCTGATTTATTCCTGGGCCCCAAGGAGATGCACAAGGTGCTGCACGGCGACCGTGTGATGCTGCGCGAAACCGGCATGGATCGGCGCGGGCGCAGGGAAGGAACCATTGTGGAAGTGCTGGAGCGCGGCATCACGCAGTTGGTGGGGCGGTTGCATGCCGATCATGGCATTCTGTTCGTAGAGGCGGAGAACCGGCGCATCAGCCAAGATATTCTGGTGCCTCAGGAGGAATCCATGGGAGCCAAGGCAGGGCAGGTGGTGATGGTGGAGATCATCCAGCAGCCCAGCAAGAACGCCCAACCCATCGGCCGCATTGTCGAGGTTCTGGGCGATTACTCTGCGCCCGGAATGGAAATTGAAATCGCGCTGCGCAAGTATGACTTGCCTTACGAATTCCCGCCTGAAGTGGAAAAACTTTCGGCCAAATTTCCCGCCACAGTGCTGGAAAACGATTTGACCGGAAGGAAGGACCTGCGTCATTTATCACTGGTGACGATAGATGGCGAGACGGCACGCGACTTTGATGATGCGGTGTACTGCGAACGTGACGGCAACGGTTATAAATTATACGTCGCTATCGCTGATGTCAGTCACTATGTGCGCCCCAGCGATGCGCTTGATCGGGAAGCATTCAATCGTGGCAACTCGGTGTATTTTCCACGGCGCGCGATTCCAATGCTGCCGGAAGTGCTGTCCAACGGATTATGCTCGCTCAACCCGCAGGTGGATCGCCTGTGCATGGTATGCGAAATGCATCTGGATGCCGAGGGCGATTTTCTCGCTTACCGTTTTTATCCAGCAGTAATGTATTCCCACGCGCGCTTCACTTACACCAAAGTGGCGGCGATGCTGGAGCATCCTCAAGGTGAGGATGCGCAGCAGCACGCCCAACTCCTGCCGCACATTCAGTTGCTTTATAAGTTGTTCAAGGTGTTGCTGAAAGCGAGGGAGAAGCGTGGCGCGATTGATTTCGAGACAATCGAAACCCAGATGATTTTCAACGAACAGGGCAAGATCGAGCGCATCCTGCCGGTGAAGCGCAACGATGCGCATCGTCTGATCGAGGAATGCATGCTGGCGGCCAACGTGTGCGCGTCGGATTTTCTGCAGCAGCACAAGCAGCCCACGCTTTACCGCATCCACGAAGGCCCCACGCCGGAGAAGCTGATTGCCCTGCGCGATTTTCTCAAGGAGTTCGGCCTGCAACTGAGCGGCGGGGATGAACCCCACGCCAAGGATTATGCCCGGACGCTGGCTGAAATCAAGGATCGGCCCGATGCGCAACTGCTGCAAACCGTGATGCTGCGGTCCTTGCGGCAGGCAGTCTACAGTCCGGACAACGTCGGTCATTTCGGGCTGGCCTACGAATCCTATACCCACTTTACTTCACCCATCCGGCGCTATCCGGATCTGCTGGTGCACCGCGCAATCAAGGCAGTGCTGAACGGCATCACCTATTCTCCCGGCGACTGGCATGAATTGGGTATGCATTGTTCACAGATGGAACGCCGTGCTGATGAAGCCAGCCGCGATGTGGAATCATGGCTCAAGTGTTTCTACATGCAGGACAGGATCGGCGAATGTTTCGATGGTGTCATTAGCAGTGTCACCGGTTTCGGCCTGTTCGTGGCGTTGGATGGTATCTACGTGGAAGGGCTGGTGCACATTTCCGAGCTGCCCAGCGATTATTTTCATTTTGACGCCGCCAAGCATATGCTGCTGGGTGAACGCAGCGGCAAACGCTATCGTCTCGGTGACCGGCTACGGATCAAGATCGTGCGGGTCGATCTGGAAACCAGCAAGATTGATTTCGTGCTGGCCGGGAAGGGCGAATAGAATCGTGGGGTGAATACAGAAACCGTGTTCACCCCCCATTGCTTGCCATAAAATGTCCAATATCCGCCTTATATTCGGTTTTCACGCCGTCACCAGCCGCTTGCGGCAGAATCCCGACAGCATCAAGGAAGTTTTTTTCGACGCTGCTCGCCGCGACCAGCGCGCACGCGATCTGGCGAAAATGGCCGAGACCCAGGGCGTTCGCCTGATCCTGTGCGATAGTGCCAGACTTGCCAGCATGGCAGGTGGCGCCCGCCATCAAGGGGTGGCAGCAAACATAGACGCCAGCCGCAGTCATGTGGACATCGAAGACGTGCTTGACACCCTCGCTGAGCCGGCGCTGCTGCTGGTGCTCGATGGGATTCAGGACCCGCATAATCTGGGGGCATGTCTGCGGGTGGCGGATGCCTTCGGCGTGCATGCCGTAATCGCGCCGAAAGACCGTGCTGTGGGACTCAACGCCACGGTACACAAAGTGGCAAGCGGCGCTGCCGATACTGTACCGTATGTTGCCGTCACCAACCTGGCCCGCACCTTGCGGGAGCTGAAACAGCATGGCGTGTGGATCATAGGCACTGCAGCCGATGCGGACAGCAGTCTTGGTTCCGTCAAGCTGGACGGCCCTATCGCCTGGGTGCTGGGTGCGGAAGGAGAAGGCATGCGGCGACTCACCCGTGAAATCTGTGATCAACTGGTCGCCATTCCCATGCTGGGCAGCGTCGAAAGTTTGAATGTCTCGGTCAGCGCGGGCATTTGCCTGTTTGAGACTCGCCGCCAGAGACAGGATAAAGTTTCTAAATGATAGCCAGCCTGGCCGCAAGTGCGTTTGATATTTTTTCGTTAATTCAGTAGAATACCGGCCTCTTAGCCTGAATGTCTCATGCCTCGGGGCATGAACATCCGGGTTCAACCCTTGCCTCACTGTGTCCGCATCACGGGAGGCTTTACCCTTAAGGAAACCGCATGCGACATTACGAAATCGTTTTTATGGTTCATCCCGATCAGAGCGAGCAGGTGCCCGCGATGATTGAACGTTACCGCAGCATGGTGACTGCCAAGAATGGCCAGGTTCATCGTCTCGAAGACTGGGGCCGCCGCCAGCTCACCTATCTGATTCAGAAGGTTCATAAGGCGCATTACGTGCTGATGAACATCGAGTGTGATCAGGAAACCCTGGACGAACTGGATCATGCTTTCAAATTCAACGACGCAATCTTGCGTCATCTGACCATCAGAATGGACGGCCCGGTGACTGCGCCTTCGCCCATGATGCGCGAAGAAAGAGCGGCGACTGTTTCACCGGCAATGGAGGAAGCTAGAGAAACCAGTATTGCCTAATCCCAAGCCGGATCAGTTAATTGGATTGCAACCAGACGGTAATTTGCGGCAGAATCGCCGAAATCGGCAAGCTGCGTTATACCCCTACAGGAGTGGCAGTGGCTGAGTTCAAAATCAGCCACATTTCCCGGCAAATGGAAGCAGGCCTGCCGCGCCAGGTGGAGTGTGAAATTTCTGCGATGGCGCTGGCGCAGACGGCAAAAATTGTTTCAGGTATGGAACCCGGTGCCACAGTGAAGCTGACCGGATTCCTGGCGAAAAAAAGCCGCATGAGTATGCAACTGGTGTTGCATGTGAATAACGTAGATATCATTTAAATCGGTAAATAGGAAAAAAATCATGGCTCGTTTTATCTCAAGACGTAAAGACAGCAAGGATAAGGATAAGGATAAGAAAGCGAAACCTCTATTCAAGCGCAAGAAATTCTGCCGTTTCACCGCAGAAGGCATCAAGACTGTGGATTACAAGGACATTGAGATATTGAAAGATTTCGTCAATGAAAACGGCAGGATCATTCCCGCCCGTATTACCGGTACCCGATCCCATTACCAGCGTCAGTTGGGTGTTGCTATTGAGCGTGCACGTTTCCTTGCGCTGCTGCCTTACACCGACTTGCACTGAGGAGTGATAGCATGCAAATCATACTGATGGAAAAAGTTGTCAATCTTGGCCAGATGGGTGATGTGGTCAAGGTGAAAAACGGTTATGCGCGCAATTTCCTGATCCCGCAGGGCAAAGCAAAGCGGGTGACCGAGGCCGCTGTGGCTGAATTCGAGGCAAAACGCGCCGAACTGGAAAAAGCTCAGGCGGAAATCCTGGCCGCTGCCCAGGCACATGCGGCCAAACTGGAAGGGCTGATGGTACAAATCAGCCAGAAAGCCGGGATGGATGGCAAGCTGTTTGGTTCAGTCACCAACGTGGATATTGTGGACGCGCTCAAGGCGCAGGGCTTTGAGGTCGAGAAAGCCATGATCCGCATGCCGGAGGGGCCATTGAAGCAGGTGGGTGACCATCCGCTGATTGTTGCTTTGCACAGTGACGTACTGGCGCATATTACTGTGTCGGTATTGGGCGAAACTACATCCTGAGCACGTTTTCAGCTGGGTAAGGAAAAGGGGCTGATTCCAGCCCTTTTTTATTTTTTCTGTAGCTGCTGATGGTAGAATCATTTCATCCCCTATTTGTCTCTCTACGCACATTCCATGGTCCAAATCCTCTCCACTGTCAGCAACGATCAGCCGCTTGAATCCTACAAGACGCCGCCACATTCGGTGGAAGCCGAGCAGTCGGTATTGGGCGGGTTGATGCTGGACAATCATGCCTGGGACAAGGTGGCCGATGTCATCACCGAGGATGATTTTTACCGGCAGGATCATCGTCTCATTTATCGCCACATTTGCAAGCTGATCGAGCACAACAAGCCGGCAGACGTGGTAACTGTGGCCGAGTCGCTGGAAATTTCAGCAGAGCTGCAAAGCGTCGGCGGGCTGGCCTATGTCGGCGCAATCGCGCAGAACACGCCATCTGCAGCCAATATCCGCCGGTATGCAGAAATCGTGCGGGAACGCTCAGTCATGCGCAGGCTTGCCCGGATCGGATCGGAGATCACCGACGCAGCGTACAGCCCGGCAGGGCGCTCTGCCGCAAATTTGCTGGATGAGGCTGAAGCCAAGGTATTCGAAATTGCCGAGGCGGGCGCGCGCGGAAAACAAGGCTTTACCGATATCCAGCCGCTGCTGAAGCAAGTGGTGGAGCGTATCGAGACACTCTACAATCAGGACAATCCCAACGATGTTACCGGCATTGCTAGCGGATTTCACGATCTCGACCAGAAGACCTCCGGTTTTCAGCCAGGTGATCTGGTTATCGTCGCCGGCAGGCCGTCCATGGGAAAGACTGCGTTCGCACTCAATATCGCGGAGCATGTGGCGCTGGTACTGGAAAAACCAGTGGCGGTGTTCAGCATGGAAATGGGGGGAACGCAGTTGGCAATGCGGATGCTGGGTTCGGTGGGCAGGCTGGACCAACACAAGGTACGCACCGGCCGCCTGCAGGATGAAGACTGGTCCAAGCTTACCCATGCGCTGGGCAAGCTGAACGATGCACCCCTGTTCATCGATGAAAGCGCGGCATTGAATTCCCTGGAACTACGGGCGAGAGCGCGGCGACTTCACCGTCAGCACGGTGGACTCGGCTTGATCGTGGTGGACTATTTGCAACTGATGTCCGCCAGCAGTCAGGGGGAAAACCGTGCCACCGAAATTTCGGAAATTTCACGTTCGCTGAAAGCACTGGCAAAAGAACTGCAAGTACCGGTGGTTGCGCTGTCGCAATTGAACCGCAGTCTGGAGCAGCGTCCGAACCCGCACAAGCGCCCGGTGATGTCGGATTTGCGCGAGTCGGGCGCCATCGAACAGGATGCGGACTTGATTCTGTTCATCTATCGTGACGAAGTCTACAATCCCGAAACGCAAGACAAGGGGATTGCCGAAATCATCATCGGTAAACAGCGTAACGGTCCTATAGGTAAGGTTGATCTTACCTTCCTGGGCGAATACACCCGATTCGAGAGTTATGCAAAATCCGGACATTATTAAGCCGAATGTTGCATAAGTTCGTGTGACGATGTTGCAAGTAACTTTCTACAATACTTCCGCCGCATAATCCGCCAGCCTGGAACGCTCGCCGCGTTGCAGCGTCATATGTCCGCTGTGGTTCCACCCCTTGAAGCGGTCTACCACGTAGGTCAATCCTGAGCTGCCCTCAGTTAGATAGGGCGTATCTATTTGTGCAATGTTGCCCAGACACACTACCTTGGTAGCAGGGCCGGCGCGGGTGATGAGTGTTTTCATCTGCTTGGGGGTGAGATTTTGCGCCTCATCGATGATCAGAAACTTGTTGATGAAGGTGCGTCCACGCATAAAGTTGAGCGATTTTATCTTGATGCGCGAGCGAATTAGATCACGGGTGGCGGCGCGTCCCCATTCACCAGCCCCGTTGTCGGTTTTGTTGAGCACCTCCAGATTGTCTTCCAGCGCACCCATCCACGGCGTCATCTTCTCTTCTTCGGTGCCGGGCAGAAAGCCGATATCCTCGCCCACCGGCACGGTGACGCGGGTCATGATGATTTCCGAATAGATCTTGTATTCGAGTGTTTGCATCAGACCGGCAGCCAATGTCAGCAGAGTCTTACCGGTACCGGCCTGTCCCAGCAGCGTGACAAAATCCACTTCTGGGTCCATCAGCAGATTGAGCGCAAAATTCTGCTCACGGTTGCGCGCGCTGATACCCCATACGTTATTTTTCGGTTGAGTGTAATCCGTGACGCTTTGCAGGATTGCAGTCTTACCGCTGAGTTCCTTGACCTGGGCATGGAATGGCTGGTTATGCTCCAGATAAACAAACTGGTTGATCTGGAAACTTGCACACAGCGATCCGTGCACGCGATAGAAAGTGTGGCCGGATTGCTGCCATGATTCCAGCTCCTTGCCGTGTTTGTCCCGGAAATCCGCTGGTAATTCCCGGACGCCGGAAAACAGCAGATCGGTGTCTTCCAGCACTTTGTCATTAAAATAATCTTCCGCCGCCAGACCCAGTGCGCGTGCCTTGATACGCATGTTGATGTCTTTTGAAACCAGCGCCACCTCGCGTCGCGGGTAGGCCTCATGCAAGAATTTCACTACACCTATGATCTGGTTATCCGCTTTGCCACTCGCCAGTCGCGCGGGCAACTCGCTGTCGATTGCTTGGGTCTGGAGGAACAGGCGGCCGGTTGCATCCCCGCTGCCATGCGACTCCAGAGAAATACCGTCGTCAATATCGGTGACCACGCTGCTGACGATTTCGTCCAGAAAACGGCTGGTCTGGCGAGCATTGCGCGCCACCTCCGACATGCCTTTCTTGTTGTTGTCGAGTTCTTCCAGGGTGACCATGGGAATGTAGACGTCGTGTTCCTGGAAGCGGAGCAGACTGGTAGGATCGTGCATCAGCACATTGCTGTCGAGAACGAACAACTTGAGGTTGGTACGCAAACGAGTGACCACCTTAGCGGGGGGAGCTGGTTTTCTGGGACTCATGGCGCTCTTTCTTATGCGGCCAAGGTTGTTACGAACTCCAATACCTCCTGCACATGGCCCGGAATCTTGACTCCACGCCATTCCCGCTGCAATACTCCATGGTTGTCAAACACGAAGGTGCTGCGTTCGATGCCACGTACCTGCTTACCGTACATGTTTTTCATCTTGATGACACCGAACAGCTTGCAGACGGTTTCATCGGCATCGCTCAGTAGTTCGAACGGAAAATCCATCTTGATCTTGAAGTTCTCGTGTGACTTGATGCTGTCGCGTGAAATGCCGACAATGTCGCAGCCGAGCTTGACGAATTCGGCATAAGCATCGCGGAACTGCTGACCTTCGGTGGTGCAGCCCGGCGTGTTATCCTTGGGATAAAAATAAATTACCAGACTTTTGCCAGAGACTGCGGCGGATAAACGGAATATCTTGCCGCTGGTTGCGGGCAGTTCAAAATCGGGGACGGGCTGATTCAACATCGGGAGGGTTTCATCTTTAGAATTTTTGCGCTATCCATGTTAACAAAAAAATGGTGCAATGCAAGCGGGTGCCTAAGGTGGAAAATCCCTTTTTTCGCGTACCGCGTCCGCCCAGCAATTGGGTGTTTCGAACAAGCGTACCTGCTCCAGACGAAGGTGATTGCCGTAATAGTCCTGATAGGCGGCATCAAGTATATGAAATGCGGTAAGCGCCAAGTTCTCCGCGGTAGGTGGCGCATCCAGCACTACTGTCTTATGATTTTCAAGGGATTGTAAAAACTGTAATACGGGCAGATCTCCTGAGTACACCAGGAAAGCGTGATCCCACTCGTCTACCAGCGCAGTTTTGGCAATGCGCTTTACTTTTGAATAATCCATTACCATGCCTTGCTCGGCAACGCCTTCGTCAGTGATAATATCGCCGGACAAGGTAATTTCAATGGCGTAACGATGACCGTGCAGGTGGCGGCATTGGCTGTTGTGGGAAGGAATGCGGTGGCCGGCGTCGAATTCCAGCCTGCGGGTGATTAACATTGACGGGATTGTAACATTGCAGCGCACTTCCAAACTATTGAATATCGTCGATCACAGTCGCGACAATGCGGGAATGACCTACATTTACCCGGTAGTGTCGCGTCGCGCCGGCGGCATGTCGGTGGGTGTCAATCTTAATCCCAACAACGCCTGCAACTGGCGCTGCATTTATTGCCAAGTGCCGGAGCTCAAACGTGGCGCGGCGCCGGTGATTGATCTGGACAGGCTGGCAGCAGAGTTGCGTACCTTTCTGCAAGAAATTCTGCATGGTAGCTTCATGCAGGCACAGGTGCCAGCGGAGGCAAGACGCATCAACGACATTGCTTTATCTGGTAACGGCGAGCCCACCAGCGCCAGGGAATTTGAGCGGGTGATAGATCTGATCGGGCAGGTAACGCGCGATTTTGATTTGCCCAAGGAGCTCAAACTGGTGCTGATTACCAATGGCAGTTTGATTGACCGGCATAACGTGCAGGCAGGTTTGCGTCGGATGGCAGAGCTTAACGGCGAGGTCTGGTTCAAGCTGGACAGTGTCACACGTGCAGGCAGGCAGCGCATCAACAACACCCGCATGAGCTTGCAGCGGATGCGCGACAATTTGCGGTTGGCCGCGTCTCTGTGCCCCACCTGGCTGCAAACCTGTGTGTTTCAGGTCGATGGCACACCGCCGGTCGAAGCGGAAACCAGTGCTTATCTGGAATTTGTCGCAGAATTGCTGCGAGAGAACGTGCCGTTGCAAGGGGTGCTGCTCTACGGGCTTGCACGCCCTTCGATGCAGCCGGAAGCACCACGGCTGACAAAAGTCACCCAAGCATGGATGGAATCATTCGGTGCAGAAATCCAAGCCCTTGGCCTCACCGTAAAACTCAGCCCATAATGCCCGCGTGCCATCTTGTTCGGCCGCAGCGGTGGGGCAACAGCAGCAACCCGGTAGCGGCAGGGGCCGCTACCGGTTATTTCGATTTAGCGGCTTTCTTCAGGCTCTTGTACAAATCGGGGTTCTCAGTTTTCAGCAGTCCGGCCACGATCAGATCATCTTTTCTGATTTTACTCAGATCGATCTGTTCAACGTGTACCAGCCGGACAAGCTCTCTCACCGGCCTTGGCATGTTACGCCCGCTCTCATAGCGCGACCCACCACTTTGGGTAACGCCGACCTTGCTCCAGAAATCATGCTGATTGAGGCCCAGTTTGCGGCGTATTTCACGTGGGTTGGATATTTCTTCAAAGAGTTTCATGATGCCTATCCTCTACAGTTATATTTATGGGACTATGATGACCGCAAGTCGGATTGAATATTCAGACTAACTCCCCCGATCCTGCACCATTATAAATCTAGTTGGTTTTCTTACTCTGTGCAAGCAATAGGGACGATCTCTTTCAATTTATTAAAATTACTTTTTTATTATAATCGCATGTAGTATGAATTGAATGTTCTTTGCGGGAATCGGGTAAAATTTGTGTCTTCTGATCATCCTTGACGGGGAATGTTGGCAAACGTGGCATTGATTGTTCAAAAATACGGCGGTACCTCGGTCGGCAGTCCTGAGCGCATTAAGAATGTTGCTCGCCGGATAGCAAAATTTCAATCCAAGGGTCACCGTCTGGTGGTGGTGGTGTCCGCCATGAGCGGAGAGACCAACCGCCTAGTTGCGCTGGCCAAAGAAATCCAGACTCATCCCGATCCGCGCGAGCTGGACGTCATGGTTTCGACCGGAGAACAGGTTTCCGTGGCGCTGCTGTCGATGGCGCTTATGGAATTGGGGATCAAGGCCAGAAGCTATACCGGGGCACAGGTGCGGATACTCACCGACAATGCCCACACCAAGGCACGCATACTGAAGATCGATGAAGACAGGCTGCGTGCCGACCTCGATGCCGGGCACATTGTAGTGGTAGCCGGATTTCAGGGGGTGGATGAAGCCGGAAGCATCACTACGCTGGGTCGGGGCGGATCGGACACAACCGCCGTGGCACTGGCGGCGGCGCTGAAAGCCGATGAATGCCAGATTTATACCGACGTGGACGGCGTTTATACCACCGATCCGCGCATCGTGCCTGAAGCGCGGCGACTGAAGACTATCACCTTTGAGGAAATGCTGGAAATGGCAAGCCTTGGCTCCAAGGTGCTGCAAATCCGCTCGGTTGAATTCGCCGGTAAATACAAGGTCAGATTGCGGGTGCTGTCCAGTTTTGAGGAAGAAGGCGAGGGTACCCTGATTACTTTCGAGGAAGATAAAGACATGGAACAAGCCATCATTTCAGGTATTGCATTCAACCGTGACGAAGCCAAGATCACCGTGCTGGGTGTGCCCGACCGTCCTGGCATCGCCTATCAGATTCTGGGTCCGGTAGCCGATGCCAATATCGATGTGGATATGATTATCCAAAACGTCGGCCATGACGGGCTGACGGATTTCTCATTCACCGTGCCACGCAATGAATTTATCAGAACGGTAGACATCCTGAAGAGCCAGGTGCAGCCTCATATCGGCGCACGCGACGTGATCGGCGGCGACAGGATAGCCAAGGTATCGATAGTGGGCGTGGGGATGCGCTCGCATGTCGGCATTGCCAGCAAGATGTTCCGCACCCTGGCGGAAGAAGGCATCAACATTCAGATGATCTCCACCTCCGAAATAAAGATCTCGGTGGTGGTGGACGAGAAATATATGGAACTCGCAGTGCGGGTGCTGCACAAGGCTTTTGACCTGAATCAGGCATCCTGAAATCCTGTTGCAGGACGCTGAGAGGTTTGACCGGGGGGTTGTTAACCGCTATCCTACCGCCTCTTCTGTGGAGAGATGATCGGGTGGTTACGGCAATAGCCGTTGTGCATGGCGCGCTCTTTGAGCGCCACAGACCGCCCGACCGTAAATTTCAGAGAAGTAGGCCGAGCAGTCACGGCCGTAAATTTCGGAGAGATGGCCGAGTGGTCGAAGGCGCTCCCCTGCTAAGGGAGTATAGGCTCAAAAGGCTTATCGAGGGTTCGAATCCCTCTCTCTCCGCCAGTCTGA
>JAYSQR010000085.1:0-15814 GCA_043721435.1 Nitrosospira sp. | reverse complement strand
GTGCGGCCGGTCTACAAGCGGGTGGACACCTGCGCCGCAGAATTTGCCACCCAGACCGCTTACCTCTACTCCTGTTACGAGACCGAGGACGGCGAGTGCGAGGCCGAGCCCACCGATCGCAAGAAGATCATGGTGCTTGGCGGCGGGCCCAACCGCATCGGCCAGGGCATCGAATTCGACTATTGCTGCGTGCACGCGGCCCTTGCCCTGCGCGAGGACGGGTACGAGACCATCATGGTCAACTGCAATCCGGAGACAGTGTCGACCGACTACGATACTTCCGATCGGCTGTATTTTGAGCCACTGACACTAGAGGATGTGCTCGAAATCATCGCGGTAGAGAAACCTTTCGGCGTGATCGTGCAATATGGCGGGCAGACGCCATTGAAGCTGGCGCGTGATCTCGCCGCCAACGGGGTGTCCATTATCGGCACCAGTCCGGACATGATCGATTGCGCCGAAGATCGCGAGCGCTTTCAGAAAATGCTGCAGCAGCTTGGATTGAGACAGCCATCCAACCGCACCGCGCGCAATCCTGAGGCTGCTTTTGCCGCTGCCAATGAAATTGGTTACCCGCTGGTAGTGCGTCCCAGCTATGTATTGGGCGGGCGTGCCATGGAAATTGTCCATGAGCAACGCGATCTGGAACGTTACATGCGTGAGGCGGTAAAAGTATCAAATGACTCGCCGGTGCTGCTGGATCGTTTTCTCAACGATGCCATTGAAGTCGATGTGGATGCAATCTGCGATGGCGAGGCTGTACTGATTGGCGGTATCATGGAGCATATCGAGCAGGCTGGCGTCCATTCGGGCGACTCGGCCTGTTCGCTGCCGCCTTTCAGTCTGGCGCCCGCCCTGCAGGATGAACTGCGGCGGCAAACTGAAGCGATGGCGCGCGCACTCAAAGTGGTGGGATTGATGAACGTGCAGTTCGCTATTCAGGGTGATACCGTGTATGTGCTGGAGGTAAATCCCAGAGCATCGCGTACCGTACCTTTCGTATCCAAAGCAACCGGACTGCAGTTGGCGAAAATTTCCGCGCGCTGCATGGCTGGCGTGACGCTCGCTCGTCAAGGTGTAACCAGAGAAGTGATTCCTCCTTATTATTCGGTGAAGGAGGCCGTGTTTCCTTTCATCAAATTTCCCGGCGTGGACACCATACTCGGACCTGAAATGAAATCTACCGGCGAGGTGATGGGCGTGGGCAAAACTTTCGCCGAGGCATTCGTCAAATCGCAACTGGCTGCGGGAATAAAGTTACCCACCGCAGGTAAGGTGTTCATCAGCGTACGCCAGTCGGACAAACCGCGTGTGGTGGAAATCGCCCACAATCTTGCGAAATTGGGATTCGCCCTTTATGCTACCCGCGGTACCGCGACTGTACTGACCGCAGCAGGACTGATGGTAACTCCGGTAAACAAGGTAAAAGAAGGGCGTCCGCACATTGTCGACATGATCAAGAATGGCGAGATAAATTTCATCGTCAACACCGTGGAAGACAAGCGTAGTGCGATCCAGGACTCATACTCGATTCGCAACGCCGTGCTGCAGGCAAGAGTAACGTATTACACCACGCTGGCGGGTGCGCGTGCCGCCTGTATCGGCATGGCAAACATGCGGGAATTGCAGGCCTACAGCTTGCAAGGGTTGCATGCACAACTGGACGCAGCCTAGTGTAAGGGGAATGAAGGACACTTGTCGTTCGGTACAGCTCTGTAAGACTGGGCACTTCCCCGGCTTTGATTCTGCCGGAGCAGGTTTTGTTGTCCCGGTGCTGGTAATCGCGACGAAATTGAATATGAGAGGGTAGATTATGGGCACGATTCCACTGACAGTGATAGGCGCAGAAAAGCTGCGTGCCGAATTGCACGAAATGAAAACCGTGCAGCGTCCTGCTGTAATTGCTGCCATCGCAGAAGCCCGCTCCCACGGCGATCTTTCTGAAAACGCCGAATACGATGCTGCCAAGGAGCGACAGAGTTTTGTCGAGGGCCGTATCGCTGAGCTGGAAAGCAAGCTTTCTAATGCCCAGATCATCAACCCGGCGTTGCTCGACGCTGATGGCGCCTGTGTGTTTGGTGCCACCATCGATCTGGAGGATATGGCCAGTGGCACAGTGGTGACCTACCAGATTGTTGGTGACGACGAAGCCGACATCAAACAGGGGAAGATCTCCATCAGTTCGCCAATTTCTCGTGCCCTGATCGGCAAGTATCCCGGTGACGTGGCGGAGGTGCTGGCACCGGGTGGAGTGCGGGAGTACGAGATTCTTGATGTGAAATATATCTAATTCAATACGATAACTACGGCGTCAGGCCTGAAAGCTGCGTTTGGCGCGCCGTGGTTCGCGTTTTTTGCGGAATTTGGCAGTGGTGGGTTTTACTGCTTCTTCCGGTTTGGGACGGTAGATTACCAGTATCTTGCCGATGTGTTGCACTGGGGCGGCTTCAAGGCGCTGGCAGATTTCCTCAAGCAGCATTTCCCTTATTTTTCGCTCGCCGCTGAGTACCTTGACTTTGATTAGCTCGTGGCTTCTGAGCCCCCGATCCAATTCACGGATAACATTTTCCGACAAGCCCGCTTCGCCTATCATGACAACCGGGCTGATGGCATGGGCAAGCGCCCTTAGGGCATGACGATGAGTGAGAGTAAGAACTAACATGCAATTTTCCGGAATTCTTCATTCTACGCGATGAAACGCGCCAAAACCAGCAAAGCCTGGATGAGAGAACACGTGAATGACTTTTTCGTCAAGCAAGCGAAAAAAGAAGGCTATCGCTCACGTTCCGCCTACAAGTTGATGGAAATCGCTGAGCGTGACCATTTGCTCAGACCGGGCATGACGGTGGTGGATCTGGGTGCGGCACCAGGTGGCTGGTCGCAGGTGGCAGCAGACAAGGTGGGCGGGAAGGGCAGGATAATTGCTCTCGATCTGCTGGAAATGGCGGCTCTGCCAGGCGTGATTTTCATCCAGGGAGATTTCAGGGAAGCGACGGTATTGGCTGAACTGGAGAATTGTCTGGGCGACTGTCCGGTTGATCTTGTAATTTCGGATATGTCCCCCAATATAAGCGGCATAAGCATGAGTGACCAGGCGCGTAGTATGTATCTGGCTGAACTGGCACTGGAATTCTCTGTGGGGCGATTGAACTCTGGTGGCAACTTTCTCGTCAAAGTGTTTCAAGGTTCTGGTTTTGAGCAGTTTTTGCTTGCCATGCGTGCCACATTCAAACAAGTGTTAACGCGTAAACCGGAAGCTTCCCGGGGCCGAAGCAGCGAAATCTATTTGCTGGGGCTGGGAAAACGGGAAAGGGCTCTTCCCGCTTTAGGCGAGTAGCGTACAGTACAGAGTGGGCCGTGTGGCGATCGAAACAAGACGGGTATCGGGCATAATCCATTCTGTTATAAATCCTCAAATGGGTTTAGAATGCAAATTATTGTAAGATTTTGACGGCGCAAGCCAAGGAGCTATCTTGAACAATCTTATTAAAAACATGGCCATCTGGCTAGTGATCGCGCTGGTGCTGATGACCGTGTTCAATCAGTTCAGTACGCGCCAGACAACAGCGCAGGCAACGATGGAATATTCTCAGTTCATTGATGAAGTGAATCAGGGCAGAATTGCCAAAGTGACCATTGAGGGGCGTACGCTGAAAGGCACCAAAGCCGATGGCAGGCGCTTCACCACCTATACTCCCTCTGACCCCTGGATGGTGAGCGATTTGCTCAAGTCCGGCGTCATTGTCGAGGCCAAGCCGGAGGAAGAGCCATCACTGCTGATGAACATTTTCGTTTCGTGGTTCCCGATGCTGTTACTGATTGGTGTATGGATTTTCTTTATGCGCCAGATGCAGGGTGGCGGGCGAAGCGGTGGTGCGTTCTCGTTTGGCAAGAGCAAGGCACGCATGCTGGACGAGACTACCAACACCGTGACTTTTGCCGATGTTGCCGGCTGCGAGGAAGCCAAAGAAGAGGTGTCGGAACTGGTCGATTTCCTGCGTGATCCCACCAAGTTTCAGAAGCTTGGGGGCCGGATCCCCCGCGGCGTATTGATGGTGGGTAATCCCGGCACCGGTAAAACCCTTCTGGCCCGTGCCATCGCGGGCGAGGCCAAGGTTCCGTTCTTCAGTATTTCCGGATCCGATTTCGTGGAGATGTTTGTTGGTGTGGGTGCTGCGCGCGTACGGGACATGTTCGAGCAAGCCAAGAAACAGGCGCCCTGCATTATCTTTATCGACGAGATTGATGCGGTTGGTCGTCAGCGTGGCGCAGGGTTGGGCGGCGGTAACGATGAACGCGAACAAACACTGAACCAGTTGCTGGTGGAAATGGACGGGTTTGAGGCGGCCGTCGGTGTGATTGTGGTCGCCGCCACCAACCGTCCCGATGTGCTTGACCCGGCACTATTACGTCCTGGTCGCTTCGACCGTCAGGTGACGGTCCCGCTACCCGATATACGTGGACGCGAGCAGATACTCAACGTGCATATGCGCAAAGTCCCAATTGCACCCGACGTGCGTGCAGATATCATTGCGCGCGGTACGCCGGGGATGTCGGGTGCCGATCTCGCCAATTTAGTGAATGAGGCGGCACTGTTTGCAGCGCGCAGCAATAAGCGACTGGTGGATATGGAAGATTTCGAACGCGCCAAGGACAAGATTTTCATGGGCGCTGAACGACGGTCAATGGTGATGCCTGAGCGCGAGCGCCGTAACACTGCCTACCATGAATCTGGTCACGCCGTGGTAGCGCAACTTCTGCCTAAAACCGATCCGGTGCATAAAGTTACGATCATTCCGCGCGGACGTGCACTGGGTGTGACGATGCAACTTCCGACCGAAGATCGTTTCAGCATGGATCGGGAAGAGCTTCTGCAGACTATCGCGGTACTGTTTGGTGGACGTATCGCCGAAGAAATATTCATGGGGCAAATGACAACCGGTGCGTCCAATGACTTTGAACGTGCTACCCAAATGGCTCGGCGCATGGTTACCCAGTGGGGCATGTCGGATTCTCTTGGGCCGATGGTCTATGGTGAAAATGAGGGAGAAGTTTTTCTTGGCCGATCTGTTACTACCCACAAAAATGTGAGTGAAGCCACCATGCAACAGGTGGATATGGAAATTCGTCGTATTATTGACGAACAGTATGCCTTGGCGCGTAAATTGATCGAGGAAAACCGTGACAAGATCGAGGCTATGGCCCAAGCCCTGCTGGAGTGGGAAACCATAGACTCCGACCAGATTGGTGACATCATGGAAGGCCGCGCTCCGCGACCACCCAAACCTTCCAAATCTGTGCCGTCGTCGAAGGATGATACGCCTCCGGCAGCACCGGCAGCGACCGCGACACCAGCGCAGGAAGTGTGAGAGGCCACAGATTATCAGTAGAGGGTAATGGAGCAGAAATGAATAAGGCGAGCCAGGCTCGCCTTATTCATATTAGACTCCAGTTTCAAACTCTCCGCTCTTAAACCCCTTGTTCCTTCATTGCGGTAAATTCAATCTCCCTCTTCACCGCCCTCTCATCATGGGGGTCGTCAATGTCACACCCGATTCTTTTTTCGATGGTGGTTTGTATGCCTCAAGCGAAAGCGCCATCTGCCACGCCGTACGCCTGCTTGAAGAAGGAGCCGACATGCTGGACATCGGTGGCGAATCCACTCGTCCCGGTGGCACTCCGGTAAACGCGGCAGAGGAACTGCGCCGTATCGTTCCGGTGGTGCAAGCTCTAGCCAGCAGGGATATACCTGTTTCGGTGGATACTTCAAAACCGGAAGTGATGTGTGCGGCGATAGAGGCTGGCGCGGTCATGATTAATGATGTCAATGCACTACAAGCGCCGGGCGCACTAGAAGCGGTTGCAGCAGGAAATGTGGCAGTATGCCTCATGCACATGCAGGGTGAGCCGCGCAGCATGCAGATTAATCCTCAATACGGTGATGTGGTGGCGGAAGTGAAGGATTTTTTGCAGCGCCGCCTGAATGCGGCGCAAGCAGCAGGAATCTCGCTCGGGCGGCTGGTAATAGATCCGGGTTTTGGTTTCGGTAAAACACTGGAACACAATCTCGAATTGCTGCGCCACCTTGACCGTTTTGCGGACATGGGCGTACCGGTACTGGTGGGGCTGTCGCGTAAATCCATGTTGGGGAAGCTCACCGGCAACGAAGTGGGTGAGCGGGTTCATGCCAGCGTTGCTGCAGCTTTGCTGGCAGCAGCTAGGGGTGCCAGAATTCTGCGAGTTCACGATGTAAAGGCGACCAGAGATGCGCTGTCGGTTTATAATGCGCTTGAACAATGACCCGTAAGTGATGAGAGGCGGTAGCGCATCGCTGTTCGTCATGCTGTTTACTTTTCACCCTTCGTGGATTTCCAATTGAGCAAGAAATATTTTGGCACTGACGGTATACGTGGGCGAGTGGGGGAGATACCCATCACCCCGGATTTCATCATGCATCTTGGCTATTCTGCCGGCAAGGTGCTGGCCTCCGCCGATTGGCATCTGTCCAAGGGCGAACGCCCAGCGGTGCTGATTGGCAAGGATACGCGCATATCCGGCTACATGCTGGAATCAGCCCTACAGGCAGGACTATCTGCCGCCGGAGTGGACGTGTTTCTATCCGGGCCCATGCCGACCCCGGCGGTAGCTTATCTCACCCGCGCACTTCGGTTACAGGCGGGCATTGTTATTTCAGCTTCGCACAATCCGTTTGAAGACAACGGCATTAAGTTCTTTTCCGCCGCAGGCAGCAAGCTGCCCGATGAGACTGAACACGAGATAGAAGCGGGACTAAATGCACCCATCAAGTCCATGCCTTCAGCGCAGCTCGGCAAAGCACGGCGTATCAGCGACGCGCCAGGGCGCTACATCGAATTCTGCAAAAGCACTTTTCCTTACCATCTCGATCTACGTGGTTTGCGTGTCGTGGTCGATTGCGCCCATGGCGCAACCTATCACATCGCCGGTCATGTACTGCACGAACTGGGGGCCGATGTGGTTGCCATCGGGGTGCAACCGGACGGTCTCAACATCAATCACGAATGTGGTGCGACCCATAGTTCCACCTTGCAAGAAGCCGTCAGGCAGCATCATGCCGATCTTGGTATTGCGTTGGATGGTGATGGCGACCGCGTCGTCATGGTGGATAGTAAGGGCACGCTCTATGACGGGGATCAACTGGTCTACATCATTGCAAAGCATCGCCAGCAGAGAGGCCTGCTCAAAGGGGGGGTGGCGGGTACATTAATGACCAACCTTGCGGTAGAGAACGGTTTCAGGAAATTGAATATCCCCTTTGCCCGTGCCAATGTCGGCGACCGCTATGTGTTGGAACTGCTGCAACAGAGAGGCTGGCAACTGGGCGGAGAAGGCTCCGGCCATATCATATGTATCGACAAGCACACCACTGGCGACGGTATCGTTTCTGCACTGCAAGTACTGCATGCAATGCGTGATTGCGGCAAGACGCTGGCCGGACTTATGCGCGGCATTACGCTTTATCCGCAACGACTGGTTAACGTAAGGGTTGCGAAGGGGTTTGATTTTTGCATTAGCACGCAGGTCAAAGCCGCTCAAACCGCCGCTGAGCACGATCTTGGCGACAAGGGACGCATACTGCTGCGTGCATCAGGTACCGAGCCGCTGGTGCGAGTGATGGTGGAAGGTGAGTCGGAACAGAAGGTCAAGCGCTGGGCAGAACAGGTGGCCGAGGCCGTGCGGATCGCTGCAGCCAGTTAAAAGTTGTCAACAGTGATTGTAGTTTCAAAGGTCGCAGAAATGCGGCATGTTGCACCATGCGGTTTCCATCCCGCCTCATTCCGGGGACAAGGAGAACAATCGCTGTTCTCAAGTGTTCGCTACGACGAATTGTCACACCCAAACTGGATGCTTCTGTTGTTCAGGTACAGCGCATCGGGTTGCCCCTCAACGGGAGCTATGGGAGAATGCAATTTGTGCCAGGATTCATCTGAAATTTTATAAGTCCTCTGCAGTTAGCCCCCATTTTTTATCAAAGGAAGCAGCTGTGACAGTCGTTCGTTTGCCGGATGGTTCGGAGCGTAAATTTGAGCAGCCGGTGACGGTGCTGGAGGTCGCAGCATCGATTGGTGCGGGACTGATGCGCGCGGCGTTGGCCGGCAAGGTCAATGGCAAGCTCATGGATACGTCTTACCGCATTGAGACTGACTGTGATCTGACAATCATCACCGACAAGGATGCGGAGGGGCTGGAAATCATTCGTCATTCCAGCGCGCACTTGCTGGCGCACGCGGTGAAGGAGTTGTTTCCCGAAGCGCAGGTCACCATCGGGCCGGTGATCGAGGACGGTTTTTATTACGACTTCTCTTATAAGCGCCCATTCACGACAGAGGATCTGGCAGCGATTGAAAAGCGTATGGCGGAAATCAGTAAGCGCGATTTGAAAGTGGAGCGCAAGGTATTAGAGCGCTCCGAAGCGATCAATTTCTTCAAAAACCAGGGTGAGCACTACAAGGCGCAGATTATCGAGGCCATTCCCGGTGACGAGGACGTGTCACTTTACTCCCAGGGAAATTTTACCGATTTGTGCCGCGGCCCGCATGTGCCGGCCACCTCCAGGCTCAAGGTGTTCAAGCTGATGAAAGTGGCGGGCGCCTATTGGCGCGGTGATTCGCGCAATGAAATGCTGCAGCGGATTTATGGCACGGCCTGGACCAAAAAGGAGGATCAGGACGCTTACCTGCACCGGCTCGAAGAAGCTGAAAAGCGTGACCACCGCAAGCTCGGCAAGCAGCTGGATTTGTTCCATATCCAGGAAGAAGCGCCGGGCATGGTGTTCTGGCATCCCAAGGGCTGGATCATCTGGCAACAGGTAGAGCAGTACATGCGGGAGGTATTCCGCGATAACGGCTATCTGGAAATCCGCACACCGCAAGTTCTCGACAAGGGATTGTGGGAGCGTTCCGGGCATTGGGAAAATTTCCGCGAGAACATGTTCACCACGCATTCAGAGCAGCGCGATTTTGCGGTCAAACCGATGAATTGTCCCGGCCATGTCCAGGTATTTAACCAGGGATTGAAAAGCTACCGTGATTTGCCACTGCGACTGGCGGAGTTCGGCTCATGTCATCGCAACGAACCGTCCGGTGCGCTGCATGGCATCATGCGGGTGCGCGCTTTCACCCAGGACGATGCGCATATTTTCTGTACTGAAGCCCAGATACAGGGCGAGGTGATGCAATTCATCGACCTGTTGCAGACGGTTTATACCGACTTTGGTTTTAATGAGGTTCTGGTAAAGCTCTCCACTCGCCCACAGAAGCGCGTCGGTTCGGAAGAACAGTGGGACAAGGCGGAAGCCGCGCTGGAATCCGCATTGAATCACAAGAAACTGATTTGGGAATTGCAGCCCGGCGAAGGTGCATTCTACGGCCCGAAAATCGAATTTTCGCTTAAGGACAGCATCGGTCGTGTATGGCAGTGCGGCACTTTGCAACTGGATTTTTCCATGCCGGCGCGATTGGGAGCGGAATACGTAGCCGAAGATAATACCCGGCAGATACCGGTGATGTTGCACCGGGCGATTCTGGGATCGCTGGAACGGTTCATTGGCATCCTCATCGAAAACCATGCCGGAGCGCTTCCCTTATGGCTTTCGCCGGAGCAGGCGGTGGTGTTGAACATCTCCGAGGGACAGGCGGATTATGCCCGTGAAGTGGCTGACAAACTCAAGCACAATGGCATCCGTGCACACGCGGACTTGAGAAATGAGAAAATAACCTATAAAATCCGCGAACATAGTTTACAGAAACTGCCTTACCAGATCATAGTGGGCGATAAGGAAGTGGCGGCACAAATGGTTGCCGTGCGTACCCGGTCAGGTTCGGATCTTGGCCAGATGTCTCTGCAAGCGTTGATTGAACGCCTTGAAGCGGAAATATCCATAAGGGCTGGTACGGTTTGATTCATTAAACAAACTTGGGGAATTGCTATAGTTCAAGAAAAAGCAGCGCGTACGAATCAAGAGATTAACGTCCCGGAAGTGCGCTTGATTGGTGTAGAGGGAGAGCAGATAGGCATCGTTACGCTGGCGGTCGCCAATGCCTTGGCGGAGGAAGCCGGAATAGATTTGGTCGAAATTGCGCCTACCGCCCAACCCCCGGTATGCCGCCTGATGGATTATGGCAAGTTTCGTTATCAAGAAAGCAAGAAAAAACACGAAGCCAAGCTCAAGCAAAAGCAAATCCAGATCAAGGAAGTCAAATTCCGTCCCAACACTGACGAAGGCGATTACAACATCAAGTTGCGCAACTTGATCAGCTTTCTGGAAGAAGGTGACAAGGCCAAGGTCACGTTGCGTTTTCGTGGACGTGAGATGGCGCATCAGGAATTCGGTATACGCCTGCTGGAGCGGGTGCGGGATGATCTGTTACAGCATGCTGTGGTAGAGCAGTTCCCCAGAATGGAGGGACGGCAAATGGTGATGGTGTTGTCGCCCAAGAAAAAGGAACTGAAAGTGGCCAAGCCGAAGGCAGCCAAGCCGAAGGCGGAAAAGGTAGCCAGTGGCGTAGCCCCAAATGCAACAAAGACTGAGGTAGACTCTGCAGCCAGCACAGAGGTAATGGCCGCAGAGGCTGAGAAGTGATCAAGTAACAACCGGTGTATGCCCAGGCATACGCGGATAGCAGCAAAGCTGGCGCGAAGAACATTCATGCCAGCGTAAAACCAAGTGACTCCCGGGTCTTAAAAGTGTTCCGCTCAGGAAACACCCGATGTCATGTTAAAACAGGAGCAGTATCATGCCCAAGATGAAGACCAAGAGCGGCGCTGCCAAGCGCTTCAAGGTGCGGCCCGGCGGGAGCGTCAAGCGTTCGCAGGCTTTCAAGCGCCACATTCTCACCAAGAAAACCACCAAAAACAAGCGCCAACTGCGGGGAACCGCCGGTGTCCATTCCACCAACGTGGCGTCAGTACGCGCCATGATGCCCTACGCCTAAGGAGAGACTGCCATGCCAAGAGTAAAACGTGGTGTGACGGCTCACGCCCGTCATAAGAAGATCCTGGATCTGGCCAAGGGATATCGTGGTCGCCGCAAGAATGTCTATCGCATCGCCAAAGAAGCGGTGATGAAGGCAGGGCAATATGCTTACCGTGATCGTCGGCAGAAGAAGCGTCAGTTCCGTGCCTTGTGGATTGCCCGTATCAATGCTGCTGCACGCGAATGCGGTTTGCCCTATAGCGTGTTCATGAACGGTTTGAAGAAAGCTGAGATAGAAGTGGACCGCAAGGTGCTGGCTGATATCGCGGTGTTTGACAAGCCAGCTTTCGCAAAAATCGTTGAGCAAGCCAAGGCCAGTCTCGTCGTATAGCAGGCAGTAACAAAAAAGAGGCAAGGAGGCCAAGAGGCGAAAAGTCTCAGCCTCCTTTTTTCTTGTGTGATTTCGCGGGCACAGCCCAACTACTTTGCGTACCCATGCATAATCTGGACAACCTTCTCAGTGAAGCCATCAACCTGTTTGATGGCATAGACGATGCTGCCGAACTGGAGCAAGCCAAGGCACGTTATCTCGGTAAAAGTGGCACGCTGACCGAACTGCTTAAGGGGTTGGGCAAGCTTTCACCGGAAGAACGGCCCGCCATGGGCAGCCGCATCAACCAGGCGAAGGAGACGCTGGAGGCGGCGCTTAATCGCCGCCGTGATGCGATCCAGGCAAAAAAACTGGGAATGCAGCTAGCCGGGGAAGCGCTGGACGTGACGTTGCCGGGGCGCGGTCTGGGTACGGGTGGTTTGCATCCGGTAACGCGCACGCTGGAACGCATCGAATTGCTATTCCGCTCGATTGGTTTTGCCGTTGCTTCCGGCCCCGAAATCGAAACCGATTTCTACAATTTCACTGCGCTCAACATCCCGGAAAATCATCCGGCGCGGGCGATGCATGACACTTTCTATGTCGATGACAAGCACCTGCTGCGCACCCATACATCGCCAGTGCAAATCCGTTACATGCAGAGTAATCGGCCGCCGTTAAAAGTAATCGCACCGGGGCGGGTATACCGTTGCGATTCTGATGTGACCCACACGCCCATGTTTCATCAGGTAGAAGGTTTGTGGGTGGATGAGAATGCGAATTTCGCCGCGTTGAAGAGCGTGCTGGCGGATTTCATGCAGCACTTTTTTGAGCGTGACGATTTGCCGGTGCGCTTCCGCCCTTCTTTCTTCCCCTTTACCGAGCCTTCCGCTGAAATGGATATTGGCTGTGTGATGTGCCACGGCAGTGGTTGCCGGGTATGCAGCCACACCGGCTGGCTGGAAGTACTGGGTTGCGGCATGGTGCACCCCAACGTGCTGCAGCATGTCAACATAGACAGCGAGAGATATACCGGCTTTGCTTTCGGTATGGGAGTGGAACGGCTGGCGATGCTGCGCTATGGTGTGAATGATTTGCGGTTGTTTTTCGAGAACGATTTACGCTTCCTGAAACAGTTTAATTGAACAGCGCCCATCGCATCTCCTGACGCAAAAACAGGCCCCCATGAAATTCTCTGAAAACTGGCTCCGTACCCTGGTCAATCCACCGCTTTCCAGTGGCGAACTGGCTCACGTTCTGACCATGGCGGGGTTGGAGGTGGAAGCGATCGAGCCTGCTGCGCCGGCCTTTGACAAAGTGGTGGTAGCCGAAGTGTTGTCGGTGCAGAAACATCCGGATGCAGACCGTCTGAATGTATGCCAGGTGAGTGTGGGTGCAGCGGCGAGCAGCGAATCGCTGCAAATCGTTTGTGGCGCGGCCAATGTTCGTGCCGGTGTGAAAGTGCCCTGCGCGCTGGTTGGTGCGCAACTGCCTGGCGTTGCCATCAAGCAGGCTAAAGTACGCGGCGTGGAATCCTCTGGCATGTTGTGTTCAGCCAAGGAATTGGGTTTAAACGACGCTGCAGAAGGTTTGCTGCTACTTCCCGGTGATGCACCAACGGGCGCGAATTTTCGCGACTATTACGCGCTGGATGACAAACTCTTCACACTCAAGCTAACGCCCAATCGTGCTGATTGCCTGGGATTGGCCGGGGTGGCGCGAGAAGTGGCGGCGATTACTTCCGCAAAACTTAACCCGCTAGAGATTGAAGCGGTCCACAGCAAGATCGACGACATCCTGACTGTGCAGGTGGAGGCAGCGGATGCCTGCCCGCTCTATTGCGGCCGGGTGATATGCGGCATACGTCTTGATGCGCCCACGCCACCATGGATGACCCGCCGTTTGGAACGTAGCGGCATACGGACAATCAACGCGGTGATAGACGTAACCAACTATGTAATGCTGGAGACGGGTCAGCCGCTGCACGCTTTCGATCTGGCGAAGATCGCGGGTGCGGTGCATGTACGCTACGCCAAGTCTGGCGAGAAGCTGCAATTGCTGAATGGCGAAAATCTTGTCCTGCAACCTGACATGCTGTTGATCGCCGATGAGACCAAGCCGCTGGCGCTGGCGGGTATCATGGGCGGGAGTGAAAGCGGAGTGCAGCAGGACACCGCTGACCTGTTTCTGGAGAGTGCATTCTTCAGCCCAGAGGCGATAGCCGGAAAATCTTTTCGTCTGGGATTCAGTTCCGATTCAGCACACCGTTTTGAGCGCGGGGTGGACTTCGCTGCCACGCGCAATGCAATGGAGCGCGCCACAAGATTGATAGTGGATATTTGCGGCGGCAAGGCGGGGCCAATTACTGAAGTGAAGGGCAAACTGCCGCAACGCAAGCCTATTAGCTTGCGCGTGGAGCGCACACGACGGGTGCTGGGTATAGATCTGGATACATCCAAGGCAACTGAACTATTGCAGCGTCTGCAGTTCAATTTTACTGTTGATGGCGGTGTGTTTCAGGTGACGCCGCCGAGCTACCGCTTCGATCTTGCCATCGAGGAAGATTTGATCGAAGAGTTGGCACGTATTTACGGATACGATCACATTCCCGCCAGCTTGCCGCATGCGGCTCTGAGCATGCTGCCCGAATCCGAACTGCTGCATACCCCGCTACAGCTACGGCGTATCCTGGCAGCGCGGGATTATCAGGAAGTGATTAATTACCCTTTTGTAGATGCCGCATGGGAAGCAGATTTTACGAGTAATACAACACCGATCGCATTGAAGAATCCTATCGCCAGCCAGATGAGTGTGATGCGCAGCAGCCTGATCGGTGGACTTATATCGAACTTGCAATTCAATCTTAATCGCAAGCAGACCAGGGTGCGATTGTTCGAAATCGGGCGTTGTTTCGTCAAAGAAGGTGAGGCCCATGTGCAGCTGGAAAGACTGGCCGGGCTTTGCTACGGGGATGCCGTAGCCGAGCAGTGGGGGGCACCTGCCTGCACCGTGGATTTTTATGACGCCAAGGCGGACATCGAAGCGTTATTCTGGCCAGAAGTAGCAGATTTCCAGGCGGCACCTCATCCCGCTTTGCATCCCGGGAAATCGGCACAAATCCGCCTGGGCGGAAAAATCGTCGGCTGGCTGGGTGAGCTTCATCCACGCTGGCAGCAAAAGGCCGATTTGCCGAAATCCGCAGTGCTGTTTGAGCTGGATCTGGACCTCTTGGCGGCGCGTACGCTGTCAGCAGCGGGGGGAATTTCAAAATACCCGCCAGTGAGACGCGACATCGCCGTGGTAGTAGCGGATAGCATCAGCGTCCAAGCGCTGTTAGAGGGCATGCAGGCTGAGAAACCATCCATTGTTTCAGAGATTTCCCTGTTTGATGTCTATCGCGGAAAGGGAATGGAAAATGGCAAAAAAAGTCTTGCATTCCGTGTGTTATTGCAAGATACTGAAAAAACATTAACAGATGCAGAAGCAGACTTAGCCATCACAAAATTGCTCGGTATTCTGCAAAGTCAGTTTGACGCGAGACTGCGTAACTGAGTACATAACTGCATACAAATGAACAGGCAGTTGAGCACACGTCCAGAAAATCAATAAACAGGTGAGGAAAGGTATGACTTTAACAAAGGCCGAATTGGCAGATTTGCTGTTCGAGAAAGTTGGCTTGAACAAGCGTGAAGCGAAGGACATGGTAGATGCTTTTTACGAGGAAGTTCGTGTTGCGTTACAGAGCGGCGATGGCGTCAAGCTTTCAGGTTTCGGTAATTTTCAGTTGCGCGACAAGCCGCAGCGCCCCGGCCGCAACCCCAAGACCGGTGAGGAGATCCCGATTACCGCCCGGCGCGTGGTGACTTTCCGCGCCAGTCAAAAACTAAAGGCAATGGTAGAAAAAAACCATCAGGGAAAGCGCGATGCCTAGCAGCGTCTTGCCGCCCATCCCGGTAAAGCGCTATTTCACCATAGGCGAAGTCAGCGAGTTATGCGGTGTCAAACCGCATGTGCTGCGTTATTGGGAGCAGGAATTCACCCAATTGCGACCAGTCAAACGCCGTGGTAACCGCCGCTACTATCAGCATCATGAAGTGCTGCTGATCCGCCGTATTCGCGAATTGCTCTACGAGCAGGGTTTCACCATCAATGGCGCTCGTGGCCGCCTGGGACAAAGCGCGGCTGAACCGATGCCTGCCGTCACTCCGGTTGCCTCAACTCACTCGCCAGTCGATTTGGCATTGCTGCGGAGTGAGATCAAGAGTGTCGTGTCACTGCTGCAATCATGACCTGTTCATCCGTTCTCCATTCCCTGCATTCTTCAAGTCACGAAACGCCGAAAGCAATTTCTAACACCAGGGCTTGTTTGCTATAATCCGCAGCTTCGGGGCGTAGCGCAGCCTGGTAGCGTACTTGCATGGGGTGCAAGTGGTCGGAGGTTCAAATCCTCTCGCCCCGACCAATTTAAATCAATAAGTTGACCAGGCGCT